>CAILVY010000067.1 GCA_903837785.1 Candidatus Hydrogenedentota bacterium
CCATGCGGCCGAGTTCGCGCAAGTCCCTCACGCCGCGCTCGCCGGGAAAGCCGTTCTGCCAGCCCTCGTTTGCGACCTCGTACAGGATGATCTTCTCCTGCCGTCCGGCCAGCGCCTGCGTCACGCGGCGCACGTGTTGGCGGCGCGTCTCGAGTGCGGGCATGATGTACTGGGCATCGGCGAAAAGGGTGACTTGGGTGCGCAGCCCGTACGCATACGCCGCATCCACCAGTCCGGCGAGTTGTGCCTCATAGTCGGGCCAGGCGGGGATGAGCGCGCCGTCCCGATTCGTGTGCTCCACGGGCGCGATCTCCAACCCGGGCCAGTCCACCATCGAGAGGACGCGCACGTAGTTGAATCCGCACGCGGCAAGAAACGACAGTTCCTTATCCAGGCGGCTGCGGTCGTATTTTGCGTGCCGCAGTGCCTGCATGTACGTGGCACCCAATCCGGGAAAGGGGCCGTTCGCATCGCACAACACGTGTCCATCGAGGCGCACCGCGCCGCGCGGCAGCGAATCGCCCGCGGCAAGCACCGCGAAGCCCAGCGCGCAAACGCAAGGGAATATCCATCGCATGACATCCGCCTCCCGCGCCGTTCTGCGGCGCGCTGTTGAGTCTCGTGCCGCCTAGAGATAGCACCGCAACCGGCCGGAGCGCAAACGGCATTGTCGCGGTGAAACCGCAAAGGACCGGATGGGGCAGGGCGCGTTATTCGGCGGTGAGGAGGAAGCGTCCGATGCCGTTCTGGGCGCCGTGGAGATCCGGAGCGGCGTCGTGTTCCGTGTTCGTGCCGAGGTAGTAGAACCACCACGTGTTTGGCTTGTCGCCGGGCACGGCGCCGGGGCCGACGTAGATGCCCTTCGTGTCGAACTGGGTTCCGAGGTCGAGGAGGGGTTCCCGGCCGCAACGGGTGAAGTGGACGCCGTCGCGGCTCCAGGCCAGGTGGCATCGTACAGTCTGGTTCTTCGTGTAGAACGCCGCGGGAAACATGACGTAGCCCCGGCCAGGCAGTTTCGTGGCGGCATTGGAGTAGAACTGCATGCCTTCCGGATCGCGGTCATCATGACTGAGAATCTCGACGGGGTCGGGAAACACGCCGAAATGATCCGATTCTGTGTAGCCGACGACGCGCACGCCGCTCCAGCCGCCGCGCCAGATGCGCGTATACAGGCGGTACTTGCCGCCATCGGGGATGCACGTGGTTGTCGTATCGGAGTTCTTCCGGCTGAGCGGTTCGGGAAGCAGTGTCCAGCGCAGTCCGTCGGCCGAGCTTGCGCCGTAAACCTGCCAGGCCTGTTCCCCCGGGTGGAAGCGCTGCCAGATCATCTTGTACTTCTCGGCCCCGGACTTTCCTTCGTCCAGAAAAACCATCGAGAAGGCAAATCCGCCTATCTGCGGTCCGGAGATCAGGATGTTGTTCTTCTTCTGGCCGTCATATTCCACAAAGCCGAGTTCGGGCTTGCTCCACTGGAGGCCGTCGGCCGACTCGGCATAGCACAGGCACGCATCGTCGTCCCGTTTGTAGCGATGATCGTAGGCGCCGTACCACATGCGCCAGACGGCGCCTTCGCGAAGCACGGTTCCGCCGGCAATGCAGAAGTCCTCCCAGGGCTTGTCCGCGCGCAGGAGCGGCGCCGCGCTCCGGTCCTGAATATGGAAGATGGGCGTTCGCTCGGCGTCCTGGCCCGGCGCCGCGGCGCAGATCAACCCTGCAAGCACGGCCATGGCATGTAATTGGATCATCGGACTCCTCCGCAGCTTCGGCGTGTGCCGGAGCGCTTACGACAAGTTCATTTCCCACACATTCGGGATCTCAAAGTCTCCTCGGCCGTCCTGAACCACAAAGCCGATGCGGCCCGTGAGGTTCGATGCGGAAAAGGTTTGGACAAGCAAGTCATCGAGATATATCTCGAAGATCCCCTTTCGCATCAGCAGGCGATAGCGGCAGGTCTTGCCAGCGGGCATGCCCGCCACAGTAGCGCAGCCGAAGCCTGTGCGATCTTTCGCTTCGAATCGCACCGGATCCGCCCACCGGAGCGTGCCGATCTCGGTTTGATTCCAGGTTTCAAAGAGGATGGCGGTCGCCTCGCGGTCTTTCTGCTCCAGCGCCAAACCCGCGGCGGGGAAGATGAGTTCGTTCATGGCGGTGACTTTCAGGGCGCCTTCTATCACGCAGCCTCCTTCAAAATCGAACACGGCATCGAGGAAGGCAAGGGCGAGATTGGGGGCTCCGGGAGTGATCCAGCGAATTGACGGGAGCGGCGGCGCTTGTATCGTGAACGCATTCTGAGTGACGGGCACGCTGTCCGAACCCGGGGCCGATAGTTGGACCCGGCTGCCGTCACAAGGCTGTGCCGCACCCTTCAGCGCTTCATTGCCTTTCCAGTAGCCCATGCGCAGATGGCCTGCCTCGTCCACAACGGCCGACTTGAGCGGGGCGTGCCACCAGAAGCGCCCGCCGGGATCAAGCATGTAATTTGAAAGAAGCAGTTCCTGGGGAGTGCGGCAATAGGCTGCCCACAGGGCGACCAGTTCGCGTCCGGAGTAGCCGTTCAGCCGGAACGCGGGATAGTCCGGCCGGAACGGCCCTTCGGGCCGATCGGCGATGTAAGTCGATGTTGCATACTCGAAATTGCCGGGATAAAACCCGCCGACGAGCAAGTAGTACTTGCCGCCGATGCACTGGCATCCGCCCGGTTCCTGCACGACGCGGATAGGGATCTTCTCCGTCAAGGGCAGCTCGCTGAGCCACGTCCACTTGGCGCCGTCTTCGCTGCGCAGCACGCCGCCGACGGCGTAGCCGTAGTAGGCCGTCTTCCCCGCCTCCTCCACGGGGATCACGTCCATGTGGTCAATCCGCTGGCCGTCCGGCCGTCGCACGTCGTAATCCGGCCCGAGGTACTCCCAGTGCACGAGGTCATGCGACTCCCACAGGCGCAGGACATCCTGCTTGTCGCCGGTGAAACTCCCGTGGTTCATCAGAAAGCGTTCGCCGGCCTTCCAGACACGCATGGCGTAAATACCGAAAGGGGCGTCTTTGATGACCGGGCCGACGCCCTTCCAGTGAACGCCGTCGGAGGAGGTGGCGAGCCAGACATTGCGCCACTGCTCCTGTTCGCTTCCTTTCTCCTCGAAGCGGTACATCGTGAAGAGGTAGAACGTCCCGTCATTCCAGAAGACGCAATTGTCCTTGAGCGTGCCCTCGGGCGCGCGATAGATCAGGGCGCCGGCCTCGGGCGGCAGAATCAGGGCGAGCAAGACAAAGAGGGGCGCGAACACCGCGGCCCTGCGGCATGCGGCGCCGCGCATGTACCCCGAATGCATGTGTTTCATCCCTCCCCCGCTTGAGCGTCACGCCGTTCCGCGACGTCCCGCGTCTGTCATCGTGGCCGGCTGTTCCGGCCTCTACTGCACGACGTAAACCATCCACAACACGCCAAAGCGGTCGGTGACCATGCCGAAACGCGGCGAGAAGAACGTTTTCGTCAACGGCATCTGCACCTGCCCGCCCTCGGAAATCGCGGCGAACACACGCTCGGCCTCGTCCTCCGTGGCCACATTAATCGACAGGGAGAATCCCTGAAATACGGGCTGTCCGAGACTATGCCCGTCGGAGGCGCACAGCGTCGTTTCGCCGATGCGGAAGCTCGAGTGCAGCACCTTGTTCTCGGCGCCCGGCGCGCACGTGACGGGTTCGGGGCATTCGCTGTTGCGCATCAGCATCGTCACTTCGGCGCCCAGGGCCGTGCGGTAAAACTCGAGCGCCTCCTCGCATCGGCCATCAAAGAAGAGATACGGTTGAACGTGCATGGCTGCTTCTCCCTGCGGTTCCGGACACGCTGTCCATACTTGCCGCGCGCCGCCGCATGCCGTTGTTCAGGCAATTCACGAACACGAGTAGAGTAACACAACATGCGGCGGAATCATGCCCGGGGATTCCGGCGGGCACGTTATGCGGAGTGTCCGTGCGGGACGAGGTCAAACCACAATGGTCTTCAGCCGGTGATAGTGCCGCACGATCGCGGCGGAGAGGATGAACAGGGCGGCGTAGTAGACGCAGAAGGCGTTTTCGGAGAAGTTGTTGTGGGGGCCGGTGACGAGTTGTGCGAGGATGTTCTGCACGATGAGCACGAGCCAGATGATCCCGTAGGCGCGCGGGAATACATCGCCTTGCGGCGGGGACGGCAAGGGCCTGCGCCACAACTGGCGGAGCAGAAACAGGAGTCCGAGCAGCATGAGGGGACCGATGATCAGGGTGAGTATGCGGCTCCAGTAGTCCTCGTTTCCGATGTAGATGTTCGCCCAGCCCCTGAGCCCGTTCTTGATGGAGAGTCCGAGTCCGAGGAGCAGTCCGAAGTAGAGTCCGAATCGCTCCAGGCTCGGGCGGGCGTTTTGCCACCGCGCCTGCATGGCCTCGTTGGAGTCGGGCCGGTTCACGAGATAATAGGCAACGCCGTAGGCGATGCCAATGCTGATGCCGCCGGAGGATTCCCAGCAGCGCCAGAAGTTGAAGTTCCAGTTGGGCCAGAGGTTCTGCGCCCATTGCCAGTTCTGACACAGGGACCATCCGAGGCCGTTGAGGATGCCGACGGTGGCGATGAGGACCACGTTCTTCCCGTCTCTGCGGCCGATTTCATACGCCAGAAAGCCGAGGTAGATTCCGAGATGCATGATGGCAAGGCGGTTGTCGCCGTAGAGCCGGCGCAGATTGGGGAACGCGGTTGTTTCCGGATGCGTGATCGCGTCGAGATACTGCGCCTGCATCGTCTTGTAGAAGGGCAGGAAGATCTCGGGATACGCGTGAAAGAGTTGGAGGGCGGCATAGGCCGCGCCAATGCCGCAGCCGATTCGGAGCAGCCAGTCGCGGGCACGGAGGGGCCGCGCGGAACCGCACCACGCAAGCATGCAAGCGCCGATGCCGGCCCAGGGGACGCCCGCGATGAAGAGCCACAGAAAGCCGTAGCCCCGGGAGATGGGCACGAACTTGCCGGCCTGCGCGTCAATGAGGAGTTCGCCCCGGAAAAAGCTGGGCCATTGCATCCAGCCGCGCCCGCCGGAGAGGCCGATGCCGACCGCGAGCGCGAGGACGATCCAGCCCGAGGCGTAGCGGCGGGATTGTCCGGCGGCCGGGTCGCGGGCGATGAACCACCACGCCGCGCCCCAGGTTACGCCGGCGAAGACGCATCCATTCACTGCGCCGTAGCCGGAGCAGCCCCGGACGGCCCACGTCATGCCGCCGAGCGCCGCAAAGAGCAGGGTGGGAAGAAGGAAGTTATGAATGATATCGCGCCGGGGATCATTCCGCATGAACGGGCTCCTGTTTCCTGGACAGACTCGACGGAGCGAGAATGCGGTTTCAATCGAAAACGAGCCGTTGCCTTGCAGCGTTATCCGGCCGGCTCGGCGGCGGGCAGGACGAGCGTGAAGGCAGCGGTCCCTTCGCGGGTGTTCTCTAGCACGAGATCGCCGCGGTGCGCGCGGGCGATTTCGCGGGAAAGGCTCAATCCGAGGCCCGTGCCGTCCACTGCGCGGTTTCGGGCCTTGTCCGCGCGGTAGAAGCGTTCGAAAACCTTGTCGCGATCCTCGCGGGGGATGCCGCTACCGGTGTTGGCCACCGTGAGCCGGACCTGATTTCCGGCGCGGCGCAGCATGAATCGGATGAGTCCCTTCGGGTGGTTGTACTTGATTGCGTTTGAGGTGAGGTTCTGGAGCACCTGGCGCAGGAGATCCTTGTCGGCGGCCACCCAAACGCCCGCTTCGATCTCCTGCTCGATCGTGATGCCGGGCGCGAGGATCTGTGTGTCCTCGACGGCTTCCTCGAGGGCCGTAGTGAGATCGAGCGGTTCGAGATGCGGCTTGAGCTGCCCGGAATCGGCCAGGGAGAGCAGCAGCAACTTGCGGTTGACCGCTTTCAGCCGCTGCACTTCTTCCAGCAGGGTTCCGAAGGTTTCCTGTTGCGCCGAACCCGCGGGCGCGGCCTGGAGCGCCTGTTCGAGTTCCCCCTGGAGAATCGTCAGCGGCGTTTTCAGTTCATGGGCGGCGTCGGCACTGAAGCGGACCGCCTGTTGGAAGCTTCTTTCGAGCCGGTCCATCATGCCGTTGAAGACCGAGATTAGGCGGTTGAATTCGGCGTCTTCGTCGCGCATGGGGATGCGCTGATCGAGCCCCCGGGCCGTGATGCCTTCTGCGGCGGCGGTCAGGGCGCGAATGGGCCGCAGCGCGCGCTGGGCGAGCCACCACCCGCCCGCGGCGATGAGCGCCAGGGCCAGCGGGAGCGCCAGCAGGAACACATTGCGCAGGACGTTCATCTCGTTCCAGAAACGGCCCATGTTGCGGCCAAGGACGAAAGTGACGTACGGGTTGCTCATGACGCCGATGCGCCATTCACGGCCATCGGCGATCTGGGTGTAGAAGGCGTGTGTTTCGATGGGCCATGCCGCGGGCGGTGGGCCGCCGGGATTTCGGAAGCGCATGCCGAAGAAACCTTCGCCGCGTCCCGGACCACGGCCGCCGACGCGGCCCCCACCCGGTCCGGGGCCTGGCCCTTCAAAGAAGGCTTCGCCCGGTCCGGGGCCTCTTCCTTCGGCAGGGCCCGCACCGGGCTGATTGCGCGGTCCGGGCCGCGGTCCGTCCCATGGCCGGGGGCCGCGTGGTCCGCGCACTCCGGGTTGATCGCCGCGCATCTCGCCCATTTCCGGCGGTTGTTGCGGCTGCGGCGGCTGCGGCGGGGATACGAATTCCATGGGTTCCGGCAGCGGCGGAGGCTCGGGACCTCCGGGGGGGGCGAAGGCGTCCGGGGAGAGTTCATTGGGCCAATTCGAGGATTGATACAGGATTTCATTCTGGCGGCCCTTCACGAGCAGGATGGCGGGGTCGCCTTCTTCTTCCCCCAGCACGAAACGCAGGGATTCTTCCACAAAAGTCCAGTCGGGCGGCGGCTGCGGCAGGGACAACGGGAACATGCCGGTCCTGCGAATGTCCTCGTCCACGCGATGCAGATTGACCCGCTGGATGACGAGCCAGGCGCTCGTGCAGAAGGCCACAAGGACGAATCCGGACAGGGCGGTGGAGAGCGCCGCGATGCGGAAGCGAAACGAACGCAATTGCTGTGGCGGTTGGAGTCTCATGTCTTCTTGAAGCGATACCCGACGCCGCGCAGGGTCTCGATAAGTTGTTCCTTTTCGTCCGGGCTGATCTTCTTCCGCAGCCGCTGCACGTGGACGTCGATGAGGTTCGTGTTGGGATCGAAGTTGTAGCCCCAGACATGTTCCAGGATTTGGGTGCGGGTGAAGACCCGGCCCGGCGATCGCATGAGATATTCGAGGAGGCTGAACTCGCGGGCGGTCAGCTTGATCGGCTTGTCGCCGCGCTTGACTTCGCGCGTGATCAGGTTGACTTCGAGGCCGGCCGCGCGGAGCAGACTCAGCTTCTCGCCCGACACGCGCCGCACCACCGCCTGAAGCCGGGCCACGAGTTCCTCCACATAGAAGGGTTTCGTCAGATAGTCGTCGGCGCCAAGGTTGAGGCCTTCTATGCGATCATCCAGCTCGGTTCGCGCCGTGAGGAGGATGACGGGCACCGTGTGCTTCTGGCTGCGCAGTTGCTTCAGGACGCTCAGGCCGTCCCGTCCCGGCAGCATGATGTCGAGGACGATCGCGTCATAGCGCTGCGTCGTGGCCAGGAGGAACGCCTCATTGCCGTCAGCGCAGACATCCACCCCGAAGTTCTGTTCTTCGAGGCCCTTGCGGACGAAGCTGCTAATCCGCTTCTCGTCTTCCACCACGAGGATTCGCATCGTGATGGGAGTATAGCACCTGGCCCCGGCCGCCCTAAACGAAATTGGATTACGGTTTCTTAATCCAATCGCCGCATCCCGCGTCATGTTGGCCGCGTATGGTTGCTACAGCGGCCAGAGAGATGGCACCGCGGAAACAACGAAAGGAGAAGTTACCATGAAGCAGACAGGACGCTCCACAAAACGCTTCACCAGAACCGCAGCGGCGTTGCTCGCCGTGTTCGCGGTCGTGGGTTATCTGAGCGTGATGGGTCCGAGTGCCGTGGCACAGGATCCGGGTCAAGCGCCGGGAAATGTTGCGCCGGGCGGACCGACGCTTCCGCCGCCCCCGGGTGCACCGCAGGAAGCCGCCCCGGCGGCGCCCGCGCCCGGTCCCGACGGCCCTCCGCCTCCGCCTCCGCCGGACGGGGCAAGAGACGGACGCCCGATGCCCCCGGCGGGTCCGGACGGCCCTCCCCCTCCTGAGGGCGCACAACGCCCCGGCCCGGTCACCCCGCCCGCGTGTCATGCACAGGGACCCGGCCCGAGGTCTGGCATGGGATGCCACGAAGGCATGCGTCCGCCCGAGGACCGGTTTGAAGGCGGGAAGTTCGCATTTCGCTTCGAGGGGCCGGGCGGACCGCAGTGTCCGCAAGGACGGGAGCAAGGTTTTGGCCGCGGGCGTCCGCCGATGCCCGAAGGCGGCCCGGGCGACTTCGATCGGCCCTGGGGTCCGCCCCCCCGCGAGGGATTCCGAGGCGGGCCCGGCGACGAGCGGCCGCGCTTTGGACGTGGCCCGGAAGGCCCGGACGGACCGGCGTTCGGCGGGGAATTCCGTGGGCCCGGACCGCGCGGTATGGATCCGGTGCGGTTGTTCAAGGAGATCGACGCGGATGGCGACGGGTCAATCTCGCGCGAGGAGTTCTTGGACTTCCACGCGAACATGAGTCCGGCGCAAGGCCCCGGCCGGGGCCGCGGTGAGGGCCCGGCGGGTCCGCCACAGGGCGACGGGCCGCGTGGTCCCCGGGGCGGCCAGTTCCGCGGGCATGGCGGTCCGGAACAGGGCGGCCGGATGCAGGGCCCGGGACGGGACTTCCAGGGGCCCCCGATGGATGGACCGGGCCGCGGGTGGGGCTTCCAGCCCCGAGGTGAAGATGGTCCTCGCTAAGTGATGCCACCGGCGCTCCGGCGGAGTATTCGCCGGAGCGCCGGCCGCTCGGCGAATCCGTTGCACGCGAAGACAACCACAAGGAACATTGCCATGAAAACGAAAGTGTCTCTGCTATGTTGTACGGCCCTGGCCCTCCTGGCCCTGGGTTCGTGGCCGGTGTGGGCGCAGAACGGCGTGGACACCGGCGAAGGGCCCCCACCGCCCCCACCGGGCGGTGGCCCGGGCGGTGGCCCGGGCGGTGGCCCGGGCGGTGGCCCGGGCGGTGGTCCGCCGCCGTTCTTCCCCACAGCGAAGGCGCTTGATGTCGATCAGGACGGTACAGTGACCCTGGCGGAATACTCGAGCGTATGGACAACGGCCGTCATGGAACATTTTGCCCAGTTGGATGCGGACGGCGATGGCGTGTTGAACAAAAGCGAAGTCCCGAAAGGCCCCGGGCACGGGCGTGGCGGCAACGGGCGGGGCCCGCAAGGATTCGGCGGCCAGGCCGCTTCCGGAGAGAGCACGCGACCGCCGATGCCGCCGAGGGATCGGCCCGGCGGCGGTCCAGGATTCCGGCCGCCTTCTTTTGAAGAATTGGATGCCGACGGTGACGGCACCGTGGCGTCCACGGAATGGACCGACGTCTGGAAGAAATCGATCGCCGCACAGTTCGCACAATTGGATGCCGATGGAGACAAGACGCTGAGCAAAGACGAGTTGTCGAAGGGCCTCCGGCGCGGGCCGCATCATGGCCCCGGTGGTCCCAGCCGCGCGAACGAAGAACGTTAGCTATCCCAACCCCCTCTCCTCTGGCGGCGGCGCATGAAGCAGCCTTCCATTTGCGCCGCCGCCATCCCCTCATGATCCGTGTGACGGCGGGGTGTGTTGCCGCCGGACACGGCACTCAGGATGCAGCAGATGCAAACGGCAACGCCCAGCCCACCGGGAACGGAGACGTATCGAAAGCGTTTGAACGCCGCGCCGGTCCTGGCGGCGGAACGAGAGGCGGCCGATGTGTTGCTGGCGCAGGGGGGCGATGCGGGGGCCTTTGCCCGGCTTGTGCGCCGCTATGAGAGGGCGTTGAGCCGCCATCTCGCCCGGTTCACGGATAACGAGGCGGTGCTGCAAGATCTGAGGCAAGAAACCTACCTGGAGGCATTTCGGAGCTTGGCGACGTATCGGCATCAAGGTTCCTTCTTCTGTTGGCTTCGGCAGATCGCCACGCGCGTGGGGTACCGCTTCTGGACCGGACAGAGCAGGGAAGGGCGCGGCAAGACCGCATATCTCGAAGCGCTCCGCCGCGGTGCCGCGTCTTTGCCGGCGTGGCAAGCGCCCGATGGCAGCGAGTCCGTGGCGAGACTGCTCGTGTCGCTTGGCGACCTGGACCGGGAACTGCTGGAGATGAAGTACGTCCAGGGGCTGAATGCGCCGGAGATAGCGCAGCGCCTGGGTTGGAGCGTAGTGCGGGTACGGGTGCGGCTGCACCGCATTCTGCGGCGGCTCCGGGAAGAACTCGGTCGCTTGTAATGCGGACGAGGCTCAGGGGATTGCGGGCCGCAGATCAGTGAGGGCTGCGCACGGATTAGTCATTTGTCCGCGGAGGCGGATTTGACGGGCACGATGGTGACGGGGGCGATCTTCTCGAGCTCCTCCTTCAACGCGTCGGCGGGCCCGACGACCACGATGATGAGCCTGCCGGTGTCAAGGGTGCTTTGTGCGAGTTGCACGCACGCGGCCGGGGTGGCGGCCTGAACCGCAGCGATTTGCTGTTTGATATAATCGCCAGGCAGCCCTTCGGCCTCGATCATCCACAAGTCCTCGACAATGGCTTGGGGCGTTTCGCGCAGGCCGGCGAAGCTCCCCACAATGTAATTCTTCGTGTCTTCGATTTCCTCGGCGGCCGGGGGCTCGGCCTGGAGGCGCGTGATCTCGTCGAGGGCCGTTTGAACGGCTTCGGGCACAGACTCGATCTTTGTGAACGTGGAGATCTGAAATTCGCCCGCCATGCGTTGCGAGGAATAGCCGCCGCGCGCGCCGTACGTGAGGCCCTTCTTGACGCGCAAGGACTCGTTAATCCGGCTTCCGAAGGCTCCGCCAAAGTACCCGCTTACTACGCGCGACGTGAAGTAACCGGGGAATTGCCGCGTAAATCCCCGTTGCGCGATGCGGATCTGCGCCTGGTTGCCTGCCTTGTCCACAAGATAGATGTGGGTTGGCGCGGGCTCCGGAATAGGCGGCAGCTTCATCCCGGGTTTCGGCCCTTTCGCTTTCCAGGCGCCGAAGGCGGCCTCGGCGAGCTGTACCGCGCGATCCAGCACGATGTCCCCGGCGAAATACAGGACGGCCATGTCTGGCCGGGCCGCCGTGGACCACCACTGCCTGAGGTCGGCCGCCTTCAGCGCCATGACATCTTCGGGCTCCCCTGCGACGGAGCGCGCGTAGGGGTGTTCTCCATACAGCTGCCGGCGCGTTTCGCGGCTCGCCAGGTAGGCGGGCTCGGCGGAGGCGACCGCAAGCTGGGTGAGCGTCTGCTTCTTCAGCCGGTCAAAATCCCGGGTCTTGAAGCTGGGCAGAAGCACGGCTTCGCCCATCCGCTTCATGGCGCGGCCGATTTGGCCGGTCACGCACGATGCCTGGACGCACGCGCCATCCATGTTGGCCCAGCCTGCCAGCTGAATCGCGTAGCGATCGAGTTCCTCCTCCAGTTTCACCTGGGATTGTTTGCGGGTGCGCTGCCCGATCATCGCCATGGCCATGGCCGCGCAGCCGGGCTTGTGCTCGGCCCAGGCGCCCGCCCGCAAGTGAAGCTCCACGGAAACGAAGGGGACCTCGTGGTTCTCAACGACAACCACCTTCAGGCCGTTGGCGAGCGTCTGTGTTTCGAAAGGTTCCGCGGGATCGAGACTGAGCAATGCGTTGCGCGGCGGGTTCGCGGGATAGTCCGCGGGACGCACCGCACCGGGGCGTCCGGGCGGCGGCGGGCAGGTTTCGCGCTGGCCGGTGATGGGCGCGTCATCTTCGGGGTTCTTCTTTGCAGCGAGCGCTCCGAGCAAGTTGCCTTTGATGCGGACTGTGAGCGCGTGCCGGGGATCCAGATACGTCCTGGCGACGCGCAGCACGTCGTCGGCAGTGGCATTCTGAATCTTGGCCAGGCGGCGATTGACGCGGTCCGCATCGCCTTCGAGCACCGCTGCCCGTCCCAGCGCCGCCGCCTTGTCCCAGACGCGGAGGTTCTCTGTTACGAGTTTTCGCATCAGCTGGTTTCTGGCCTTCTCGAGTTCGCGCGGCTTGACTTCCGTCTTTCGCAGCGTGTCGATCTCGTGCTTCATTACGGCGAGGACTCTGTCCGGCTGGCCGCCGGAAAGCGGCAACGCGGCGCCCAGTCCGAACGCGCCGTCCTGTTCCATCGTGAAATCCATGCATTGCACGCCGACGGCCAACTCCTTCTTCAGCACGAAGTGTCCCAGCGCGCGGCCCCGAAGCAGGCGGCGGTGTGCGCGGCTGCTTGCACCGTCGCCGAGAATGATCGAGAGAATTTTCAGCGGGACCAAGTCGTCGTTGGCCATGGCCGCGGTGCGATATCCGACGCCGACGAGCGGGGCCGGGGCGTTGTCGAGTTCCAGTGTCACGTCCCGGGCCTGTTCCTGCGGTGGTTCATGGATGTCTACCCGGCCGGGATCCGGGCAGCGGGGAATCCATCCGAAATATCGTTTCGCCAGCGCTTCGGCCTCCTCGTGTTTCACCGCGCCTGCCAGGACGAGTGTGGCGTTGCTCGGGGTGTAGTAGCGGCTCCAGAACGCGCGCAGTTCCGGCACAGTCGACGCGCGCAGATGCGGAATCTTGCCGATGGTTGTCCAGCGGTACGGGTGGACTTTGAAGACCTCGGCCATCAGCGCTTCTTCTGCCGCGCCGTACGGCTGGCTTAACATGAGGCGCCGCTCCTCTTCGACCACTTTCCGTTCCGTGTCAAAGGCGTCCTGATCGATCTTGAGGAAGCTCATGCGCTCGGCTTCGAGCCAAAGGACCAGTTCGAGCTGGTTTGCGGGGACGGACTGCACATAGACTGTCTCGTCGCAGGAGGTGTAGCCGTTGCAGACGCCGCCGACCTGGCGAAGCAGGTCGAAGTGGCCGGTCGGCCCCAGGCGATCCGTGCCCCGGAACATCATGTGTTCGAACATGTGGGCGAAGCCCTGCCGTTCCGGATTCTCATCTTTCGAGCCGACGTGGTACCACAGGTTGACCGCCACGATGGGACAGGAGAAATCCTCGAGGGAAATCACGCGCAATCCGTTGTCCAGCGTAATCTCCTGGAAATCGAGTTGGCCCGGATCGAGGGCAGAGGCGCCCCAAGCGCCCGCTATAACGCACAGAAACACCCCGAGGATTGGCCGCCCAAGCATGCTCTTTCTCCGCTACGTTTGACCGCCCGCGTTGTTCTGCTGCGGCACCCAGACAGATGCACGCACATATGTCACAATAAAACTAATGTGCCATATGAATCAAGGGGGGTGTGCGGGGGGGGGGGAAGCCGCTTCGCGGGGAGGGGCGGCCCTCCCCGCGGGCGGACAGTGCGGGGTTTATACCATCACGGCAAGATTCTGAGACGACGTTTGAAGCATCTGATAGAGCCAGTTCTGGCCGGCGTAGGCCGAGGAGGCTTCGTTCTGCGAGAGGGATTCGAGCAGCGAATGGATAGAGGAGCCGGCGCCGGCATCCGCGGGCATCTGTTGCGCACGTTCGGCCTGGCGGGCTTCAAAATCCGCCTGCAACTCCTCAGAGGTGATCGCCCCGTTTCCGTCCGAATCGATCGTGTTGAATCGCTCGGAATCGAGCCGCGTCTCGCTGGCGCTGATGACGCCATCGCCGTTGCTGTCCTCGTTCTCGATGATCTTCGAGGCGATCTGAGCGAAGTCGAGTTGCTGGCCAAACATGGGCGGCATGCGGTCCGTGCGCGGCGGAAAGCTGGCGAGCAACTCTTCGGTCGTCAGCGAGCCGTTTCCGTCCGTGTCGAGCGCTCCGAATTGCTCGGAGTCGAGTTTGGTTTCATCGGCGCTAAGCACGCCATCGCCGTTGGCGTCGTCCTTCTCCATGATTTTGGAGACGAACTCGGAGGGGTCGGGCGGTTTGCTCTGCGATTTCCCCGTCCGTTTCATCATGGCGGCCGCGATATCACTGGAACTGAACGAATTGATTGACGAGATGTTCATGCGAGGTTTCCTCCTTGGTTTTCGCTTGATGCACCCATTCCGTATCCGCCTTCGTGAATATCCGGGCTCGTCCTTGAGGATCGCCGGATCAGGGACCATCGCAGGTTCTCTACATAGGCGTTTCTCCTTGTTGCGCATGTTTCTCCTGCGCCGTCCGTGCGGCGCTTTGCCTAAGAAGTGCGGCCGTTGGGAGAAAGCGTTACTGGAAGGGGGCCGCGGAGAGATTACGAATTCTTAATCTTCGCACATGCCGCCCCGCAATGTTCCCGGACTACTCTTGGGTCAGAGCGATGGGCGTTCAGCGGAACAGATGCGGAAGACGCGGCGCCCCGTTCCGGAAACGACCGGGAGAGCATGCGATGAAACATTGGATGGCAATTGCCGTGGCGGCGCTGCTGACGGGCGCGGGCGTGTGGTACTACTGGAACGTGAGCCGGGCGAACGCGGCGCAGTCAGAGAGCCCCCGCTTCACGGCGGAGCGGGCGGAGTATCGGCCGCTTCGAGCGGAGGTCTCCTGCTCCGGCTCCGTCGAGTCGAACCAGGACGTCGAGATCAAGTGCAAGGCGACCGGCCAGGTCATCGAGTTGCCGTATGACATCAGTGAGCCCGTGAACAAGGGAGATCTGCTGCTGAAGATCGACCCGGTGGACGAAGAGCGTACCGTGCGCCAGGCGGGAGTGAAGCTGGCATCGTCCGAGGCCAAACTCGCCCGGGTGCAACAGAGCCTGGTGATTGCGGAGCGGGAGTTGGAGAAGTCTCGAAAGGAAACGGGAGCGACGATGAAAGCGGCGCAGGTTTCCCGCGATGACTTGCGCACGAAGGCGGAGCGGACCGCGACGTTGCGCAAGAAGGGCCAGGTCTGCCAGGAGGAAGTGGAAAGCGCGGAGGTCGCGGCGGTCCAGGCCGAGAGCACGATGCAGAAGGCGTCTGCGGGCGTCGATGGCGTGAAGATAGCCGAAGAGCAGCTCGAATTGCTGCGTCAGGACATCAAACTGGCGCAGGCGGACGCGGAATCGATGAAGATCGAGCTGGAGACCGCGAACCAGCGGATGAAAGAGACGCAGGTTTTCGCTCCCATCGCGGGCATCGTGTCGGCGCGCATGGTTCAGGTCGGCCAGATCATCGCCTCGCCCACGATGAACGTGGGAGGCGGCACCGCCCTGCTGACGCTCTCCGACCTGTCGCGCGTGTTCGTGCTGGCTTCCGTGGACGAGAGCGACGTGGGCGAGGTGCGCCAGAAGCAGCCGGCCACGATCACTGTGGATGCCTTTCCCGACGAACACTTCGCGGGCGAGGTGGTGCGTGTGGCGACGAAGGGGACGAAAGTCTCGAACATCGTCACGTTCGAGGTGAAGATTGAAGTGCTGGACGAGGCAAAGCGCAAGCTGCTGCCGGAAATGACGGCGGATGTCGAGATCCTCGTGGCGTCGAAGGAACGGACTTTGGCCGTTCCTTCGGAGGCCATCCAACGGCGCGGCGCCGGAAAGATCGTGCTGATTCCGGGCGGGACGGAGAAGGAAGCCGCGCCGGTGGCCGTGGAGACCGGGATCGACGATGGGGCGTTTACTGAGATTGTGTCGGGGCTCGAGGAGGGGAGCACGATCCTGATTCCGCAGGAAGATGTGGCGGCGAAAAAGAAAGAGGAAGGCGGTTCTGGGGGATTCCCGGGCCCGCCTCCGGGCGGCGGCCCGCCGCCCATGTGACAAAGGACGCGGGATGGACCTGATGGAGACAGCGGAGACACGCGGACAGGAGTGCAGGATGCCATGGAAGCGGTCATAGAAACCTCGAATCTGACAAAGACGTTTCTGCTGGGCGACACAGTGGTGCGCGCGCTCGACGGCGTCTCGCTGTCCGTGGCCAAGGGCGAGAAGGTGGCGATTACCGGTCCTTCGGGCAGCGGGAAATCGACGCTGATGAACATCCTGGGCTGCCTGGGCCGACCGGACGCCGGTGACTACATTCTGGCGGGCGAGGTCGTGTCCCGGTTGAGCGGGCGCCGTCTGGCGCAGATCCGGAACCGATACATTGGCTTTGTCTTTCAAACGTTCAATCTGTTGCCGCGCCTGAGCGCGCTCGAGAATGTCGAGTTGCCGCTCCTGTACGGCGGAGCCCGCGACGCGCGGCAACGCGCCAGAGCCGCGCTGGAAATTGTGGGGCTTTCGGAGCGCATGGGGCACGGGCCAAACCAACTGTCGGGCGGGCAACGCCAGCGCGCGGCGATTGCACGGGCGATTGTCACGGATCCCGCCATACTGCTCGCGGACGAACCGACGGGCAATCTGGACACGAAGACGGGACAGGAAATCATGGCGTTGTTTGACGAACTGAACGCACAGGGGCGCACAGTCATTATGGTTACGCATGATCCGGAAATCAGCGCGCAGTGCCCGCGGCGTATTCATCTTCGCGACGGGCGGGTCGCCGAACTCATGGCGCGGGAATCGAGGTGAGCATGTTGTTCTTGACGACGATCAAGCTGGTGTTGCGCAGCCTGCTGGTGAACAAGCTGCGCTCCGTCCTGTCCATGCTCGGAATCATCATCGGCGTGGGCGCGGTCATCGCGCTGCTGGCGGTCGGAGCCGGGGCGCAGCAGCAGGTGCTGGCGCATGTGACGGCGCTCGGTTCGAATCTCATCATGATCATGCCGGGCCAGCCGAAATCCGGCGGGGTGCGGAGCGGCGCGGTGGAGACGCTGAAACCCGAGGATGCGGAGTCCATCCTGAGCCAGGTGCCGGAGGTGTTGCGGATGTCTCCCGTGGCCCGTGGAAACGGCCAGTTCAAATACTACGGAAACAACAAGCAGTCTTCGATCATGGGGGTGACGGCGGACTATCTCCAGATCCGTAATTTCCAGATCGGGAAGGGGCGCTCTTTCACCGCCGGCGAGATCGAGCGGCGGGCCAAGGTGGCCATTCTTGGGGCGGACACCGCCACGGACCTTTTCGGGGACAGCAGCCCCTTGGGCGAGAAGGTCAAGATCAACGGGTTGCAGTTCGCCGTGGTGGGTGTGCTCAAGCCCAAGGGGACACAAGGCCCGTTCAGTTTCGACGATCAGGCCCTGGTTCCCTATACAACGGCCATGCACCGCCTCCTGGGGGTGAAGTACCTGAGCGAAATCGACCTGCAAATCGCGCCCGACGCGAATCAGGCGAATGTCCAGGCCAAACTGGAGCGCGTGTTGCGGGTCCGGCACGAAATCCCCGATGGGAAGGACGACGACTTCCATGTGCGCAACATGGCGGAGATGGTTGAGGCGGTGACGTCCGTCGCGCGGACGTTCTCGCTGCTGCTGGGCGCGGTGGCCGCGATTTCGCTCGTCGTCGGGGGCATCGGCATCATGAACATCATGCTCGTGACGGTGACGGAGCGGACGCGCGAGATCGGGATTCGAAAAGCGATCGGCGCGGACGACCGGGACATTCTTATCCAGTTCCTGCTGGAGTCCATCCTGATGAGCGCGCTGGGCGGGTTGATTGGCATTTCCGTGGGTGCGGCCATCGCGGCGCTGAGCTCGGTCTTCAGCGGCTTTGCCGCGATAGTCGAGCCGTCGAGCGTGCTGCTTGCCTTGTCCTTCGCCGTGTGTGTCGGCGTGTTCTTCGGGTTCTATCCGGCCCGACGGGCCGCCGCGCTGGACCCGATCGAGGCGCTCAGCTACGAGTGATGCGCGCGGCAGGAATTGACTCTCGGGCGAGGGCGATGCATGATGAGATCGCGATTGACGGCCAATCGCGGTACACGAAGTGCGTGAACCGGCAAGGGCCTTCGGGAATCCGATTTCATGAGTCGTTCTTGTATTGCACTGCTGATGCTTGCGTGTGGTCCGCCATTGGCCGCTTGGGCGGCAGCCGATCTGCCGCGGGAAGGGCTTCTCTGCTGGCTGGACGCGGCGGACCCGGACACGCTCACGTTGCAGGGCGAGGAAGTGACGGCGTGGCGCAACAAGGCGCCGGGAACTTCCTCGGCGCTTACGGCGGACGAAGGCCGGCGGCCGCTCTATGAACTGCGCCCGGAATCCGGGCTTCGTCCCGTTATTCGCTTCGACGGATATAACGACGTGCTGCGCGACCTCGGTTTCGGACAGCAAGCCGCCCGCTGGACGCTGGCGGTGCTGGCGGCGCCCCACAAGGGCGGTGGCGGTTTGTGTTCGGCGTGTCCCAAGGATGGCCACGATTACGACCCGGGATTCACGGTTGATCTTTTCCAGTCGGGGGCGCGCTTTGACCAGATCAGCGTCGAGGGGGCCGGGCGCATCGGCGGGCAGAAGGATCAGTTCCGGCGGGACGTTGGATACGGGGGGCTTCACCTCATTGTCGTGGAGCGCGACGATGCGGAGATTCGGCTCTTCGTGGACGGCCTCGAGGAAGAACGCCGCCCGGTGAATCCGGCCACAACGCGGATGGAGGCGTTGCGGGTGGGTGCGCGGCACTACGCCGGCAAAGAATGTGCCTTCTTCCAGGGCGGGATCGCCGCGATGCTGCTCTACGGGCGCATCCTGGAAGCGCCCGAACGCGCCGCGCTCGAGCAGGCGCTGTCCGTGACGCCCGAGGAACGCGCGAATGGGGAGCGGCATCTGACGGAGCGGAAGAAAGAAGCGGCGGCCAACCGAATGATTGCGCCAAAACCTGTGCACACGTGGCCGAGCATCTTCGCGTATGAAACGGCGCAGGCGGGAACGCCGGATTTTCGGCCGGTGGCGAAACTGCCCGTGCGGGACGACCTCGGGGAAGCGATCCGGCTGTGTGTGCAGCACTTGAACAGCCTGTACGACGCGGATCGCGACAAGGAGCCGTTCTTCTATGCGAACCTCCGCGCGGAGGGCACGGGGGAAATGCATCATTCCGTCAATATCGGCATTCCGCACGTGGTTGGGCGCTGTCTCGTGGGCTGCATGAGCGCTGAGTTGTATGCCGGCGTGCCGTTTCCGAACGACGGATTGGCCATCCTGGAGCGCTACTTGAAGGGCTCCTTCGACAATCCGAATCATCTCAATTCGTATTACGATCCGGAACAGGGTAACAAGCGCTGCATCGAGTTCCACAACATGCGTGAAGGGCTCTATGGGTTGTGGGCGCTGGCGGCGGGCCGGGACTCCGCGTGGGCGCGCGAGACCGCGCATCAGATGCTGGAGACACTGGACCAGATGACCGGCACGGACGGGCGCTGGTCCGCCGAACGTGCCAAGGCCCTGGGCATGGAGGGCATGTGTTACGGACTGGCCACGCCGAATGCGGCCCGCATGGTTGATCCCCTCCTTGCGTATCACCGCCTCAGCGGGGACGCACTCGCGCTCAAGCTCGCGGGCGCGTATGCCCGGGCGGGGCTGCGCGAGATGTACGAAGCGGATGGACGCTTTGCGCCGATGGAACGATCCTCGGGACACGTGCATTCCATTACTTCCGCGTTGAGCGGGATCACGGACTACGCCATTTTCACGCGAGATGCCGCGATGATCGAGGCCTGCCGCCGCATCATGGACCGCGGGGTTCCCGAATACTTCAGTTCCTGGGGCTGGGGCGACGAGGTCTTTCCGGAGCACCCCGCCAACGAAGTATCGCGCGGCGAAATCAACCAGACGGGCGACGTGGTCCGCGCCGCGCTGCTGCTGGGCGATGCGGGATATCCGGCGTACTACGAAACGGCTGAACGTCTTCTGAGAAGCATGCTGCTGCCGACGCAGCACCGGGAGGACGAACTGCGCCGCTACATGCGCGAGAACGAGCACCCGGCACGCGATGCCGAGCGGGACGTGCTTCGGCGCACCGTGGGCGGCTATGCCATGCAGTTGCCGAACGACCGGATGCGCGAGGGCGACTGGCCTCTGTCCACTCTGGACATCACCTCGGGCGCGGTGCATGCCCTCAGCGAGTGCTGGCGGCATCGCATCACGGCGAAGGATGGCGCCTGTTTCGTTAATCTGTTGCTGGATGCGGAAACGGACGACGTGCGCGTCGAGAGCAGCCTGCCGAAGGCAGGCCGGATCGCGTTTTCCGTGAAGGCCGCGAGGAGCATGGCGATCCGTGTGCCCGAGTGGGTGGACAGAACAACGTTGAAGTTTCGGCTGAACACCGCCGAGAAGGAATGTGTGATTCGGGATGGCTACTTGCGCCTCGGCGCGCTTCAGGCAGGGGATACGGGCGTTATTGCGTTCGACGTGCCCTGCAAGGAAGAACGCGAAGTCGTGGATGGGATCACGTATAGCACTACGTGGGCGGGCAGCCAGTTGATCGCCGTGTCGCCGCGTGGCACTGTCAGTCCACTGCCCTTTTGACTGGAGTCAACCGCGCATTGCCGTCTGGGAGAGAGGCCATGATGAACAATCGACTTCTTCTTCTCTTGTTGGGGAGCATGATCGCCCTCGGGCTGGTCGCCGGATTCCAGGCGTCCGCCGAGGAGAAGCCGGCGCCGGCTGCAAAGGAAAGCGACGGAATGAAGGCGGCGCGGAAGGCCGCGGCGCACAAGAAGCGGCGGATCATCATGAACAATGACGGGAATGACGCGCGCGGGGTGAAGGAGGGGGAGGCGAAGACGCCGGCATCGTTTCTGGCGCGCCGTTCAACCCCGCTGATCGGTTCGCAGGTGGACGCGATCTTCTATTGCACGGGCGTGTTCAATTCGTATACGCAAAGGAGCGAGGAAACGGAACTGCGCGGCCACAGCGATCAGTATCAGGTGGACTGGGCGTGGGAATTGATTGGGCAGGGGACGGACTCGCTGACGCTGATGACGCAGTTCGGGCATGAGCACGGCATGGAAGTCTTCTGGTCGATGCGGATGAACGACACGCACGATTCGGGGGATCAGGCCCTGCTCTGCAAGTGGAAACAGGAGCACCCGGAGTATCTGATGGGGAAGAAGGGCGACAAATTCCCCCATGGCGGCCGGCGGTGGTCGGCGGTGAACTACGGCTTGCCCGAAGTGCGGGAGAAAGTGTTTCGGATATTGCGCGATGTGTGCAGCCGCTACGACGTGGACGGGGTTGAACTGGATTTTTACCGGCATCCCGTGTACTTCAAGCCGCAGATGACAGGAGACCCGGTCTTGCAGGAGCACTGCGACAGGATGACGGACCTGTTGCAGCGGATTCGCGCGATGACCGCAGAGATTGCGGAGAAGCGCGGGCGGCCGATGCTCGTGGCGGTGCGCGTGCCGGACTCTTTCGGCTTTGCGAAGGCAATCGGGCTCGATGTTGAACGCTGGATGAAGGAGGATTTGATCGATATCCTCACGGGAACCTGCTATTTCCGCTTCGAGCCGTGGGAGAATCTGGTTGCGGCCGGCCACAAGTACAACGTCCCCGTGTATGCGTGCCTGAGTGGCTCGCGGCTCGTATCCGCCAAGGAACCGGAGCGCAGCGGCCCGGACACGGAGGCAGTGTGGCACGCCGAGGCGGCGTTGGCGTGGAAGGCGGGCGTGGACGGCATCTACACATTCAATCGCTTCAACCCCAGTGATCGGCTGTTCTGGGCCTTGGGCAGTCCGGAAACGCTCACGAACGTGGAAGCGCCGTATCAACCGATCACCGGCAGCAAGAAATCAATGGACGCCTGGCTGAAAGGCGGAAGCCGCTTTGTTCTACTCGGAGGGCAAGAATGATGAACCGGCGCGATTTTATCAAGGGCGTGGGCGCGGGCATCGGCGCCATGACTGTGGCACAGAACCTGCCGGCGTCTGCCCGCGCCGCGGGCAAGCGGAACGTGTTGTTGTACGTGGCGGACGATTTGGGCATGGATCTGGCCGGTTGTTACGGCAACACAATTGTGCGGACGCCGGGCGTGGACAGCCTGGCGAAAGAAGGCGTGCGCTTCACGCAGGCTTTCTGCACGACGCCGAGTTGCAGTCCGAGCCGCTCGGTGCTCCTCACCGGCTTGTACAACCATGCGAACGGGCAATACGGCCTCGCGCACGGCTACAATCATTTCGTGTCCTTGCCGGGCTTCAAGTCGCTGCCGATCCGGCTGGCCGACGCGGGCTACCGCACGATATGCGCGGGGAAGTTTCACGTGGAACCGGAGGCGGCGTATCACTTCCAGGAGACTCTCCAACCGCGCACTCCCGTGAAGCTGGCCGAGCAGTGCCGCGCGATCATTGCCGACCCTTCCGAAAAGCCATTCTTCCTGTACTTCTGCCCGACAGAGCCGCACCGGCCGTTCAAGCGCGAGACCTCGAAGCCAGTCGACCCGAAGGACGTTACGCCGCCGCCGTATCTGCCGGACACGGCCGCGTGCCGCGAAGACCTCGCGGAGTACTACGGGTCGATCGAGCAGTGCGATTCCGGATTGCTCCGGCTGATCGAGATTCTGAAAGAAACGGGCCGCTGGGACGACACGCTGATCCTCTTCGTCTCCGACAACGGCGCCCCGTTCCCCGGCGCAAAGACGACGCTGTACGAACCGGGCGTGCGGCTGCCGTGCGTGGCGCGGGACCCGGGCGCGAAAGAAACGGGCCGGACCAGTGACGCGATGATCACCTGGGCCGACATCACGCCGACGATTCTCGAGTATGCCGGGGTTCCGGGAAAGGAGGGCGACTTCCACGGCCGGTCCTTCCTTCCCGCACTCAGCGGCGATTTGGCGGGCCGGGACGAGGTCTTCCTGTCGCACACGTTCCACGAGATCACGATGTACTATCCGATGCGCTGTGTCCGGACGCGCCGGCACAAGCTCATCTGGAACATCGCGAGCGGCCTGGAGTTTCCCTACGCCCGGGACCTCTACGAATCAAAGACGTGGCAGGACTTCCTGGCGCATGGCGGCGAGTTCTATGGCAAGCGGAAGATCGCGGCATATCAGCGCCGGCCGCGCTTCGAGCTGTACGATCTCGAGGCGGATCCGTGGGAAACGGAGAACCTCGCGGAACGGCCCGAGCATCAGGAACTGCTCGACGCGCTCAAGAAGAAGCTGCGCGCGTTCTCGAAGGACACAAGAGACCCCTGGGTCCTGAAGTGGGACCGGGAATAACGCGATGAAGTCCGGTTTGCGGGGCGCTACTTGCCCCAGACGCGGACATCGTCCACGTTGCCCGTGTCGTCGAAGGAGCCAAAGCCGACCTCGCCCGCGGCAAAGGTCTTGTCCTCGGCGATCATGATCGGCTTGGCCATGTCATCGAGGAAGACTTTGATGTCCCCGGATTCCGCGTTCCGGACCACGCGCACGTGATGATACTGATCGTCCCACTTCGTGCCGCCGGTCCGTTCCTTCGCGATGGAGACGCGGGGCGCGCCGTTCACGAGAAAGATCGAATTGGCGTGCGGGTCGGACTTCGTGGCCATGTGGACGTAGTAGAAATGGGTTGGGTCCTGGCGGCCGAAGAAGACGCAGAAATCGCGGTGCCCGTACTCGCGCCCGGTCTGCTTGACCCGGGCTTCCAGGACGAAGGACGAGACTTTGACGCCCTTGATCCAGGAGATGTTTTTGGGCGATCGCACCGGCGGCTCGTATCCGCTCTGCTGGAAGAGGCTGTAGACGTGGTTGCCGCTTTCCTCGGCCACTTTCCACGCTTTGGCATCCGTGGGCGTCCAGGCATCGGCCCCCTTCTCGAAGTCCTCCGAGAAGACGAGCGGCAAGCCCTCGAATTCCTTTGCGGGTTCGGCTTTGTCCGCGGCTCCGGCCGTTGTGGCAAGAATCATGGCAAGCAACAGGCATGTTCTGAACATTGTTCGCTCCCTTCGCTGTCTCCGTGCGCCTGATCATACCCCGCAGGGGGGTCCGTGGCAAGCCGCGCCGTTTGAGGGATTCGGGGCGTTCCTGTAAGCTGAAGCGCCCGGCATTTGGCCCGGGCCAAACACTGTGGAGAGGCGCCATGCTGACGACTGCGATTGTGCTGGCTGTGGTGATGTTTCCTGGGGCCGCGGCGGAAGACAACGCCGCGACGGCCCTGAAAGCGGTTCAGTTGCGCTGCGAGTATCTCGTAGATCCGGTGGGGATCGACGCGGCACGTCCGCGCCTGAGTTGGGTCCTGGAATCGGGCGCGCGCGGCCAGCGGCAGACGGCCTATGAGGTGCGCGTGGCGTCGAGCGCGGAGACGCTTGCCCAGGGCGGGAACGACCTCTGGGCGCCCGGGAAAGTGGTGTCTTCGGAACAGAACCAGATCGAGTACGGCGGCGCGCCGCTGTCGTCGCATCAGGAGTGCTTCTGGTCGCTTCGGGTTTGGGATCAGGATGGGAAGCCGAGCGCCTGGAGCGCGCCAGCCCGGTGGACGATGGGCATGCTTCGAACGGAAGACTGGCATGCAGCGTGGATCACGGCGCCGGAAGGGGTTGCGGAAGCGGCGGACAAGTCGGGACCGCTGCCCCTGTTCCGCAAGGATTTCACGATCTCGAAACCGGTGCGCCGGGCCTTGCTCTATGTGTGCGGACTCGGCTTTCACGAGGCCCGGCTCAATGGCCGGGCGGTGGGTGACGAGGTCTATGCGCCCGGGTGGACGAACTACAGAAAGACCTGTCTCTATTCGGCCTATGAGGTCACGGCGGCGCTTCGCGAACGGGACAACGTGATTGGCCTAATGCTGGGCAACGGCATGTACAACGTGCCGGGCGGACGCTATGTGAAGTTCAAGGGTACTTTCGGCCCGCCGAAGGCGATCGCACAGCTCCATATCGAATATGCCGACGGCAGCACGGAGGAGGTGGGAACCGACGCATCGTGGCGTGCGGCGGCGGGGCCGATTGTGTTTTCCTGCATGTATGGCGGCGAAGACTACGATGCACGGCTCGAACAACCGGGCTGGGACGCGCCCGGCTTCGACGCGGCAGCCTGGAAAGTGGCCGTGACGACAGAAGCTCCCGGTGGCCGGCTCTACGGCGCGGGCGGCCCGCCGATCAAAGTGATGCAGACGTTCACGAGTCCCCGCATCACCGCGCTGGACGGGGGCGGCTATCTGTACGACCTCGGCCAGAACTTCTCCGGTCGGCCGTGCATCAAAGTGCGCGGGTCGCGCGGCGCCACCGTGAAGCTGATTCCGGGTGAGTTGCTGGATGACACGGGCCGGGTATCGCAACGGAGTTCCGGCAGCCCGGTGTCGTTCAGCTACACGCTGAAGGGCGAGGGGGAGGAAGTCTGGCGTCCGCAGTTCACGTACTACGGGTTCCGCTACGTGCAGGCAGAAGGCGCCTGTCCGGCGGGCACGCCGCAACGCGACGCGAGCCTTCCGGAACTGCTCGAGATGACGGGGGAATTCACGTATGCCTCGGCGCCGCCCGTGGGCGAGTTCGCGTGCGCGAACGACCTGGTCAACCGGGTTCACGGGCTGATTCTCGCGGCCATTCGGAGCAATCTGCAGAGCGTGCTCACGGATTGTCCGCATCGCGAGAAGCTGGGCTGGCTCGAAGTGTCGCACCTGCTCGCGGACGGGCTCATGTACAACGTGGACCTGGCGCGTTTCTACGCCAAGATCGAACAGGACATGGCGGATTCCCAGATTGAGAACGGCCTTGTGCCGGACATTGCGCCGGAATACACCGTGTTCAACGGCGGTTTCCGCGATTCCCCGGAATGGGGCAGCGCGAGCCTCGTCAATCCGTGGAACGCGTACTTGATGTACGGCGATCGGCGCAATCTCGAGACGCACTACGAGGTGATGCGGCGCTACGCCGGGTATCTCGGAAGCACGGCGAAAGAACATATCGTCTCGCATGGCTTGGGCGACTGGTACGACGTGGGCCCGAAGGGACCGGGTGAATCGCAGCTCACGTCGAAGGGCGTCACCGCCACGGCAGTGTACTATCAGGACCTGTGCATCCTGCAGCAGACGGCCGCGCTGTTGGGCAAACAGGAGCAAGCGGAAGCCATCGCGAAGCGCGCCGCCGAAGTGCGCGCGGCCTTCAATGAGACGTACTATCATCCGAAGGAGAAGTCGTACGACCGGAACAGCCAGACGGCGAATGCAATGCCGCTGTCCGTGGGACTGGCGGCGGACGGGGAACGCGGCGCGATCTTGAAGTCGCTGGTTTCGGGCATTGAGTCGGCAAAGTTTCATGTGACGGCCGGGGATGTGGGTTTCTCGTATCTTGTGCGTGCCCTGACGGACGCGGAGCAGGGAGGCCTGCTGTACAAGATGGTTTGCCAGACGGACGGCCCGGGTTATGCCTGTCAACTGGCGCAAGGGGCGACCACGCTGACGGAGGCGTGGGACGCCGGGGCCGCCTCATCGCAGAATCACTGTATGCTGGGCCACGTCGAAGGCTGGTTCTATCGCGGCCTGGCCGGCATTCGCGTGGATGCGGCCGCGCCGGGTTTCCGGCATTTCGTGCTGCGGCCGCAATGGCCGGAGGGGCTCGAATGGGTCAAGGCGCACTATGACTCGATTCGCGGCCGCATCGCGAGCGAATGGCGCATCGGCGCCGACGGCCTTTCCTGGGCCGTATCGATTCCACCGAATACGTCCGCGACGATCTATCTCCCGGCTTCTAGCGTGGAAACGCTGAGCGAGGGAGGGAAGGCGTTGGCGCAATCGGAAGGGCTGAGTTCGGTTTGCGCCGAGGCGGGCTGCGTCGTGCTGGAGGCCGCCTCCGGCGACTATCGTTTCAACGTGAGGAAACCGCAATGAGAGCACTGTCCCGGCGCGGATTCATGGCGGCCTCGGCCACGCTGGCCGCGGCGGGCTGCATCAGCCACGGCGAATCAAAGGTTCCGGAGCAGGAAACGCAGGCGGGAACGCAGCCCAATGTGTTGTTCATCCTCACGGATCAGCACCGCATGGAATGCCTGGGCGCGTATGGGAACCGGGAGATTGCCACGCCGCACATTGATGCGTTGGCGGCGGACGGGATGCGCTTCAACAACAGCTTCTGCCCGTATCCCGTGTGCACGCCGTCGCGTTACTCGATGATCTCCGGGCTCTACGTGCACGAGCACCGGGGCTGGACGAATCACTGCACGCTGCCGCCCGACGTGGAGACGTTCCCGAAGCTGCTCCGGCAGGCGGGCTATCACACGAAGGCCGTGGGGAAGATGCACTACACGCCGACGTATCTCGATGTCGGCTTTGACGAGATGATCCTGGCCGAACAGAACGGGCCGGGCCGGTGGGACGATGACTATCATCGCGCGCTGCGGGCGGAGGGCCTGATCGACGGCAACGACCTCGAGGATCAGGAGACCGCCTACCGGAAGCAAGCACGTCCGGAATACTGGGAAACGTTCGGCGCGCTCGCGTCGAATCTGCCCACCCGCTTTCACTCGACAGAGTGGATCGGCGAGCGGGCCAACGACGCGCTGAAGCAGTGGAAGGCGTCCGGCGAATTGCTCGCCGTGAGTTTCATCAAACCGCATCATCCGTTCGACCCGCCCGCGGAGTATGCTTCGCTCTACGATCCGGCGAAGCTGACGCTGCTTCCGGGCTGGACGGAGGCCTGCTTTGCGCACGACCTCGCGGCCGGTCCGGGCTACTTCCCGCACGAAAAACTTACGGAACCGGTGCTGCGCCGGGCGATGGCCTTCTACTACGCGACCATCCAGCACATCGACGTCCAAGTCGGCAAGCTGCTGCAAACGTTGAAGGAAAAGGGGCTCTACGACAACACGCTGATCGTGTTCACGAGCGACCACGGCGAATTGCTGGGGCATCATCACCTCTTGCTGAAAGGCGGCTATCTTTATGATCCGCTGGCCAAGGTTCCGCTGATCATCAAGCTTCCGGGGAATCTCCAGCAGGGGACTGTGTCCGAAGGGCTCGTCAGCAATGTCGATCTGGCGCCGACGATTCTGGCGCAGGCCCGGCGCCCGGTTCCCGAGCGCATGCGGGGACTGGATTTGGCCCGGCATCCGGACGCGCGGGAACTCGTGTTTGCGGAGAGCGGCGAGGGCGCTCAGGCCATGGCCCGAACCCACACGAAAAAGCTCATCCTGCACCGCGGGCCCGGCCCCTCATTGTTCTTCGATCTGGAGAAGGACCCGTACGAACTCGAGAATCGATACGAGGATCCCGCGTATCAGGATGAGATCAAGCGGTTGACGCAGGCGCTGGAGGCGTGGCGCGGCCCGAATGTGGCGGCGAAGGCCTATGTCGATGAGAACGCCCCGGTGATTGCCGGAGCAAACGTTCCGCGCCGTGATGACGATCATCGGAAACAGATGATGTCCTATGCGCGGGAGAAGATGGCGGGCGGATGGCAGCCGCGGCAATAGGGCAGCGGCTGTCATTCAGTTGACGGGAGCGACTTGGTGGGCGGATAGGCCCGAGGAGGACTTCATGCGGTGGATCTCACTTATCGGATTGCTGTGTTTTGCGGCTGCGGCAGGTTCAGCCGCGGCAGAGGCGACGGTTCTTGTGGAGGCGGAGGGTTTCGCTGACTTGGGCGGCTGGGTCCTCGATCAGCAGTTCATGGACTTGATGGGTTCGCCGTTTCTTCTGGCGCATGGGCTCGGCGAGCCAGTGAAAGACGCGGTGACCGCCGTCCGCTTCACGGAATCCGGCGAGTATCGCGTCTGGGTGCGCACGCGCGATTGGGTGGGGCCGTGGAAGACGGAACAGACGCCGCCGGCCAAGCGGGCCGAGGGCGCGCCTGGAATCTTCCAGGTGCTGTTGAACGGCACGGCGCTGGAGGCGACTTTCGGCGCGGAGGGCGCGCAATGGCACTGGCAGCCGGGGGGAAGCGTCCAGGTGGCGGCGGGGGAACTGCGGCTGGCGCTGCACGATCTCACTGGTTTTGAAGGACGTTGTGATGCGATCCTCTTTTCGACGGACCCAACTCTGACGCCCCCGAATGAAGCCGCGGAAACAGCAGCGTTCCGTCAGCGGTTGTTGGGGCATCCTGAGAACCCCGTTGAGGCCGGCGAATACGATCTCGTCGTCGTGGGGGGCGGCATCGCAGGCACCTGCGCGGCCCTGGGCGCGGGCCGCAACGGCGTGCGGGTGGCCCTTATCCAGGATCGTCCGGTCCTGGGCGGGAACAACAGCTCCGACGTGCGCGTGTGGATGGGCGGGGCGATTCACGGCCCAAAGTATCCGCATTTGGGAGATGTGGTCGCGGAACTGGACCAGGAACGCCGCGAGCATTATGGCCCGAAGAACACCGCGGACATCTACGAGGATGGGAAGAAGGCCGATCTTGTGCGGGCGGAAAAGAATATCGCCCTGTTCCTGAACCAGCGTGCGAATGGGGTGGAGATGGCCGAAGGGCGGATTGCGGCGGTCATCGCGCAGGATGTCGTGACGGGTGAGCGGCGCCGTTTCCGCGGGAAGCGCTTCGCGGATTGTACGGGCGACGCCTGCATCGGCGTCCTGGCGGGTGCGGACGCCGAGACGACGCCCAGCGGGCACATGGGGCCGTGCAACCTGTGGAATGCCGCAAACGCGGGCAAGCCGTCGCCGTTTCCGCGCTGTCCCTGGGCGCTGAACCTGAGCGAGAAGCCGTTTCCGGGCCGCGATCCGAAAGATGCCTCCGATTCCGAAGAACGCCTGGCAAAACTCGGGGTGTGGTACTGGGAGAGCGGCTTTTATCACGATCCCATCCGCGATCGTGAGTACATGCGCGACTGGAATTTCCGGGCGATGTATGGGGCCTGGGATTGCCTGAAGAATACGGACGGCCAGTATTCCAGCTACAAGCTTAACTGGAGCGCCTACATTTCCGGCCCGCGCGAATCGCGGCGCCTGCTCGGAGACGTGGTGCTCTCCAAGGAAATCCTGCTGAGCGGCGAATCGTTTGACGATGGTTGCGTGGTCACTGGTTGGGACATCGATCTGCATCTGCCCGATCCCCGCTACGAGCCGGGGTTCGAAGGCGATGCGTTCATTTCGCACGCGTTGTACACGAAGTATCCCCGGCCCTTCCACGTGCCGTACCGCTGTTTCTATTCGCGGAATGTCCCGAATCTTTTCATGGCGGGCCGGGACATCAGCGTGACGCATGAGGCGCTCGGCGCGGTGCGCGTGATGCGGACGTGTGGCCTGATGGGCGAGACAGTGGGACTCGCCGCGGCGCTATGCAGGAAATACGATTGCCAGCCCCGCGACGTGTACGCGGCGCATCTCGACGAGTTCAAGCAGTTGCTCACGCGTGGCGTGAATCCCGGCCCGGAGGCTGTCGCGAAGTAGCGTGAGCGGGAAAGCCGGCGTCAGCGACCCTTCCCCGTGTCTCTTGCAGCTTGTGCCGCGCTCGTGCTGCGCGGGCAATGCCATATCGCTTCAATGGCGCGCTATGGCGGTCTCCTGTGTCCTGCATTGCGGCATCCCTTGTCTTTATCCCGGAAAAATGCGACGATAGGCCCGCAATTCGGGAAAGGGAGCATAATGAAAAAGTGCGCGATTCTCATTGTCTGTGTGTTGCTGGCGGGATGTCCGCCTCCGGCTGTGAAATACACGCTCAGCATCGCCGTTGAGGGAAATGGCACGACGAATCCGGCCGCGGGAACCTATGAGTACGTCGAAGGCGCGGCGGTGAGCATCGCGGGCACGCCGGGGGCAGGGGGGGTGTTTGCGGGCTGGGAGGGCGACCTGGCCGGCGATCAGAATCCCGCCACGATCACGATGAGCGGGAACAAGAGCGTCACGGCGATTTTCGAGGACGCGGGAGAGGTGCCGGATTCCCTGGCGACAGTCGCGTACTATCATGTAGAGGATTCCGACGGGACAACGCCCGCAGACGGCGTGCTTGCGACGATGGTTTTCGAGCCAAACGGGGTGGCGGACTTCTATCTCGCGTATTCGGAAGATGCGCTTGCGTACACGGGCGCGTACACGTTCACTGGACAACAACTCTCCCTTCAGTTCACGGGCGAGGACTTTCATCCGGACGCCACGTTCGATCTGCATCTCAGCGCCCGCACAGTTGTCATGCCTTTCAAGGTTTTCGATACGGCGCCTGGCTCGTCGACTTGGAAGCGGATGCAGCCGCCGCTCGAGGAGAACCTAGACGTCGTCTTCCGTTGCGCCTCCCTCGCCGACGAGGATGACAGCGAAACGGCGATGGAACGTGCCACGGCATATGCCGAGGCTTACAGCGCGAGTCTGCCGGCAGAGAAGATGGAAAAGGACGATCCCCCGACCATACTGCCGCTTCTTAACGGCGTGCGGCTCCAGTATGACGATGAACCGCCTGTGGACGTGATGTTGTACGGCTGGTCCAACAGCGCGGGCACGCCGCTGCAGCCGGGGTATCTGGCGAGCGACCCGCGGATCCATCTGGAATGCGAATCACCGAATCGTCCGGCGGACGATCCCCGGGAGAAGACCGCCTTGTTCATTGCGCCGTTCAAGACGCGGAAGTCTTTCGTGTGGTACGACTTTTACTGGCTGAACAAGCTGCAGAATGTGCCCGTGGCGCAGGGCTATCATCTGACGGGTTCGGAGTTCTTTGACTTTGACGGCATGGCTTCGGTGCTTGGAGATCGGGGCTATGCCGTGGAGCAGTTGATGGATGAAAATGCGGGCATCGTCAACCTCATCAAGGCGCTTCTCCCGGGCCAGGGCGGCAAACTCGCGCCCCCGGGATTTATGCTGTTCAATACGCATGGCATGTCGGACGGCACACTCGCAACCGGCGTCTATCTTGGCGACGACAATGGCGGGAGCGGGTTTGCCAGCGAGAAGGCGGCGATTAAGGCGGCGGGCTTTGGGAGCGTGCTCACGTACGACGGCGGCACGGAAGACGCCCCGAAGACGCTGGAAGTCATGTGTATCCCGCGCGACATGCGGCCGGACAAGCACTCGTACTATTTGTCCTTGACGCCCAAGTTCTGGGACTGGCTGCACGAACAGGGCGCGAATTTCGATCGCAGCCTCGTGTACATGGCAAGCTGCCTCACGGACGCCACGCCCGACTTGCGCGAAGCGGTGAAGGCGCGGGCGTACTTCGCGTTCAACGTGCCTGCGAATCCGGAGTTGAGCGGGAGGCTCTTCCAGTATCTCTGTAAGCATCTGAAGCGGCGGACCCACACGGCGGAAGAGGCCTACTACAACATCCTGCGCGTCGCCAACACGCGTCAGATGATTTATCCGGAGGATGAACTGCTCGACAACATGTGCACGGAGGGGAGCGTATCGCAACTTCATGTGACCCAGAATGTTTTCAAGGGCTACGCCTTCGATGGCGAGGAGGTGGCCTCTTATCAGCTTGGGGGATGGCTGCACACGCCCGATGCCGATCCCGGAACCGTCTGGTGGCTCGTGTTCGGCGGGCGTTGGGGACAGAACGCGCATAACGGCGCGCAGGGCATGCTGGACTGCTGGGAGGATTGCTGGGAATCCGGCGATACGGGCGGGCTGGCAAATCAGGGTTGCGAGAACCGTGCCGTGGGGCGCGCCCCCACGGCCAGCGAGGTCGGGTATGCGTCCTATCTGCTGACGGGGCAGCCGGTGCTGGAATTCACGGGCTTCAAGTATCCCCGCTGGACCCTGAACGACGGCGGAGACTGAACCCGCCGAAGGAGGGAGCGATGCGTACGTCCATGGGGCGGGTTCTGCTGGGCATGCTCTTGCTGGTGCCGTTGGCCGCGTTGGCCCAAGACACAGCGCCCGCGGCGGCGTTCGAGGCGAATGTCCCCCTGCGCGCATTGACGCACGGGCCAAAGGCGCACTGGTTTGGCTACTACGACAAGCTTCAGTTCGATCCAAGAGGGCGGTATGTGCTCGGGGCGGAGCTGGATTTCGAGGGACGGAAGCCGGCGGCCGAGGACGTGATCCGGCTCGGCATGATCGATCTCGAAGATGGCGACAAATGGATTCCGCTCGCGGAGAGCCGGGCCTGGAGCTGGCAACAGGGCTGCATGCTCCAGTGGCTGCCAGGGTCGGCGAGCGAGGTCATCTTCAACGACCGGCAGGGGGATCACTACGTCGCGATCATCCGTGATGTGTTCACGGGCGCCTCGCGCGTGTTGCCGAAGGCCATCTATGCCGTGAGCCCTGATGCAAAACAGGCGGTGGGCATCAACTTCGCGCGCCTGGATGATACGCGGCCGGGCTACGGCTACAAGGGCGTGATCGACCCGTATGCCGAAGACCCGCATCCCGCCGGGGACGGCATCTATGTGATGGATCTGAACACGGGAGACTGGCGGCAGATCATTTCCGTCGCGCAGATTGCGGCCCTGCCGCAGGAAGCGAAAACCGCTGGAAAGCACTGGTTCAATCACCTGCTCTTCAATCCGGATGGGAGCCGCTTCATCTTCTTGCATCGGGCGTTTCCCGAGCCGGGCAAGAAGGGGATGCGCGTCACGCGCCTGTTCACGGCCAGTCCGGACGGCGCGAAGCTCTGCTGCCTCAACGACCACGGCATGACCTCGCACTTCATTTGGCGGAATCCGAAGCAACTGCTCGCGTGGTCGAAGGAGCCCTCCGGCACGCACTTCCATCTCTATGACGACCTGACAGAGAAAGTCGAGGCCGTGGGCGCAAGCCAGCTTGGGCACGACGGGCACTGCACGTACTCGCCGGATGGAACGTGGATACTCACGGACGGCTATCCGGACAAGAATGGCTTCCAGCCGCTGATGCTGTTCCGGCCTTCGGACGGGAAGTTGGTCCACTTGGGCCGCTTCTTCCATCCCAAAGTGCCCGACAACGAGTTCCGCTGCGATCTGCATCCGAAATGGAGCCGTGACGGGCGCTTCGTGTGCATGGACTCGATGCACGAAGGGCAACGGCAGATCTTCCTGCTCGATGTCGGCGGCGTGACGCACGCCGGATCATGACGCGCGCGGCTACTTCGCGGGTTCCGAGCCGGGCGCTGCGGGGAGGGCGCGCTCGATTTCGGAGGCGACTTTCTCTGCGAGAAAGCGATAGCCGTCGTCCGTGAAGTGGACGTTCCGCGGTTGCTGATACTGCGCGAGCTTCGGAAGCACATAGGCGTTCAGATCATCGATCGGGATTTGGTTCTGCGCCATCACTTCGCGCGCGATGTCGTTCGCTTTCTCTTCTTCGCCCTTGATCCGCATCTTTGTGCCGTCCGGGACGGGCGTGGTCGTTGCGAAGATGAGTTGGGCACCCGTGGCCTTCAGCCGGGCGGCGAGCTGCTCGAGATTCTTCCGATAGTCTTCGGGGGATACTTGCCAATCGCCGGAGAGGTCGGGCTTCCCGTCCTTCAATCGTTTGAGATCGTGCAGTCCCCAATTGAAGTGGATCACGCCCCATTTCCCATCGCCCAGCCACTGCTCCAGGAACTGAATGCCGCGCGACGTGGGCCCGCCGTTCGTCGGGATGCGCAGCACGTTGGCCTTGCCTTCGAGAAGGCTCCGCACGGGCAGCGTATAGCCGACGGAGATGGAGTCGCCGATGAGCAGGACGCGCGGGAGTTTGGGGTCTTCCTGGATGGGGGCGAAGGCGGGATCCGCGGACTCGGCGGCTTCGGGCGCACGCGCCGCCGCCGAGGGAACCACGGGAATGGGCTTCTGCGATTCCGCATCCATCCTGGGCGGCAGCATGAACACATGTTCGCCGGTCTTGTCGCAGAAGTAGAGCCGGGACATGGAAAGCTTGCGCGTGTCTCCGTCCGCCCAGAAGGCATAGAAGTCCGGATGCGCGTTGAGCGGGCGGCGCGCATGCGAGTGGTTGTATTGGCTTCCGCAAGTGACGAGGCGGGTGCGCATCCAGGTGGCGCCGTTGTCCGTGCTCGTCCACAAGGCGATCTCGCCGCCGGGGTTGTACGGCTGCGGGCCGGTTTCCGTCGGGCCGATGACCTGCCAGGTATCGCCGTCCACGTAGAGGCTTCCGGAGTCGTAGTTGTTGTCCGAGACGGCGATGTCCGAGATCTTCCATTCGCCGCCGCTCCAATGCGCGACGCGCCACGTGTGCGGGGCATTCTTCGGGCCGGGTTCCCAGCCCTTGCTGGTTACGTAAAGGATGGCGGGGTTTCCGTCGCGATCGTAATTGAGATCCTTGACGTAGACGAGCAACTTGTCCGCCTCGTAGTCATGCACGAGCGCCGGGTTCTGCACGGCATCCAACGGGGTCGGCACGGCCTCGCCGCGGATGTTCTTCCACGTCCTTCCCACGTCGTCCGTGGCCAGATAATAGAGATTCGTACGGAAGTTCAGCCCTTTGCCTTTTGGGTGATAGTCAAAGGCCGTGCCCACTTTCGAGCCGCAGGGCCAACTCACTTGATAGTGCCCTTCGCCGATGTGGGCGAGCGGCGCGGGCGGCGACCACGTGCGTCCGTCGGGACTGCTTGCGAAGCAGAGGCCGCGTCCCTCTTTGTAGCGCGTATGCAGAAAGAGGAAACCCTTGCCGGGGAGAAACCAGGGCTGCGGATAAGAGAAATTCGTTTCGAGCACCTGTTCAAAATCGTCAATGGCGTAAGGCGTGCGGCTCCGGAAGATGTAGGACGGCCGCGCGGTCCCGTGTGAACTGGCGAAGACCCAGAGATGGCCGGCATCGTCGATCGAGATCACCGGGTTGTCGTGCGCGTCCGTCGTCTTCTTGTCCATGAGAATGACGGGCCGCGGGACCTCGCCCGTGACGTGGTCGTAGTAACTGATCATCTCGAGAAGCGACTTGTTGCCTTGCGTGGCCCCGCCGTAGACGAAGAAGGTCTTTTTCGCCTCGGGCGCATAGACCGCCATCGGAATGTGCTTCATGCAGTACGTGGCGAGCCCGCCGCTGTACTTGAAGGCATATTCGTCCTTCGTGGCCTGATTGCTGTACCAGATGCCGCTGTAGCCGTCGGCTCGGGCTGGTTGCGCCATTGCCGCCGTGCTGCACAAGATGCAGAGCGTAACCGCAATGAACAGTGGCATAGCGCCGGATGGCGTGCGAGTTCTCCCGTTGGCCCGTGGCATGATCTCACCTCCCGTCGTCCCGAATGTTGTTGCAGGACGCGCCCGTGCGCCGCATTGCGCGGTCACTGGAGCACACTCCTCACGCTCTATATTCTCATTGCGGGCGAAGCGATGCAACCCGGCTAGGGATGGATGGGCACGGTTCCCGTGGCGTCGACGATGTAACCGAACCGCTTGATGTAGGCATCGCCGGGTTCGAAGGCGTCCTTTCGTTCGGCGAGGATGCGGGTCAGGAGGCTGTCGAGCCGGCCCTGCACTTCCTGATGATCGCGTTCATTGCAGAGGTTCCTCTGCTGATACGGGTCGGATTCGTTGTCGAAGAGCAGCCACGGGCCGTTGAGGTCTCTCACGTACGTATGCTGACGCGTGCGGATGCCGCGGCACTCGCGGCCGCCGTTCTGGCGGGTCCACTCGCCGAAGGGCGTGATGCAAGCGAGCAGTGCGCCTTCGATGTTGGGCGCGTGCCCGCCGATGAGGTTCCGCGACAAGTCCTTGCCCTCGACGGAAGGCGGCGGCGTGATGCCGCAGAGGCCAAGCAGTGTGGGCATGATGTCGGGCGCATTGATGAGCCAGTCGAGCGGACGCGGCGTTGTGCCGAGCCCCTTGGGATAGCGCAGGAGGAAGGGGACGCGGATCGACTCGTCATAGGGCTTCTGCTTGCGCTGCATCCCCTGCGAGTAGAGCATGTCGCCGTGATCGGAAGTGAAGACAAGGATCGTGTTCTCGGCGATGCCGCAGTCCTCCAGTGTCCCGAGCAGGGCGCCCAGGCAGCCGTCCAGTGCGAGGATGTGCGCGTAATAGCCCGCGAGGTCTTTTCGGGCTTTCTCCGCGCAGTCCGGCGGCACGTTCGGACGGAGGACGATGTCCGCTTCGCGGACGCGATCACGGCAGTCCTTCGGCGCGGTCTCATAGGGGTTGTGCGGCGGTCCCCAGGAGAGGAAGAGGGCAAACGGCGCCCCGCCGGCCCGTTCTTGGATGTAGCGCTGCGCATCGCGGGTTTGCGCGGCGGCATCGTAGCCGTCCCATTGTTTGGGCGCAGGATCGTCGTCGTAGTATCGCGACGCATTGTATTCGTGCGTGCATTCCAGCGCTTTCCAGTACTGAAAGCCCTGGCGATGTTCCGGCGTCGTGAAGCTCATGCGGCCGCGCCCGTCGAGATGCCACTTCCCGATATAGCCGGTCTGATATCCGGCATCACGGAACGCTTCGGCCACCGTTACGGCAGTGTCCGGCAACGGAACATCGTTGAGGAAGACGCCGTGCGTGTGCCAGTACTGCCCCGTCATGAGGCTCGCGCGATAAGGAGAACAAACGGGACATCCCGAGACGGCGTGGGTGAAATTCACGCTTTGCGCCGCCAGGCGATCGAGGTTGGGCGTGTGTGCGTTCGGGTCGCCCGCGTAGCCCGTGGCCTGCGCGCGCCACTGATCCGCGAAGAGGAAGACCACATTGGGCCTGGCCTCTCCCGTGTTCTGGACATTCCCATGGGCGCGGCGAGACAACTGGGTGGCGCCCGCGAGCATGGCTCCCAGGAACGTGCGGCGCTTTATGGCTTGGCATGCGTTCTTCATGTCGATTGGGCGTTCCCCGGAGTCCGAAACGACTGTGACGCGGGATCGCGCAGGTCGGCTTGGCTGCGCCCGAGCAGAACACGCAGGCGCGCGAGGGTGATCTGCTGCTCCGCATGGCCGCTCAGGTCGCTCTTCTCCTGCGGGTCGCTCTGCAGGTCGAAGAGTTGCGTCGTGCGTTGGCCGTTGACGCTGTATTCGATCAGTTTCCAGCGCCCGTCGCAGACGCCGCGCTGCACGTCCCGATAGGCATAAAACACATGATCCCGATGGCGGCGTTTGGAATCCTGCAACGCGGGCAGCATGCTTCTGCTTTCGACCGAGTCCGGCACGGGCACATTCGCGAGCGCGGACAACGTGGGGAACACGTCGCTGAGATAGCAGAACGTGTCCCGGCGGACTCCACTGGGCACACCCGGTCCGCGCATCAGCAGGGGCACGCGGACGCTGCATTCGTAGAGGTTCTGTTTGCCCATCAGTCCGTGCTGGCCGACGGCGAGGCCGTTGTCGCCGCCGAATACGACGATAGTGTTCCCGGCGAGGCCGCTTTCTTCCAGAGCCGCGAGCACGCGGCCGATTTGCGCATCGAGATGGGTAATCATCGCGTAGTAATCCGCGATGTGGCGGCGGATGGCCTCGGGCGTGCGGGGAAAGGGCGCGAGCAATTCGTCGCGTATCCGCAATTCGCCATTGTCGAAGGGGTGCTCCGGGAGGAAGTTGTCCGGCAGCGCAATCCTCTCAGGATCGTATTGGCGAAGATAGGATTCGGGCGCCAGGCGCGGGTCATGCGGCGCGAGATAGGCGAGATAGAGGAAGAAGGGCTGTTCGCCGTGCGGCGTCCGCAGGAAGTCAATCGCCGCATCGCTCAAGAACTCGCTCGAATGGCCGTCGCGCAAGCGCTTTGCCTCTTCCGGATAGGCGCCGCTCGGATCGAAGTCGTGCGTGGCGAGATGGAAATGATCGCCCATGCCGCCGAAGTGGATGTGTGCGCCCTCGCTGAAGCTGCGCGCATATGCGGCGCGCCCGTTATGCCATTTCCCGATGCCGCAAGTGCGGTAGCCCGCAGCCCGAAAGGCTTCGGGCATCGTGCGATGCTCCTCCGGAATCACATCGCCGTTGTGTTTCAGGCTGAAGAGGTTGCGGCCGGTGAGCAACATGGCGCGGCTCGGCACGCACACAGCGGGTAAGCTTCCGCCCATGATGTGGGCGCGGGTGAACGCGGTGCCCTGTTCGCAGAGCTGGTCGAGGTTGGGTGTGGCGATTTCGGCGTTTCCCAGCGCGTGAATCGTGTCGAAGCGTTGATCGTCGGCGAGGAGAAACACGACATTCGGGCGCTTGTTTTCGGCGCGCACCCGGCGCAGGAATCGGGCGCTGCCCGCGGCGAGCGGCAACCCTAGGCCGCACAGCCCAAGAAAATCGCGCCGTTTCATCTGGAGGACTCCCAACCTGCTTTTATGCGGCAACCAGTATGATTCACCGCCTCAAGGCAGTCAAACGCCTCATCCGCCCCGGGCGAAGGCGGAAACCCGTAAGGATCGACTCGGGTCGTATTCGCATGGAACCGCGCGGTTCGCGGCGCCCGCAATGACGGAGGAGAGAGACGATGCATCTGCAAAGGGTTATGCGTGCGCTTGTCGTGGCGCCGGCCGTGGCGATCCTGCTCATCCTGAGCCCGGCGGACAGTGTCGGGCAGAGCCCGCTCGATCTGGATCCCTATGGCGGCCTGAAGAGTCCGAATTTCGGCCAGGGGAAGTGCTTTCGGACGCATTTCGACGGAGAGCGGTGGTGGCTCGTGACGCCCGACGGCGGCGCGTTCCTCTCGTTGGGCGCGTGCGTCATCAATCCCTCGGGGGACGAGGAACGCGGCACGGGTCGCCGGCCATACGCGGAGAATGTCCTCAAGAAACATGGATCAGTCGAAGGCTGGACCGCGGCCACGAACGATCGTATGAAGGAATGGGGGATGAACACGCTGGGGGCATGGTCCTCCGGAGAGCTCCGTTCGTCCGTGCCGTACGCGCTGGAATTGTCCGTGGGTTCCGGATTGTGGGGCCGCGGCCGGGTGCCCGATTTCTTCAGCCCGGAGACGGAGGAGCATATCCGCAGCCGCGCCTCCGGCATCGATGCCTGCCTCAACGATCCATATCTCGTGGGCTACTTCCTGGATAACGAGTTGCCGTGGTCCTACGACTGGCGGCGATATCCTTATCTCTTTCCGGGGTATCTGGCCATGCCTTCCGATGCGCCGGGGAAACAACGGCTGGTCGCATTCTTCAAGGAGCGCTATCAGAACGTGGAACGCTTCTCCGAAGTGTGGAGCGTGCCGCTGAAGGACTGGGCGGAACTCGCACAAGTTCAAACGATGAACGCGCGGGACGCGGCCCGGGCACAGCAGGACCGCGAGGACTTCGTGTTGTTGGCGGCGCGGCAGTATTTCAGGATCGCAACGGAAGCCGTGCGCGCGAAGGACAAGGATCACTTGATTCTCGGCTGCCGCTTTGTGTGGATACTGGCGCCGAAACCGGTGGTGCAGGCCTGCGGCGAGTATTGCGACGTCGTCTCGATCAACTACTACGAAGCGGGGCCGGCCGGGAAGGCGCTGCTCGCGGTCTCCTGGCCCTATTCCATGCGCCTTACGCCGGATCTTGCGTTCAAGGGCTTCTATGAGACGGCGAAGAAGCCGCTCCTCGTCACGGAATTTGGATTTCGCGCGATGGACAGCGGCATGCCGAACACGTATCCGCCCGGCGTGGTCCTGCAGCCGACCGTGCCCACCCAGAAGGTGCGGGCGGACAAGTTCGAGGAATGCGCGGTCACGTGGATGTCTCAGCCGTACTTCCTGGGGTATCATTGGTTCGAGTACATGGACGAGCCGAGAGGCGGCCGCTTCGACGGCGAAAACGGCAACTACGGACTCGTCAATATCGAAGACGAGCCGTACACGGAGTTCATCGAGCGCTTTCAGGCGGTGAACCGGCGCGTGTGGGATTTGCATGCCGCGTCTAAGATGTCCCGTTGACGCGGCCCGGGGAGAAGGCACGATGATGCGGAGATGCTTGCTTGGGGTGTGCATTTGCCTGGCAATGGCGGGCGCGATGGGCGGATGCGCCTCGGCCCGCGAGGCGAGCAACAGCCGCACAGCCATCCAGGTCCTGTTGAATCAATGGAAGGCGGCGTTCGTTGCGAACAACCTTGACGCGATATTGCCGCTCTATTCCGAGCACTTCCAGTCCAACGGCCGGGGCAAGGCATTCCTGGCGGAGTACCTCAAGGAAGCGATGGCGGAAGGGGCCGGGGCGGACGTCAAGATCAATACGGACATCTCGACGATTACGATTCAGGGGAACACGGCCACCGTCTTGCCCGTGGCGGTCTGTGGCCGGGTGGGATCGGACAGCCTGCGGCTCGACCTCGCCAAAGAAGACGGTCAGTGGCGCATCGTCGGCATGACTGGCAAGCACCTGTAGCCGCAGCACCCCTACTTCATCCGGCCTTGCCATTCGGGCACGGCCACGAGTGCGTCCACGAAGTTGTGAACCACATCCGTGTGGCAGTCCTCCTGCCAGCCGCCGCGGCGCAGGCGCGCATCTTGCGCCTTCTGGCACGGACAGCCATCGTTGTCGATGTAATACGTCATCCAGTTGAGGTTGCGATAAGCAAGATCCTTGTATGCATCGCCGCCGCCGGCCGCGTAGAAGAGCGCGGCCACGCCGCCGAGTTTCGCGCACGCCCCGCCCCACGGGTCCTTGTCATCGTCCTGTTCGCCTATGAGCACGACGCCGCCCGGTCGCGGGCTCGAGAAGTACTTCAATGAAAACTGAATCAGGCGCTCCGCGTTCTGTTTCCAATCCGGATCGAGTTTCTCCTTGCGCTCGATCAGATATCGGGCGGTTTCGAGCGGGGCCCAGGAATTCCGGTTGTTGTCCAGGTCATAGTCTTCGAAAAACGAAACCCACAGGCATCTCTCGGGCTCTTCGGGCGATGAAATCTGATAGGTCTTCATCCAGTGCCACAGCGCATCGCGCGGCCCCTGATACTTGCCGTAACCGTGTTCCAGGAGCGCGTCGAAGAGGCGGAGGATGAATATCATGTTGGCATTGCGATCGCCCCAGTGCTCGCCCGTCACCGCATCCACGCGGAACGGCCACGGCGCACGGGCGGCATCCCCGGGGCGCATGTTCTTCGCGAGGGCCTTCGCGTTGCGCAGCGCCTGCTTGAGATAGCGCCGCTCGCCGGTCGCTTCATAGAGCCGCAGCAGCGCATAACCGGCGATGCCGCCCTTGTCGGGTTCGATCACGTTCTTTCCGTATCGGACGTCGCCCTGCGCGGCGCGGAAGAGCGGGAAGTCCATGCAATAACCCGTGGAGCGCGTGAAGCGCGCGTAGGGGCCCCTGTTCGGCGTGAGCGTCTCCTTCACGAGATAGTCGCCCATTGTCTTCGCCCATGCGATCAGCCGGGGGTCCTGCTTGCCCGTGTACTCCCAATACTTCAAGTAGGAGAGGATGCCCAGGCCGTTTTGCGTGCAGGGAATCGTGTCCATGCGCGGCACTTCGTAGTTGCCGTCCATGAACGTTGCGTAAACGAAGACGGGATAGCCATGTTCATTCACCGGGCACTTGAGGTACCACTGCATTTCGCGTTGGAGCGCGTCGTCCCAAGCGGTCCAGGGCAAGAGCTTGCCGCCGGCGTCGTAGACCGCATCGTGAAATCCGATCTTCGTTGGACGTTCCTGCGCGCTTGCCCATGGGACGCAAACGGCGATGCCCAGGCACAGGACGATCTGGCGTGAAACGGCGGACATGTCTTCTCTCCCGCGGCTCAGATTTCCCTGGGGTTCCGCCACAGATCAATCGGGCGCTTGACCCCCGCGGGCCGGAACGGCAGCGCGACCTTGCGGCCCGTGCCGGCCGAGTGATAGGCGGCATAGAGCACTTCCTGCACGAGCCGCCCGTCCTCGCCAGTGGCCTGCGGCGTCTCCTTGCCGCGGACGCAGCGCGCGAAGTGATGCATTTCCTGCGGGAAGCCGTAGTTCCAGAGTTCCTCGAAGACGGGATACGTCCAGCCTTTCGTCGTGGGCGCCTTCTCGACGGCGTAGCCGTAGCCGTATTCGCTGTACGTGGGTAGGGCGTTGCCCATGTGCAGATCGGCGTACGTGAGGCCGCCCTCGCCGTGGATTTCGACGCGATCCTGCATGCCGCCGCGCCGCGCCCAACTGTCTTCCACCATGCCGATGGCGCCGTTCTCGAATTCGAGGATGCAGATCGCATCGTCATCGCCCATCGTCTTGTCCGCGTGCACGTGTGTGGCCAGTTGGCAATAGACGCTCTTCACCGAGGGCCGCCCGAGAAACCACGAGCAAAACGCTATGCCGTGGCAGCCCATATCCATCATGACGCCGCCGCCGGACTTGTCGACGTCCCAGAACCAGTCCGCATGCGGCCCGAAGTGCTTCTCGCTCTGTTTCACGAGATAGACTTTCCCGAAGGCGCCCTGGTCCGCCATTTCCTTTGCGCGCACGTATTTCGGCGTGAAGAACAGCTCCTCGGCATACAGGAAGAGGACGCCCTTCGCGCGGCAGACCTCGATCATGCAATCGGCCTCTTCGAGCGTCATGCACAACGGCTTTTCGCAGACCACATGCTTTCCGGCATTCGCGATATCGAGGGTCATCTGGCAGTGCAGCGCGTTCGGCGCGGCAATCGTGATCATCTCGATGTCCGGCTCGGCCAACATCTCCCGATAGTCCGTGAACGCCCGGGGAATATCGAAGCGCCTGGCGAAGGCTGCGGCGTGCCCGGGCGTGGGGGAGGCCACAGCGACCACTTCTGCCTCGTCCGGCATGATGCGGAAGGACTCCGCATGGATCTCCGCCTCGAATTGGGACCCGATGATGCCCACTTTTACCCGGTCTTTGCTGGCCATGGCATGTCTCCCCGCGGTCGTAATCACGCTTCGCGTTTGTTCGCGCGGGCGATCATGCCAATCCCCGGTCAGCGAAAACAAGCAGGGACAGGGCGGTGCGCCGGAAACCAGCGATGGGCCCGCGGGGTCATAGGACGCTTGCGAACTGGAAACGCGGGGTCGAAATCAGGATGATCAGGGGCGCGGCGCAGGCTGGCGCGGGAGAGGCGGGCAGAACGTTGCGCGTGATTGCCGTGCCTTGACTTCGTCCCGGCGCCACGACCTCGGAAAACGAAAGGAATATCGATGAGCACGCAGGACTATGCGATTTCGCAGTGGCCGGACACGGATGCCCTGATCGAGAAGGCGAAACAGCTCGTGTCGCAGCCGATTCGGCCCATCCGCCGGGACAAGATGGAGGAATACCTCCAGTATTTTGAAACGCGGTGCGCAAAGTCGCGCGCGGCCACGGCCGAAGCGGCGAAGCTCATTCCAGGGGGGGTGCAGCACAACCTCGCGTTCAACTATCCATTCCCGTTGAGCATCAGCAAGGCGGACGGGCCGTATCTGTGGGACGTGGACGGCAACCGCTACATCGACTTCCTGCAGGCGGGCGGCCCGACAGTGCTGGGCAGCAATTACCCGGGTGTGCGCGACAAAGTCATCGAAGTCCTGAAGGAATGCGGGCCGGTGACGGGGCTCTTCCACGAGTACGAATTGAAGCTTGCGCAGCTCATCCACCGGCACATGCCTGCGGTCGAGATGTTCCGCATGGTGGGCAGCGGCACGGAGGGCTGCATGGCGGCCATTCGCGCAGCGCGCAATTTCACGGGCAAAAGCAAAGTGATCAAAGTGGGCGGCGCGTATCACGGCTGGAGCGACCAGATGGTTTTCGGCACGCGCATCCCCGGCTCGGGGCCGTTTGAGGCCGCAGGCATTCCGGAAAGCTGCGTGCAGCACACACAGGAGGTCTATCCGAACGACCTGGACGGGTTGCGCGCGCTGCTCGAACAGAACCGCAAGGATGGCGGGACGGCGGCGGTGATCGTCGAACCGATCGGACCCGAAAGCGGGACGCGTCCGGTGCACTACGATTTCAATGCCAAGGCGCGCGCTTTGTGCGATGAATTCGAGACGCTCCTCATTTTTGACGAGGTGGTTACGGGTTTTCGCCTGGGCATGGGCGGGGCGCAGGGCTATTTCGGCGTCACGCCCGATCTCACAGTGTTCGGCAAGTGCATCGCGGGCGGCTATCCCGGCGCGGGCGGCATCGGCGGCCGCGCGGACATCATGTCAACCTTCGCGGCGGGGATTGGCGGCGGCACACAGAAGACGCTTGTGGGCGGCACGCTGTCCGCGAGCCCGCTCAGCTCGGCAGCCGGCTACTTCGCAATCACGGAAATGGAACGCACGAACGCGCCGATCCTTGCGGGCCGTGCGGGCGACCGGCTCTGCGCCGGGTTGCAGAAGGTCATCGACGAGCTCGGCCTTCCGTTCTTCGTGTACAACCACGGATCGATTCTGCATCTCGAAACCCATGGCGTCCTGCTTGTGGACGTGACGATGGACGACCTCTTCCTTCAGCTGATGCAGCGGAAGAAGATGGCGGAGGAAATGGGCGCCGCCTATACGGCGGAAGGCGTGATTACGCTCGCGGGAAGCCGGCTCTACACGAGCATGGCGGATACGGATGAGGTCGTGGACGATGCGGTGGAACGTTTCCGCCGCGTGCTGAGTGCCGTCGAGTAAGAAAGGGACTCCATGAGCCAATACGATGCATACAAGGAACAGGTGCTCCGCACGAGCCAGGCGCTCTCGGAGCAGGGCTACTTCGGCGCCAAGACGGGCAGCGGCGGCAACGTCTCGATGCTGGTGGAGGGCGAGGAGGCCGTGGTCGTGACGCCCTCGAGCACGAAATACGGCGACATGACGATCGACGATATTGCCGTGGTGCGCTTCGACCTCGGGCGCATCGAGGGGAACAAAGAGCCCTCCGTCGAGACGCCCATGCACATCGCGGTGTACAAGAACCGGGCCGATGTGAACGCCGTCATCCATACGCATCAGCCGTTCGCGAGCGTCTTCGCCGTCCTGAACGAGCCCATTCCTCCGCTCTTCGACGAAGTGGCCGTCACGATAGGAAACGCCATCGAGGTGGTGCCGTATGCGCTTTCGGGCAGTCCCGACCTGCTCGAGAATGTCGTATCGAAACTGTCGAACCGCTGCCACTGTTACTTGCTGCAGAACCACGGGGCTCTGTGCATTGCCAAGAACATGGACAAGGCGTTTCAATTCGCCGAACTCCTGGAGAAGACGGCGAGCATTTACTATCGCGCCCTGGCCACGGGCCGACCGGTCGTTCCGCTGCCGGACATGATGGCAAACGCCCTCTTCGAGATTACGAAGGCTACCCAGGACATGGAGATTATGCGCAAGGAGAGCCTGCGTGGCGGAAACTGACCCGGACGGCGCGAAGTGTATTCTCGCGGTCGACCTCGGCACGTCGGGGTGCAAGGCGGCGCTCGTCTCCGCCCGCGGCCGGGTGCTGCACTGGCATTTTTGTCCGGTCGAAACCATCCTCCTGTCAAATGGCGGTGCGGAACAGGCACCGGACGCATGGTGGCGCGCCTTCCTCGAAGCCTCCCGCGCTGTCCTGAATCACGCGGACCTGTCCCGCGGACAGGTTGTGGCCATCTGCTGCAGCACGCAGGGCGAGGGCACGGTGCCCGTGGACGCGTCGGGCAACGCGCTGATGAACGCGATTCTCTGGATGGATTCGCGCGGTGCCGAGGCCCTCAAGTCGATCACCCGGGGCCGCGTCAATGTACTTGGCTATCATCCGTGGCGCCTGGCGCGCTGGGTCTATCTGACGGGCGGCATCCCCAGCGCCACCGGCAAAGACCCGGCCGCGCACATGTTGTACATCCGGCAACAGCATCCCGACATTTACCGCGCCACCCACAAGTTCCTGAATGTCCTGGACTATATGAACCTGCGCCTCACGGGGCGCTTCGTGGCCACACATGACTCGATCCTGACTTCGTGGGTGACGGACAACCGCGACCCGAACAACATTCATTACAGCGAAGCGCTGCTGCGCGCCTGCGGCATCGACTGCGGCAAGTTTCCCGAACTTGTGCGCTGTACGGACGTGCTGGGGCCGCTCCGGGAGGATGTGGCGGAGGCGCTCGGTCTCCCGAGCAGCGTCCAGGTCGTGGCCGGTGCGATCGACAACACGGCGGCGGCCGTCGGTTCGGGGGCGGTGCGCGATGGCGAGGCGCATTTGTACATCGGAACCTCGTCGTGGCTCGCCGCCCATGTACCCTTCAAGAAGACCGACCCCTTCTCCTCGATCGCGTCGGTGCCCTGCGCGGTTCCCGGGCGCTATCTCATGATGGCGATGCAGACCACGGCGGGGGGGAACCTCACGTTCCTGCGCGACAAGATCCTCTATCACAAGGACGAGTTGCTCGCGGAGGAACGGGAGCAAGACGTCTACAAGATCATGGACAAGATCGCGGCCAGAACGCCCGCGGGCAGCCGGGGCGTTTTGTATGCGCCCTGGATCTACGGCGAACGCTCCCCCGTCGAGGATCAGCATGTCCGCGCCGCCCTGTTCAACCTTTCCCTGGAGAACTCGCGCGAGGACATCATCCGGTCCGTCCTGGAAGGCGTCGCCCTGAACACCCGCTGGATGCTCGGGCCGGCCGAGCGTTTTCTCCGCCACCGGCTCGACGCGATCAACATCGTGGGCGGGGGCGCCATGTCGGACGTGTGGTGCCAGATCTTCGCGGACGTCCTGAATCGAACCGTGCGGCAAGTCAAGGATCCGATTCAGGCAAACGTGCGCGGCGCGGCATTCATCGCCGCCAACGGGCTGGGCCTGCTCGCTTTTAATGAGATTCCCGGCTGCATCGAGTACCGGCAATCGTACGAGCCGCGGGCGGAACACCGCATCCTGTATGATCGCCTCTTTCGGGAACTCACGACGTTCTATAAGCGAACAAAATCCATTTACCGGAGCATGAACCGCCAGGGGTGACGCGTGGGCGATATGGGCTCCGCGGACAACGCAGATTGAAGGAACCTCGCGCTGACATCGCCATGCTGCGGCCACATTACGGGAGAGAGTCTTATGAGGAAGTCGATTGTGTTGCCGGTGCTCTTGGGCGTTCTCGGAACCTGCGCGCCGTTGTGGGCGCAGCCGCTTTCGTCCGTGCCCTTCACGGACGTGAAGGTTGACGGCGGCTTCTGGGGGCCGTGGATCACGCTCGACCGCGAGAAAGTCGTGCAGCATTGCCTGAAGTACTGCGAGTCCGAGGGCAAGATCGACAATTTCCGGGTCACGGCGAAGCGCATCGAAGGCAAACACCGCGGCGCGGTCTGGGAGGATTCCGACGTCTACAAGGTTATCGAGGGCGCGGCCTACTGTCTCGCCCAGGAGAAGGATCCCGCGCTCGAAAAGCAGATTGACGATATCATCGAGTTGATCGCCGCCTCACAGCAGCCCGACGGCTACATCGACACGTACTTCACGCTGAAGGAGCCGGAGAACCGGTGGTCGGATGACTGCAAGCACGAAACGTACTGTGCCGGGCATCTTATCGAGGGCGCGATCGCCTATCATCAGGCGACAGGCAAGCGCGTGCTGCTCGACGTGGCCATCCGCCTGGCCAATCACATGTACGACGTGTTCGGGCCAGGAAAACAGACCGACGTTTCCGAACACGAGGAGATCGAGCTCGCACTGGTGAAACTGTGGCGGGCGACGAACGACGATCGCTATCTTGATCTAGCAAAGCTGTTTCTGGAGCGCCGGGGCCACAAGGAGGGGCGCAAGCCCGTGCCCAAAGGCTCCGAGGGCGGATGGGGCGAGGTCTGCCAGGACCACAAGCCAATCCGCGAGCAGGATGAGATCTTCGGGCACGCGGTGCGGGCCATGTACCTCTATTGCGGCGTGACGGACGTCGCGGCGCTCTCCGGCGATGCGGGTTATCTCAAGACGCTCGATGCGATCTGGAGCGACGTCACGCAGCGGAAGATGTACATCACGGGCGGAATCGGCGATTCGTCGCGCGCGAACGAAGGCTTCAGCGTTCCCTACTTCCTGCCCAACGACACGGCCTACGCGGAGTCGTGCGCCTCTGTCGGCATGGCGTTGTGGAACCAGCGCATGGCATTGCTGCATGCCGATGCAAAGTACGCGGACATCGTCGAGCGTGAGATCTACAACGGACTGCTCTCGTGCGTGGCCATGGACGGCCAGCATTTCTTCTACTGCAACCGGCTTCAAGGCTGCGAGGCACGGCCGCCTTGGCAGGGCTGCGCGTGCTGTCCGTCAAACATCGTGCGCTTCCTTCCCGCGGTCAGCGGGTATGCGTTCGCCACCGGCCCGCAGCGCCTGTACGTCAATCAGTACCTCTCCTGCCGGGCGGCCGTCACGCTGGATGGGAAGAGCATTTCCCTGAAGCAGGAGACGCGCTATCCGTGGGAGGGCACTGTCAGAATCAGCGTGGATTCCGCCGAGCCCGCAGTCTTCTCAATGCGTCTTCGCATTCCAGCGTGGTGCCAGGGCGCCCAGGGGCCCGACGATCTGTATCAGGCCATCGGCAAGCCGGAACGCGGCGCCGTCACGATCAAGATTAACGGCGAGGCCGTGGCTGACCCGGTCATCGAGAAGGGTTATGCCTTCCTCGACCGCACGTGGACGCGCGGCGATGTGGTCGAGCTTGAACTGCCCATGCCCGTGCGCCGGATCAAGGCGCACCCGAACGTGGAGGCGGACCGGGGCCGCGTCGCCTTGCAGCGGGGGCCTGTTGTCTACTGTCTCGAGACGGTGGATAACGGGCGCACGATACGCAGTCTCGTGCTGCCGCCGGACGCGCCGCTGCGCGACGCGTTCAAGCCGGATCTGCTGGGCGGGGTGAGCATCATCACGGGAACGGCGAGGCTTCGCGAGGCAGACGCCGCGGAGGCAAAGCCTTTCGAGTTCACAGCGGTTCCTTACTATGCGTGGAACAACCGCACGCCCGGCTACATGCAAGTTTGGCTGCCCGAAGACGCGTCCCTGGCGGCGCCGCTGCCGAAACCCACGATCGCCAGCGAGAGCGCCGCATCCACGTCGTTTCCGAACAAGGACACCGCCGAGGCGCTCAACGACGGAGTCGAACCGTCCAGTTCACACGACACCGGCATCCCGCGTATGACGTGGTGGGACCGCCGTGGCACGCGGGAATGGGTGCAATATGACTTCAAGGCGCCGCAACGGGTCCGGGGAGTGGAAGTATACTGGTTCGACGACACCGGCTTCGGCGGTTGCCGCGTCCCGGAATCCTGGCGCGTGCTTTACCGGGACGGCGGGGAGTGGCAAGCGGTGACGGGCGACTCGAAATACGGGGTGAAGCGCGACAGGTTCAATCGCGTCACTTTCGCGCCGGTTTCGGCTTCGGGGTTGCGCATCGAGGCGCAACTCGAAAAGGAGTTCTCCGGCGGCATCCTGGAATGGCGGGTGCTTCCGGAGTAGGCCCGTTATTCGAGATGCACCGCATCCAACGACCCGGCGAAGCCTACCGTGGGCACGTCGGCTTGGTTGGCGGCCACTGTGAAGCTGCCCGAAAGGCCGGTCATGAATCCCTGTCCGGTGCGGTCCTCGCCCTGGGCATCCAGGCCGAAGACAATGTTGCCGGAATCCTCCTGCTGCACCGCGCCCATGAGCAGGCGTCCGTCCGGGAGCATGAATCCCACGACGTTGATGCTCACTGCCGCCGGCAATTCCGCTTCCGGATAGGCTTCAAGCACGGAAGTGCACGTGAAATTGAGCTTGATCGTCCCGTCCACCCGATAACGATTCGGCAGCGATGCCGCGACGTCCTGCGCAAGGATGAGTTGCACTACGCACTCGATATCGCGTTCCGGATTGCCCACACGCGCGGTCCAGGAACCGTCAAAAACGCCTTGGGCGCTGAACGGCGGTTTCGCAACGTTGTCGAGCACGTTGCAGCCGCTGGCCGTGATCACCAGGAACGCCGCGGCAAGGCATGATTTTCGCATGGGCCTACTTCTACTCCTTGGATGGGCTGCGAATCACTGGCTGTTGGCATATCCGAGCAGGGCGGTGCTTCGGTTCACGGGCGCCTGTGTCGGGTATTTGATGAACGCGACGTGTCCGTCCATGTACAACACGTTGGAGCCGCCGGGGACATGGCTGTAGTCGGAAGTTTTGACGGACACCGCGTCCATCATGATGAAGACCGAACTCTCGGCCTTGGCGCCGGCCGCGGGATTGTTGATGTCCGTAATGAGGAAGCGTTCGATGCCCTCGCGGAGGCGGTAGATCGTGGTGCCCAGGTTGTTCCCGTACGGCGCATCCACAGTTACATCAGTGTCCAGATCCTTCTTTACCGCCGCCCGGGTAACCAAGTCCGACCAGAACATGCCGCTGGGTTTGGCTACGATCCCGAGATACCAGAAAATAACCTGACCGGCCGCGTTCGTATTGCCCGCCGGCGGTGTGATGCCCAAGGCATTGAAGAACGGGGTGGTGTCCGTCGGATTCTCCGCGTCCTCGGCGTGGTCGAAAACATAGCCGAGGTACGTGTACGAAAACGTCGCCTTCCAGATGTCGTAACTGCGCTCGATGTCAAATTGAAGCACGCTGGTGCCGTCCTCCCGACGCATGTCCGCCTCCGTCATGCGCGCGCTCGACGGGCAGGCGAAGATCTTCCCGTCGGTGAGGTATTCCGGATAGATGGCCTCGCCGTCCGGACACGTGAGAATGCCCAGGACGGAACGGCCTTGCGGGTTGATCGGCGGAAAGTGACCGCCTTTGGACTCGTTGGCATACATCTTGAAGACGAGTCCGAATTGCTTGAGGTTGTTCTGGCAGGATGCCCGGCGCGCGGCCTCGCTGGCGCGGGCCAGCGCGGGCAAGAGTATGGCCGCAAGAATGCCGATGATGGCGATTACCACCAGTAGTTCAATCAGGGTGAATCCTCTCTTGTGCATGCCGGAAGCCTCCCTTGGTTGACGTGCTCCTTCTCACGATACAAGCCCAGTATACACGCTTTGCGCCTCGTTGCAAGGGGCTGGCGGCAGGGGGGCACCGGGCAGCGTACCCTGGACCGTGAGACGTCGGTGACGCCGAGATAATGCGTCAATGATGTCGCCGGCGACAGAAAAGACAAGCCGCGGAAGACCCGGGAGGGCTTTCCGCGGCGTGCGCTTGAGTCGGAAAATCAGGCGGCGTCCTTGAAGAAGATGGTGAGGTGGGAGGACTGCCAGGTGCCGTCCATTTCGCTCATCATGCGGATCTCACGCACGATGGACGTGACTTGGTCGGCGATGGGCTTGGCCTCGGCCGGCATGAAATTCAGGATGTTGTTGAGCGGGGCGACCACGTCGGTCCAGAGGCTGGCATTGACGAGCAGCGCGCTGTAGAACGGCGTGGCCGGATCAAGCGGCGGAACCAGACCCGTCATCATGCTCGTGGTCTTGTTGTCCTTCACGAGATCGATGACCGCCTTCATCTTGTCCACATTGTTCGTGAGGAGCATCATGTCGCCGACGTAGGTGATGGAAAGGGGGATCGGCGTGGGCACGCCCTCGATGTTGTTGATCGGCGTTTCCTTGTAGACTTCCGCCTGGGCCGACGGAATGATCATCTGCAGGAAGGCTTTTGTATTCTCGGGGTTCGCGAGCCCAACCATGACGAAGAGGGCCGGGGCATCGTCCTTGACACCCGAGATGCCTAAGGTGATCTCTTCGCCAAGCAGGGTCAGAATCTGCGGGGCAAAGCTGGCCACTTGAGCCACCTGCACATCGTCTTTCGGAAGGCCCTTCATGTACTCGCCCATCTGCTTCTTCCATTCCGGAGTGAGCCGGAAATTCAAGAGCGCGGCGGTGCCTTCCGGCAGGAGCTGCGCGTGCTTCATCGGCGCGGCCTGGCCCGTGTAGGCCAGCACCCCGGGGTGCGTGCCCGTGTCCATGCGCGTCTTCACTTCGAACATGTCCTTCGTCCACGCGACGGTGGTCACCAGCGGGTCTTCTCCGCCTTGCGAGGAGAGGAGTCCCTTGATCATTTCGGTCTGTCCGGCCAGCATGGCGCCGGCAGGGCCGGTCAAATCGGCCAGAGGCAGTGCCTTCTCGATGAGGGGCAGCAGGCGTTCGCCGTAGAGCAGCATCGCGGCTTCGTCCGGAGTCGTCGCCGGGCAGTCGGCGCCCCCGTAGCGCAGGGCGAGCGGCGCCGCAACGCGTTCCGCGATGCCCTTCAGCAGGTCCATGCTTCCGAGCGCCAGCTTGTCACCGGCGATGAAGTATCCAACCGGGCCATAGTTGTTGATCTTGACCTCGCCGACAATGACCGGTTCGCCTTCCTTCAGTTCAGGCTTGTCGGCAACCAGCGCCTTCAGGGCGGCCTCGGCCTTGGCCGCGTCGCTCAAGCCCAGGATTCCCGCCACGCTCGGGTAATCAATGTCATTGAAATCGATATGCGGAGGTTCGGGTGCGGGCGCCGGCGTGGCTGGCGCCGGGGCGGCCGTTCCATCCGCTGCCGGGGCGGGCGGCGTTGCTGCGGCAGCAGCGTCGGCCTTGGCCTTCTCTACGACAGCTTTAGCCTTTTCGGCCGCGGCAATGGCGCTGTTGGCAGTTCCGGAGACATCGGCGAAAACGGCGATAGGCGCATCGAGCGACAACCCCTTGGACAGCGCGATATCAGCGAAAGTCTTGGCATCCGCCGCTTCCAGGTCCGACGCCAGTGTGGCAATCGCCTGCTGAACCAGCGCGTCGATATCGACCGCGGGGGGCGCCACTCGTTTGGCGAAGGGAATGGCTTTGGCTATGGTTCCGTTGAGCGGCGGCAGGGCAATCGCCAACTGGGCGTTGGCCGGTGTGTATTTCAATACGTCCGCCGTGATGGGCTTGAAGGCCGGTTCGGGTCTCGGAGTTGCGGGCGCTGGCGGGGCTGACGGCGCGGGCACGGGCGCGGCCGCCGATACCGGAGCGGGAGCAGGCGCTGGTGCGGCTGCCGGCGGGGCCGGCGGGGCCGGAGCAGGTTCCGGGGCGGGGGCGGGAGCGGGTGGTGCGGCCGGCGGGGCGGGTTCTTGTCCGCCGCAGCCCGCCACAAGCAGGCCTGCCCCGACCACCAGGAGCGCCAGCGCGGCTGCGCACAAGACGAAACGGTATTGCCGTTGATTTCGCATCAGGAACTCTCCTCATTTTTGGCGCACGCCGCTGGCGCGCAACTCACGGGACCTCACGGCCGGTACAATATCACACCCGCCCTCCTCTGCTAAAGCTGCGGAGGGCAAGGCCGATGCTTCAATCTGCATGCGTAGGCGCGTACACCGCCTCTCAGTCCCGGATATGACCGGACGGAAGGGCTGGCAGTTTCACTACTTAGGCCCGCGGACGGTAGTCCGGGCATTTCACCGCGTTCGGGCGTTGCGGCCGCGAGCAGGCCGATGGATGATCGTACTTGCAGTGGTCGCAAAGGAATTCCGACGGGCAGCGGAACCGGAGCCACCACTGCCGAAGGCGGCCGCTCCAGGAAAGGGCTTGCTTCATGATTTCCTCTTGAGTTGTTCGCGGTATTCGCCGGGGGTTCGGCCTTCCAATCGCGCGAAGAGCTTGCCAAAATTGCTTTGATCGTTCACGCCCACGCGCCGTCCAATCTCGCCCACGCTGAGCCGCGTGCGCCGCAGGAGTTCCTTGGCCTTGTCCACGCGCAGGCGTCCGACATATTCCGAGAAACTCATGCCGAACTTGCGTTGCAGCCGGTGGGTAATTGCCGAGGGCGTTTGCCCGAGTTGCCTGGCTACTTCGTCCAGGGTGATGTTCTCCCCGAGCCGGCTGATAACGGCCCGGTTGAACTCCGCAAAGCCGGTCGCGGCGCTTTCCTGCTGGACGCTCAGGAGACCCAACAGCGCCATGCCTGCGTCGGTCAGTTCCCGGTCGCCGCGCGCCCCGGAGACCTGACCCACAAAGACCGGAAACGCATTCCAAACGGGCCCCGTTGACAGTCCTGCGGCCTCGGCGGCCTCGATGGCCGCGCTCACCACGGCCAGCAGGCGGCCCCGGCGCACCCCAATCCTGATCCGGCTATGGGTTTGCGCCTCTTGCACGGCACAGTGCAGCAGGCCGCGTGCGTGGGCAAGGTTCCCCCCGGCGAGGGCCAGCGCAATATCGGCTGCCCCTTGCGGCGCGGCGGGCGCGCGCCGTTTCCGGACCTTCGCAGGAGACGGAGCTTCCGTGGCCTCGGTCTCGGGCGCTGCGGCTGTTTCACCGGCGCGGTGCCACAATTCGCGCAGCGCTTCGACGGTCCACTCCGCCACGGCCGGAACACAATTGGCGGGGGCGCGGTGAATGTCGTCCAGGGTGGTGGGGAAGTGCGCTGCAGACTCCTCGGTCAATGCCGCGAGGCCGTTCAGGGCGTCGAATTCCAGCGATTTCGACTCATCTCCGGCCGGACAATAGGGGCCGAAGGTTAAGACGAATCCCTGGCCGGGCAAGACCGGCGCGGCGACGCAGGCAAAACCCATGTGACACAGGAACGGCACCGGACGCTGTTGCCGGAGGGCAGTCGAGGCGGCGGTGAGCCGCGATTGCCGGCAGGCCCGTTTTCCGCCCAGGAGCCCGGCCACATACTGGCAGGCTGCGCAGCCGCCCCAGGCGGCCGTCTTGGGGCTTTCCTGATTGCGCTCGACGAAGTGCAGGCTCAGCGGGGCCCCCGCGCAGCGGGCAGCCCGTTCGAGGAGGGCGCGAACCGGCGCGTCACGCAGGAATTCGAGCGGGGTCATGGCCCAACCTCGAAGAAGGGGGTGGGCGCATCCTGCGCGGCCACGTAAAGCTTGGCCGAATGCCCCTGCAGCACCTGTTCGGCCATGGATTGCGCAAGTTCCGGGCGGTTGTTGTTCTCGCTCAGGTGCACGAGGACGACCGTTCGCAGGGTGTCATGGAGCAGGTGATGGAGCAGCTTGCTCATGTCCTGATTCGACATGTGGCCCTGGCGGCTGCGAATGCGCTGCTGGATTTGAGGGGGATATGCGCCGTTGCGCAGCAGGTCCGGGCAGTAATTCGATTCGATCACGAGGGCGTGTGACCCCGCCAGCCGGTTTCTCACCAGCTCCGAAGCATGCCCGAAGTCCGTGGCAAAGCCCAGTTTCGCGCCATTGCTCCGGACGACATAGCTTACCGGGTCGGCGGCGTCATGGGCGACACTGAAACTGGCCATTTCGAGATCGCCGATTGGGACGGCGTCCCCGGCTTCAAAGGGGATGGCTCTGGGCAGATTGCCCACCTGTTGCGACAGGTTCTGCAGCGTTCCCGGGGTGCCGTAGATGGGAATGCCGTGTTTGCGGCACAGGACCCCCGCTCCGGCCACGTGGTCCGTGTGTTCATGGGTGAGGAAGACCGCCTGGAGTCCTTCCAGGCTTTCTCCGGCCTGTTCCAGGCGCCGCTGCAACTGGCGGAGGCTGAAACCGCAATCGATCAGGATTTTCGCCTTTCCGGAGACGACCACGGCCGCGTTCCCGCTGCTTCCGCTGCCCAGTAAACCGAATCGGAACACCAGCACACTCCTTTGCATAAACTCTTGTCAGTCAAGGAAGTATACCATCCGATCGGCAGGGCATCAATTGACACTCTCGCCTGTCAAGACTATAATGACACCGAATCCTTATACGCCAGGAGGCCAGTGCGCCCATGATGCGCATGGAACATCGACAGACCCAGAGCCAGCGCCAGGTCCAACAACTGGTGCTGACGCAGAAGATGCAGCAGGCACTGCATATTCTGCAGCTTTCCGGAATTGAACTAGAGCAGTATATCGACCAGGAGCTCGAAGTCAACCCCTTTCTGGAAATAGTGCAAAAAAAGGACGAAGCCCCCGAGCCCGTCCGCTCCGAAGCGCTCAAACCGGAATCCACGCCCTTTGACGAAGAACCCTTCGATTTGGACTCCTTCGCCGATCAGTGGGACATCCGGCGGCGGGAAGGCCGCGACCTGAGCTATAACGAGGACATCTTCTCCCGCCGGCAGTTCTATGTCGATTCGATCACCCAGGGGGAATCGCTTCGGGCGCACCTGCTGACGCAGATGCGCATCGCCGCCGACGACGAGCAGACCTATTTCATCGGCGAGCGAATCATCATCGGCGACATCGACACCCGGGGCTATTTCACGGGCGATACCGAAGCGATCGCGCAGGAACTCAATGTGCCCGCGGAAGCGGTTGAGAAGGCGCTGTCGCTCATCCGGCATTTCGAGCCGACCGGTGTCGGCGCGCGCGATATGGCCGAATGCCTCTCGCTCCAAATCGACGCATTCTTCCCGGAAGAGGAAGAACTGAAAATCCTCGTGCGCGAGCATCTGGATGCGCTGATGCGCCGCCAAATCCCGCAGATTGCCAAGGCGATGCGCATACGTCCCGAACGCGTGGAAGAACTCCGCTCGCATCTGGCCACCCTGAACCCGTGGCCGGGCCATGAATTCGAGTCGAGTCCCACGCAATACATCACGCCCGACGTGGTCGTGGAGCGGGTTGATGACCGCTTCGTGGTGCGCCTTTCCGACGAACGCGTTCCGGACCTGCGCGTGAACGACTCCTATCATCAGGAGATTCGCCGCGGTTCGATGACCGAGGATGAGAAGGAATACATCCGGAAAAAGATGGAATCGGCCAACTGGCTCGTGCGCAATATCGCCCAGCGCCAGCAGACGCTGATCAAGGTGGCCCAGGCCATTGTGGATGTCCAGGAAGCGTTTCTGGAGAAGGGCGTCGAACACATCCGCCCGCTGACACTCCAGAACATCGCGGATGTGGTTGGCGTGCACGAGTCCACGGTTGCGCGCACGACGCGCGGCAAGTACATTCAAACGCCGCAGGGACTCTTCGAACTCAAGTACTTCTTCTGCGCCGGTCTCAGCAGCGATGAGGGGCCCAATCAGTCCACGAAGAGCATCCAGGCCCTGATCAAGAAGCTCATCGACGAAGAAGACAGGCGCAAGCCGCTGAGCGACCAGCAAATCGCCGACCTGATTCAGAAGCAGGAGGGCGTCCACATCGCCCGGCGGACCGTAACGAAGTATAGAGAGGCCATGGGCATCCTGAAGACCTCAATGCGTCGGCAGTACTGACGAACCCGCTTCAACGGAACAAGCTGCGCCATTCCAGACCCGGGAAACGAGGCGTCTGGCCTGACGATTCCCCCGCCCGATTCTCCATCCCGGCCATCCAGTGTCGCGGGACCATTCCCCTCAAGCCGGGCTCCAACACCGTTCTGAAGCAAGCCCCGGAATCAAAGCGGCTCCTTGCACAGAACGGTTGACCGAATCGGTGATTTGTGATACCGTAACAGCATGGCATTTCCGGTGAGGGCACGGATCAAGGGGCCTACGGGGCTGGATGAAAGCAGGGGCCATGGGGTGCGATTCGCGAAAAGAGGGGCATCTTTTTCGGGGCAGCGCAATGCAGGAGACAGGGGTTAGCCTCGGACTTCTGACGGCCGCGCAGCCGGGGAAGCCCGATTCCAGACCGGGCAGCACGCACGCGCAGGCGACTTCGGACAGGAAGCCGCGGATAGGCGAGATGCTGGTGAGCGCAGGGCTGATTACACCCTCCGACGTGGCCGAAGCGTTGCAGGTCCAGAAGAAGCAGGGCGGAAAGACGGTCGAAATCCTCGTAAAGATGGGCAAATTGACCGTCAAAGACTTTGCCGCATTCCTCTCACGGGAGTGCCATTTTGCCAGCATCGATCTGTGTAATTACCGCGTTCCCCGCGACCTCATTTCGCTTATCCCCAGGGAATTCGCACAGAAACACCAGATTCTGCCGATCGACAGGATGGGGACTCATCTGACCGTGGCGATGGCTTGTCCACTGGATACCGTCACCCTCGAGGGCATTGAGGGATTGACGGGGCTGCGCGTGCGTGCGTTGCTGTGCCGGGCGGACGAACTCGAGACGGCGATCGGCGTCCTGTACCAGTCGGCCGAGTACTCCGCGGCCGGTACCGAAGCAGCCTCGCCGGAGGCATTGGCGCAGTGCGCGGCTGAGGCGCTCCGGCATGATTTCGTGGGCGCGCTCGTCAAGCGGGTTTCCTCGCTGCCGCCGATGCCGGGCATTGTCGAGCGGGTCAGGGCCGCCATCGAGGATTCCACGACCTCGGTTCGACATATTGCGGAGATTGTGGCGACGGACCCGGCCACGGCCGCGAAAGTGCTCAGCCTGGCAAATTCCGCGGCGGTCGGATATGCCGGGCGCGTCACCAGCATTGACCTTGCCGTTCGGGTGCTTGGCCTGCAGGAGACCTATCACCTGGTCTTGTCGCTGGCCGCCTTCGATCACTTCCGAAACGCGGAGGGCGTGGACTGCAACCGGGTCTGGCGGCATTCAGTCGTCTGTGCGACCGCGGCAGACCTCCTTGCGCGCGCCACGGGGTATCAAAAGCCGGGCGAGGTATTCTGCGCGGCGCTCATCCACGATATTGGCCGCCTCGCACTCATGCAGGTGATGCCGGCGGCGTATGCCCGGATTGACCCCGCCCTGTGCGGAATGGACTTGGCCGAGGTGGAGCGAGACCTCTTCTTTCTCCCGCACACCGAGGTCGGGTATGTCCTGGCGATGAGGTGGGGACTGCCGGCCCAGTGCACCGACGCCATCCGCTATCATCATCAACCCGGCCTCGCTCCCGAGCCTTCGCCCACGCTCGAACTGACCGCGGCCGCGGTGGCATTGCTGGAGATTCCAGCAGGCGACGACCTTGAATCCGGGCTTGCGAACAGGGGGATGGCGGCGCTCGACAGGCTGCATCTTGACGAGGAGGCCCTGGCCGCGATACGGGTGCAGGCCCTCGCAGCCCCCTTGGAAGACGAGCCGTCGAACTTCTCGTACTAATCGATTGCCAGATGTGTTCTGTTGCAGTACTGCGAAAAGCAGAGGCGAAAGTCCTGCGCGGCCGCAAGAGCTGTGACCGTGACTGGACGCCCTGCACGGTCCGGTGGCATAGAGGCCCTGGCTCGATCAGGGCTTTGAGGGCAAAGTCGCTGGCGGTGTCCGTTCCGGTCCGGCGGAGGCGTGACGGGTACGGATCTTGCTCGCGGAAGCCGGCTCCGGTGTGCCGGAGTGGCTTTAAACGGGTTCAACCATGGAAAGGAGGACGAGAATGCGGAAGCAAGGATTCACGCTGATTGAACTGCTGGTGGTCATCGCGATTATCGGGATTCTGGCAGCCATCCTGTTGCCGGCGCTGGCGCGGGCCCGCGAGGCGGCCCGGCGGTCGAGCTGCCAGAACAATCTGAAACAACTGGGCCTGATGTTCAAGATGTACTCCAATGAGAGCAGTGGCCAGTTGTACCCGCCGATCAAGCGATGCGGCCTGACGGACCAGGCTGCGCAGTGCGCCGTATGCGACACCCGCGCCGGTTTCGGCGTGGCACTCACGCCCGACCCACAATCCATCTATCCCGAGTATCTCACCGACTACAAGGTGATCCTGTGCCCCTCAGACCCCGAGATTACGAAGGTGATCTCGTTGGGCGAATGGAATCAGCCGCGGAGCGACCCGAACGGCACCTTCTGCCATCTGCGCATGTTCAACCTATCGTACAACTACTACTCATGGGCATTGAAACCGGAGCATTATCTCAACGACATTTCCCAGTTGAACTACACGGGATCCTACGGCGACGTGGTCCGCGGCGACTTCATCCTGTCGCTCACGAATGATGTGGTCGTGAACGTGGAAGGCGCGTTCGCTTCCGGGGACTACCAGGTGTTCGACCGCGACGTGAAGATCGAAAACACGGACATGGTCATCTATCGGCTGCGCGAGGGTATTGAGCGGTTCTACATCACGGACATCAACAATCCCGCGGCGTCGAGCCGGGCACAAAGCGAAATTGCGATTATGAACGACGACACGAATGCGGACGTCGGCCGCGGGGGCGGGAGCTTCAATCACTTGCCCGGCGGCGGCAATGTGCTGTATCTGGACGGGCACGTTGCCTACCTCCGCTATCCGGGCGATTGGCCCATCTGCGCCACGTGGTCCACCCTCATGAAGGACTTCTGAACCTGAGGACTTGATGCATAACCGCCTGCCACGGGCGATTGCAGACCGCCGGAGAGGCCGGCCAGCGAGGCTTCCCGGCGGTCACTTATTGCAGCATTCGGAACCAGGCCGGTTCGCCGCGATTCAACTGAGCCGTCCTTCATAGCGGCCATCGGGCGTCCCGTCTTCCGCATCGATGGCTTCCACCACCTCCCGCAACTCCTCCGCGGTGACCACGCGCTTGTTGACCAGGATCCGTACCAGAGCGGCAATATACAGGCGCAGTTCGTCGTTTTCCTGCTGCAACTGACGGATTGGTCCGGGACCCGCCGGCCCGGCAACCCGCGCCGTCCGAAGCTCATTGCGGAGTTGATCTATTTCGGCCCGCTGATCGCTCAAGTCGAGTTGCTGTCCCAAACTTCCCAGCAGCAAGTATCTTCCCCAGCCCATGCTTGTCCTCCCTTCCGGCGCTCGGGTCACATGCCGTATTTCTTGTGGCTCATGGCGTGAATGAAATCACCCCCGTGGTTCACCGGGAAACCGCGCCCATGATTGCCTTCGAGCCGGGTGTAGGCGACGTGGCCGTCCATGTACAGTACATTGCAGCCGCCCGGCACGTGGTTGAAATGCGAGACGCCGTCCACGGAAATCTCGTCCCACATGATAGCGAGCGATGACTGGGCCTGCGCCGTCGCCGCGGGATTGTTGATATCCGTGATCAGGAATCGTTCAATCCCCTCGCGGAAGCGGTAGATCACGTCAGAGCCGCCGTTCCCGGTGCCCGGCTTGACCTTCCAATCGGCCTCCACCGCTTGGGTCGCCTGGCTCACGGTCGTGTCCAGCAAGGCGTACAGCGCGTCAATATTCGCCTCGAGATCCTCGTCCGCTTCCATGGTGGCCATGCGATCCTCGACAGCCCAGCCAAAGTAGGCATACGGGTGATCAAAGACTTCGCAGGGCTCGACCACGCCGTTGTCCTTGAAAGGCTGGACCACCGCGCCCTTGCCGCCCCACAGCGTGGACAACGTCTTCCCCTGGTCCCACAATTCGAGGGCCGTGGCCGCCGAGACGGAACTGGGGCAGACCAGCGGATTCAAGTCCGTGAGATACTCCGGGTACATCGCCTCGACCCGGAAGATGGTGGCCCCCGGCGCCACGAACGCCTGGCCTCCCGCCGGATTCTGCGTGTACCGGCAGTCCCATGATTTCATCGGAGGGAACAGCCCGCCTTTGGCCTCGCCCCCGTACATCTTGAATGTCAGGCCCAGTTGCTTCAGGTTGTTCGAACAACTCGAGCGCCGCGCCGCCTCCCGCGCCCGCGACAGCGCCGGCAAGAGAACCGCCGCCAGGATGGCGATAATCGCGATAACCACCAACAGCTCTATCAAAGTGAATCCACGAGGTCTCATGATGCCTCCTCCATTTCCGGGCAGCGTAGCAGGAAGTGTCCGGCCATGCAATCCGTGGTCCCGAGGCAAAACCGGAAAGGACTACCGTGGACCGGAGGCTCCGTCCAGCAGCGCCCGCTTCGCATCCATGTAATACCGGAAGTTGTCCCACGAGACGTCGGGCGGGACCGTATGGTCGATCGTGGGGATGAAACCGCCTTCTTCAATGAGCGGGAGGAATTCCTGGAGGTGCGTGCGGATGGCCGCCTTGCCGCGGGTGAGGACGCGCTTATCGACGCCCCCCCAGAGGCGCAGGGACCTGCCGAATTGCCTGCGCCATTGCTGCGGGCTGACATTCGAGGCGCGCTCGATGGGCCAGACGACGTCGACCCCGGCATCCAGCATCAGCGGGATCAGCAGGGTGGGGTCTCCGTCGGAATCCACGGCAACATATTTCGTGCCGTGGGCCTTGAAGAACTCGACGAGGCGCCTGAGGTGGGGGAAGATAAACTCGCGGTGAATCCCGGGGCCAATGAGCGGGCCGGACTTCATGGCGAAGTCCTCGTTGAGCACGAAGTACTCGACCGGGATCTTCTCGAGGACGGGCCGGCTGGTTTCGATGAGGAAATCCGCGAAGAACTCCATCATCTCGTGCATGAGCTTCGGGTATTCATAGAAGGCGAGCGACAGGTTCTCGGTGCCCATGAATTCGCGCGCGCGCCAATAAAACCCGTTCGCCGCGCAGTTTTCGCCCAGCACGAGCGGATAATCCCGCGCGTTCCAGCGGGCGATGCGGGCATCGAGATCGCCGGGGTAGCGCTGCGGAAGTGCCGCAATGAGCCGCCGCTTGATGTCCGCAAAATCTTCCGGCCGGACCACGGGATGCGCGAGGTGCTGATCCATGCACATTCGCGCGCCGCCGACAGAGCCTTCCTTCAACGCCCGCGTAACGATTCCCAGGCGGTCCCGCGCGACGACGTACTCGGCGTTCTCCTCCAGCACTTCAGGCTCGAAAGGCGGCAGGAATCCGTAGTGGACCGGGACATACTCGCGCCGGTCCAGGGCGATCCCCGCTTCCTCGACAAACCAGTTCCAGGTGAAATCGCGGACAGCATCCGGCGCTTCGCGGCGCCAGCGCTCGATCGTCTGCGGCCAGACGCCCAATTCGTGGTTCGGGCGCCGGTCGGATGACGCATACTCCATGCAGGCGAGAAAGCGGCCCAAGTCCGTGCTCATGACGCGGATTCTCGCATCTCGATCCCCAAAAGGCAAGCGCGTCCGGCGTGACAAAGAGAGCGGCGAACAGGGACGGGCACGCCTAGAGGCGCAACAGGTTCTGTCGCAGGACGGCGCAGAGGGCGGCAGAGGCGTTCTGGGCCGTGGCGAGAACGTGCTCGTGGGTGAGCACCTGCGGGGTGATGCAGGAATTTGTGACGCAGGAGAGGATGCCGGCGCGGAGGCGGAGCTGCTGGCATCGGAGGAGTTCGGGCGCGGCGCTCATGCCGACGACGGCGCCGCCGAGCTGCCGCAACGCCCCGATTTCCGCGCGGGTTTCGTAACAGGGGCCGTGCATCCAGCAGTAGACGCCGCGGTGTTCGCACTCCGGCACGAGCTCCGGCGTCAGGCGTTCGGGGACGTCGAGGCGCCGGCAGGGCCAGGTGCGGACGTGGGCTGCCGCGACGACGGCCCCGGGTTCGAGTTCGGGGAGCAAGGCGCCCACGGCGTTGAGCAGCAGGACAGTGGCGGCGCCGAAGTCATGGAGCAGGTCGATGCTTCGGGTGACTTCCCGGAAGGAAAGCCCTTCGTACAGATGGCGGCGGCCGCATTGGAGGATGACCGGCACGCCGCCGCAGCGCCCCCAGAGAAACGTGCAGGGATGTCCGGCGATACCGCCGGCATCGAGCCCCGCGAACGCGGAAAAGGGTTTCTCGTCGGTGATTCTGTCGAGCAGCGGCCGCAGGTCCATGCCGGAGCCCGCGACAATGGCGACCGGGGCCATGTTCAGCGCTTCCAGGGAGCGGGCAGGAGGAGCCGGTCGTAGAGTTGAATGGCGTAGTCGTCCGTCATGCCCGCCACGAAATCAACCGTGCGCCGTTCGACAGAGTCGTCCGGATCTCCGTCCTGGCTTTCCTCGATGGGGTGCTTGAGCAGATGGAGATAGAGGCTGCGGAGAAGGTTTCGGGCCTTGGCTATTTCGGTCTCGATAGCGGGACACGGATAGAGCTGCGTATAGAGGAAGTCGCGGAGAGTGTTCATGGCTTCCCGCACGTCGGGCAGGAGGCCGATGGGGCCGCCGCTGCTGCCCTGAATGAGGCCGACAACCATGCGGTCGATGCGTGCGGAGGCGGTGTCTCCGAGACAGGCGATGGCCTGGCGGGGGAGGTCATCGAGCGTGATGATGCGTGCGCGGAGGGCGTCGTCCACGTCGTGATTGATGTAGGCGATCGCGTCGCAGACGCTGACAATCCGGCCTTCGAGCGTGGCGGGGTGTTCGGCGGGACTTCCGAGCAAGATCACTTTTCCCTGCGAGTGGCAACGGATGCCGTCCCGCACTTCAAACGTGAGGTTGAGGCCCGGCCCGCTGTGACGGCTCTCGAGTTTCTCGACCACGCGCAGGCTTTGCTCGGAATGCACGAAGCCCGGCGCGTACACTTCATTGAGCACCGCCTCTCCGGCATGGCCGAAAGGCGTATGGCCCAGGTCGTGGCCCAGGGCGATGGCCTCCGTGAGATCCTCGTTGAGGAAGAGCGCCCGCGCAACCGTCCGCGCAATTTGCGCCACTTCGAGCGTATGGGTGAGCCGCGTGCGGTAATGATCGCCCACGGGCGCAAGGAAGACCTGGGTCTTGCGCTTGAGGCGGCGGAAGGCCTTCGTATGCAGGATGCGGTCGCGATCCCGCTGGAAGGCGGTCCGATAAGGGTCTTCCTCTTCGGGCGTCTGCCGTCCCTGCGAGGCAGCGACAAAGGCCGCATCCGGACGGAGGGTCTCGCGCTCGCGCGCTTCGAGGCGTTCTCGCACGATCTGGCTCACGCTTGGGGTGTGCCTTTCATTCCTCGCGCCGGACCCGATGGAGGAGCCGCCAGTTGCGGGGCCGGTTCAGGGTTTCTTTTCGGGAACGGCCGCGCCGCCCGGCTGGTCCTTGAGCGCTTCGCGGGCGCGCTGATCCAGTTCCATCTCGTGTTTGTCCACGTCGGAAAGTTGGCGTTCATCCACGATGATGAGGTGGAATCCGAACGAGGTCGAGACCACGTCGCTCAGTTGCCCCAAGGGCGCGCTCCACACGTAGGCCTCGAATTCCGGCGCATACGTGCCCTTGGGCTGAACGTTGAGGTCGCCGCCGCGGGACCGGCTTCCCGGATCATCGGAATACTGTTTGGCGAGGGCGGCAAAGCTCTCGCCCTTCTGGAGGCGGTCGCGAAGGCTGCTGATCAGATCGAGTGCGCGGGCGCGATCGCGTGGGTCGTTCTTGTCATATGTCACCAGAATATGGCGGGCGCGCACCCAGGATGACTCGGACTTGGGCCGGCCCATGAACCACAGGGCGGCGGCCATGATGCCGAATACGAGAATCACACCCACCCAAATCAGCTTGGTGCGGTCTTTGGGTTCCTCGGCCAGTTCGAAATCCCGGGCCATGCACGACTCCTCCGCTTCAACCGATATTCATCAAATTGCCATAGTACGTTGTGAAGAACTTGATGTAGATATAACCGACCAGCGACGCAATCGCAAGCAGCAAGAACACGTTGGAAACGCGCATCGCCACCTTGACCGCGTGATTGGCTTCCTCGAGATGATAACTCGAAACCTTCATGAGCGCCTGTTCGAGATTGCCGCTCTGCTCGCCGACAAGGAGCATCTGGCGGGCCATCGGCGTCAGGGTGCGGCTGCCGGAAAAGGCCTGCACAAGCGTCGCGCCGTCGGACACGAAGGGGACAGCCTTCAGGAGGTCCCGCTGAATATACGGATTCACGGTAACGGCGGCCGAATTCTCGATGCACGCCCGGATGTGCATCCCGCTGCCGATCAGCAGCGAGAGGCTGCGGAAGAAGCGGGCCAGCGCGAATTTCCGGGTCACGTTCTTGATCGGCCACATGAACGTGGCGAACCACCCCCAAATCCACTGGAAGATGCCCAGCCGGGACAGCACGATGGCAACGCCCACAATGATCGCGAAGACCAGCATGGCCTTGGCCTGGAACGTGAAATAGTCGCGGAGATAGGCCTCGAAACTGAACGCGGTCTTGCCGGTGAAGTCGAGCTGGCTGATCAGGCGCAGGGCGAATGTGCCGAGAAACCAGGCGGCGGACAGTTGGAAGATGGGATAAACCATGGCGCCGATGATGCTTCGGCGCATGGCCAACTGATCCTCGTAGTAGGCGGCAAGGTCCCGGAGCATGACCGCCAACTGGCCGCTGCGTTCGCCGGCGGAGAGCAGTTCGATGAAATAAGCGGGCAGCCGCTTCTCATGCTTGCGCGCGGCCCCGCCGAGCGTTTCGCCGTTCTTCACTTGATCGGCGATGGACTGAAGCACCTCGCGGGCAGACCTGTCCTGCGTGCTTTCCTTTACGAGGGCCAGCCCCCGGAGAATCGGAATGCCGGCGTCATACGTTGTGGCCAGTTGCCGGCACATGGGCACCATGTTCTTTGTGTTTATCTTTGACGAGAGCAGTCCCATCGCAACCTCGCTTTCAGCAGGTTCATTCTAGCAAACACAGCAGGCCGCACTCCATGTTTGGAATGACACTTCGGGCTGCGTTAGGATCATGGTCATGGCTGGCCTGGAACCACATTACGAAAAAACCCCGATCGGGGAACTGCCCCCCATCGCGCGCGCCCCGCTGCACGTCGTGCTCGACAACCTCCGGAGCGCGTTCAACGTGGGCTCGATCTTCCGCACCGCGGACGCCGGGGCCGTGACGCACATGCACCTGTGCGGGATGACCGCGCACCCGCCGCACCGAAAGCTGGAGAAGACGGCGCTGGGCGCGTTCGACTATGTTCCCTGGACGTACTACGAACGGAACCGGGACTGCCTGGATGCGCTCGAAGCCCAGGGCATCCCGGTCGTCTCCATCGAGGTTACCGAAGATGCGGTCCCGATGACGGCCTTCGCGTGGCCGCAACCCGTGGCCATCGTGCTGGGCAATGAAGTGAACGGCGTCAACGAGCGCGTGCTCCGCCGGAGCCAGGCCGTGGTCAGGATTCCGATGATGGGATTCAAGAACAGCGTGAACGTGGCCACGGCCTTCGGCATCGTCTTGTATGACGTGTTGCGGCGATGGGGCCGGGTGTAGGCGGGAAGTAAAGAGCAAGAGCCCCTCGGGGGGAGGGGCTCTCGGGCAATTCGTCGTGCTCGATTAGCGGATGAGGTGGAGTTCCTTGGCCTGACGGAGGAGGTCGTCGCGGAAATCGGGGTGTGCAATGCTGATGAGCAGTTCCGCACGCTCCCAGATGTTGCGGCCGCGCAGATTGACGATGCCGTATTCCGTCGCCATGTAGTGCGAGCAGGAGCGTGGCGTCGTGACGGCCGCGCCGGGCGCGAGTGTCGGCACGATGCGCGATATGACCTTGCCGTCCCTGCGGGTGTACGTCGAAGGCGTGCAAATGATGCTCTTGCCGTTCTTGGACATCTGCGAGCCGAGCACGAAATCGAGCTGGCCGCCGGTGCCCGTAATCACGCGCGATCCCACGGATTCCGAGCAGACCTGGCCCGTGAGGTCGACTTCGAGGCAGGCGTTCACGGATATGAAGTTGTCGTTCTTGGCGATCACGAGGGGATTGTTCGTGTAGCTGGCCGAGCAGAGCAGCACGTCGTGGCACTCGTGGATGAATTCAAAGAGTTCGTTCGATCCGAGGACAAAACTCGAGGTCATCTTGCCGACGTCGACGCCCTTCTTGCTCCCCGTGATCTTGCCCGCCTTGTACAGGGCCATCAGCCCCTCGGGAAGGACCTCGGTCTGGACCCCCAGGTCTTTCAGGTTCGATTCGGCGATGAGATGCGCCACGGCGTTCGGAACGCCGCCGTAACCGATCTGGAGGCAGGCGCCGTCGCACAGTTCACCCAGAACGAAGCCCGCGATCTTGGCCTCTTCCTCGGACGTCGGGGGGGTGGGTGCCTGGAGCAGCGGCGGGCTGTCGCCTTCAATGATGTAGTCCACTTCCGAAACGTGGATCTTGGAATCGTCGTTGCCGTGCCAGAAGTGGTGGTACGTCTCGTTGATTTCCGCGAAAAAGCATTTCGAGGTCTGGATGTCCGCTTTGGCCAGCGCGGGCGAGGGCCAGAAATGGAGATAGCCTTCGTCGTCCGGAGGACTTACCATGAATGCGGCGAAATCCGTGCGGAGTTCGCCATTGCGGAACAGGCTCTCGTACGAGCCCAGGCGCGCGGGGATCGGCGCACAGCGCTCGGCCGGGATCATGTTCTCAATCGGACCCTTGAACAGCGAGTGCAGCAGAAAGGCCTTGCCTGCCTCGTCCGCCATGAACACCTGCATCGGCATGGCCAGACGCAGTTCGCTGCGGATGATGACATTCTCCAGCTCGTGGGCACGCTTGGCCAGGGCCGCATCGAGATACTGGGAACTGGCATTGAAGGCATAGTAGTCGACAATATCGCCGGATTTGATCATGGCGGCGGCATCGTCTGCCGAAATCAGCCGCTTCCGGTATTCGTCCATCATTTGCGACATGGTTTTCTCAGATTCCTTGCGTTTTTCAGTTCTACAAACGAATAAGGATGCAGAAACTGCATCCCACCCCCATATTCTCAGCTATTTGCGCCTCGAAAGCAAATCGGGGACCGGGCTCGTGTATGATGGGGGCAGGGAGGTGGCTCCGTGCCGTTCATTCTTGACCTCAGGCCGTTCCATGGCGTGCCCCCGCGTTCAATCGGCGGGAAGGCCGGCGGACTGCTTCATCTGGAGCGGGCGGGGCTATCGGTACCGCCATGGCGTGTGATTCCCGCGGACCAGGCGCTCAGCCGCCCGTGGGAACACAATTCGAATGCCGCGCGGGCGCTGACAGACCTCTTTCGGGTGTTAAGCCAGCCCCCGTTTGGCGGGGTGGCGGTGCGTTCCTCGGCCGAACTCGAGGACGGGGCGCACAGCTCGCAGGCGGGCCGCTTTGCCACGGTTTTCGCGGACCGGAACGAAGAATTACCCGGCGCGTTGCGCGCTGTGCTGGATTCCGGACCGGCGATGGCGGTCGTGTTGCAGGCGCGGGTGCAGGCGCGGATCTCCGGGGTGCTCTTTTCGGCGCATCCCGCCCAGGCGCGCCCGGGCGAAGCCTATGTCGAGGCGGTACATGGGCCCGGACAAGGGCTGGTGGACGGCAGCCGCGCGCCATCGCGCTTCTGGCTCGACCTGGCCTCATGCGAGTTGCTGCGCTCCGAGCCAGGGACGGATGGCCCGTCGGGCCTGGCGCCAAGCCTGGTTCGGAGCTTGCTCGAACCGCTGTTCCGGCTCGAAGAGGCGCTCGAGGCACCGGTGGACGTGGAATGGGCCGCGGATGATACGGGGCTCTGGTTCCTGCAGGCGCGTCCGATTACGGCCGTGGAGGCCGATGCATCGCTGCGTCTGCCCGAATGCTCGACTTCGTGGTTCTTCGATCAGCGCTTCTTCGAGCCGATACGGCCCCTCACACGGACCACGCTGCTGCCCCTGATTGTCCGGAGCGCCATTGCGGAGGCCTTGGCCATGCGCGGACGGACCGCGCCCGAGCCGCTCTTTCGCATCTTCGCAGGGCAGGCCTATGTCCCGCACGCCGTGTATCGGACGATGTTGGCCGGCGCCCCGGGGTGGTGGCTGAGCCAGGATCTCCGGCAGTTGTTCCCCAGAACCTGCGGGTGCAGAAACGAGAACGCCGCATGGGGAGCGCTGTGGCACTATGTGTGGTCCGCCCTGCGCTCGGTTGCTTCCCAGCGCGGCGACGTGTTCTTCAATCTCCGGGCGTGGGAGCAGTATTGCTCGGAGCTTCGCGAGGCGTTGTCGCGATTGCCCGAGGCTGCGCCGGACTCCGAGCGCGAATGGCTGGAACAATGGCGAACACTGGACCGGCTGAACGAACGTTTCCTGCAAATCCACCGCTGGAGTTACCTCTGGGCGAACTACGTGTATCGGCTGGTGAGGGGCTTGGCCCGGGCATTCCCCCGCGCCATGCGCGCGGTCGAACATCGGGCGGGCCGGGTGACGCGCGAGGCCAATGCGGCGCTGGCACAGGCGCTCCGAGGCGAAGATGTTCCCGGGTTTCTCGATCGCTATGGGCACCGCGCGGAATCGCTCGATTACGCGGCCCCGACCTGGGCCGAGTTGTTCGCGGCGGGCCAACTCGCGGAGCGCTATTCCGCAGCGCCGTCTCCGCCCGCCCCGGATGACGAGTTGTCCGGGCGGCAATGGGGCCTCTTCGGCCGTATCGGACGCATGCTCGAGTTGCGCGAAGAACAGCGCTTCGAATGGGAACGGGTCCTGGCGCGGCAGCGGCAAATGCTCTTGGCATCGGGCCGATCGCTGCATGAACGCGGCATCCTGGCCGAGGTGGACGACGTCTTCTTCCTGGAGTGGGAGGAGCTGCTGGGAACGCTGTTCCACGGGCGTGTGGCACCGAACCTGGCCCTGCGCAAGCATGCCTGGCGCCTGGATGCCCGTATCGCCAAGCCGCTCTTCGCCGGGCCGCAACCGCCGGGCGAAACACCACAGGGGCGCGTCCTGACTGGCATCGGCGCATCGCCGGGTGTGATCCGGGGGCGCGTCGTTGTGCTGCGCCACCCGGGCGAACTCGCGGGCATGAACGAGGCGGAGGCCGTTGCCGTGTTGACCACGCTTGACCCGGCGTGGACCCTGTTCTTGCCGCGGGTCCGGGCGCTCGTGGTTGAACGGGGCGGCGTCCTGTCGCACGCCGCCATTCTCGCGCGCGAGTATGGCGTGCCGATGGTAATCGGCGTGGAGGATGCCACGCGCCGCCTGCGCACGGGGATGGACGTCTCCGTGGATGCGCACCGCGGCGTGATTGCCGTGCACCCGGGTCCCGCGCCGCAATGAGTCGGCGTCAGGGTTTTCCGGGCAGGGCGACGGCTGCGGCGACGGACTCGGAGAAGGCCTTCGGGGCGTCGGTTACGTACCAGTGGACGCCGAGGTCGATCAGCCGGCGCAGCGAAGCGGGCGTGAATGCGAAGGGGCGCACCTGAAGTTCGACACCGGCCTCACGCATGGTCCTGGCGGCTTCCGCGAGGAAGGCATCGTCCGGTTCGTAGGCGATCTCCGGCTCGGTTGCGCGGACCGCGAGGTGGAACTGCAGCTGGGTGAGTCCCGGAAATCTAGCGGCCGCCAGCGCCTTGTAGCGCGCTTTGACCGCATCGGGCTTGCCCGAGAGCCAGGTCATCGTGCGCGCGCCGTCATACAGGGCGTGCAGCTTCTCGCAGTATTTCGGCGATCCATGCACAAAGATGATCTGCCGTTCCAGTCCATGCTCGTGGATCTTCGCGCAGAGCGCCTTCAGGTCCACGTCCTTGAGGTCGAGATAGGCCTGGCGTTCGGGCCGGCCCTTCATTGCGGCGAAGACCTCGTCGAGCAGCGGCACTTTCGCGCCGGCGTAGGCAGCACTGAACTTCTTTCCCGCGTCCCATTTCCGCACCTCTTCGAGCGGGGCTTCCTTGAGCCTTTTGCCGGTCCACGGCACCGGCGCGTCCGTGGTGCGTTCCGGCGTATCGTCGTGCATGCAGACGATGACGCCGTCCCTCGTCGTGACGAGATCCATTTCCGGCACCGCCCCCGGGATGCTCCACGCGTGCTCAAAGGCGGCCAAAGTATTCTCGGGGACTTCATCCACGCCCCCGCGATGGGCCTGGAAATACACCCCGCCGGGGGCGTCCGCCCCGAGCTGCAGCGCCATGAGGGCCGCCATCATGCACAGTGCCATGGATTCATCTCCTTTGCGATTCGGGCTGCGAAATGCCGCGTTCCCCCGCCGTTTCCAATTCAGGTTTCGTCATGATGAGGCAGTTTGCCGGTCCCAGGATCGCATAAGCGTCCCCGCCCCGATGCACGCCCGCGAAGACGCCGCGCCCGGCGTCGAGGCGTTGTTCAGGCACGAGATACCACCCGAGATCCTTCTCGAAGGCGAACAAGGCGAGCTTGGGCAGGTTTTCCGGGTCGCAGACCGCGGGAGGCACGCGCATTTCAATGGCGGTTTCCACCGGCACAGGTTGCGGCACGTGCGCGGGACGCACGAACAGCGTGAACGCCGCGGTGCTTTCGGGCAGCGGACCGGGCGCTTCCATCGAAGTGGACAAACGCGCCTCGATGACAGCGGGGGCTGACAGCGTGAATGCGCCTTCCACGCCGAGCGGATACAGGATGATCTGTCGGCCGCGCGCGCCCTGGGCGTAACGCCAGACCGCGTCCTGGGCGAAGCGCGTGCGCTTGAAGCGTTTCTGGACGAGGAGGTCAAGCTGATCCGCGTAGTGGGGGGAACCCGGCCGGTCGGACGCGCCAAACGGCACCACGCTCACCGCTTCCACAGGATCTCCGAACTGCACCGCCATGGCGAAACCGTAGCCGTAGTTGCAGTGCCAGCGCCCGCCCGCATAGAGGCGGTCGCCCGCGAGGAAGATGGGTTCGCCCGTGGCGGCCCCGGGCAACGCCTCGTCGCGCTTGCCGCGCAGGATGCGGTGGACATCGCCCCAGGGGACGGAAACGTTTTGGAAATCGTTGCGCATCATGCGCGCCGCCTCGGCCGCGGCGTTCAGCGCAATCTCCTGTGCCATGGGCGAATTGCCGCGCAGGAGCGTGTAGAGCGCCTCATCCGTGGGCGCGGCAAACCCGCTCTGAGTGCGCAACATGGCCCACCACACGTGATAGAACGTCATGCCCACGGAAGTGGTTTCCGCAACGTAGTTCCAGTCGCGCAGCAAATCGAGCCCCGTGACAAGATCCGGATGTGCCGCATCCACGAGTTCGGGCCGGCGCCTGGCCATGTCCAGCAGCAGGGGCGCCATCTCCACGGCGCCGGGGGCCACCACGTCATAGAGCATGGCGTGCGCATCGCGGAAGGAGCGTTTGCCCGTGCGGAGCAACTGGCGCACGCGTTGGGCGCGGTGCGTGTCCGGATCCGTGACGAACCACCCCGGAAGATCCGCGGGGCCGAACGGCGCGTTCTCGGCCGCGAGCCAGGGAGGATTGCCACAGGCCTGGACGTAGCCGCAATCCGGATTGACGATGTGGGGCAGTGCGTCAGGCGGCACAAGGCGCGCCCACGTCATCTCGTGCACACTGTCCGGAATCGGCTTCTTCCAATCGAGATAATCCGCCCCTTGCTGCAACTTCTCGTCGATGGCGGCCTGCGGCATGATCCGGTCGCCCGTCTTGGCGTTGTAGACGTAGAAAAGGTTGCCGGCGCGGTCCGCGTAGACGATATGAAAACAGGGGAGCTGATGCGCGAGGAGCGCGGCCTGGAAAGCTTCGAGCGTTTGGGCCCGGCCCATCTCGAACAGTTGGCGCAGGCCGCCGAAATCGAGGAAGCCGCCAATGCACCACGAGAGCAAAGTGTTCGCGCCGCGCTCGAAGACCGGGCCGCGGGGGCCGATGACCGTGGGGATGGAACGCTCTTGCATGCCAGCCTCCGTGCGCACGCGGTAGGGCTGGGATTGCGCCATATACTTGAGCATCAGAACCTGGGATTCCGCCAGCTTCTCGAGGCCGGGTATCGGCGACTTCTCGTTTCCGCGTTCCGGATCGCCCAGGCGTTCGGCGAACACATCGGCGAAGTCCGGCTGGTTGGGCGTGAGCGCCCAGCCCAGCAGGCCGTTGTGCCCTTGCAGTATGACGGGCAGGCCGTACAACGCGGCGCCCGCGACGTTCAGTTCACTGCCCAGCGCCAGATGCGCTTCGCACCACTGGAACGCGCCGTCGAAATACTGATGCGGGTTGATGACAAGGACGGCCTTGTTTTCTTCCGTGCGGCCGGGTGCAAGCGCCCAGGCATTGCCCGTGTCGAGGGCGCGCGGCGGGCGATAGCCGTCGGGGAGATCGAACGGGGCCATGCTCATGACAAAGGCGTGCCACAACGCGAGGATATCGGGCGGCTGCACGGGCTCCGCCCACGCGGGCGCGGCGCCGGGATGCTCGAGCAGCCAGGCGTTGACGCCCTGGGCAAAGCCCACGCATAAGTCGCCTGTGACGGGGTCAATGCCCTCGAAGGCGGCGCGTGCGAGCCGTGCATGGCCCATCTTGAGCGCGAAGGCGTCCGAGTCCGCGTAGGGTTCGCCCAGCACCTCCGCCGCGCGCCCGCTCGCAATGCGATAGGCCATCAGCATGGCATCGAGATGATCCTCGGCCTGGGCATAGCCGAACGCAAAGCCCAGGGCCCGCGGATTCTGCGCGTAGACGTGGGGCACGCCCCACTCATCCCGATAGAGCGTGGCCTGCAGCCACGGATCATCCGGCGCCGGCACGTCTTGGGCAAAGACGCCCGCGGCGCACAGCATGGCCGCAATCAATGACATGAAGTTTCGCTTAGTCATTGGACGGATTATACATCAGGGCCTCGCTATGCAGTCTTCCAGTGCGTCGCGAAGAACTCAATGAGCCGGTCCGTGGCCGCGTGGGGCCGTGGGTCGACATGTTGGGGCAGGCGGTCGTAGACGGCGTAGACCCGTTGCCAATAACGCTGTTTCAAGGCATCGAAATCGGGCGAGGCATCGCTGAGGTCCGCGAAGAGTTCGAAGAAGAAAAGCAGATCCTTGCGGTGCTGATCGGGACGGGGATGGAAGGGAATGCCCATATTCTCGCGGCCTTCGAGCGAACGCAGGAGGGCTGCGGCCTCGGCCATGCGCGCGTGATAGGCCTCGCGGGAACATTCGATCTTGTTGTAGTTTCCCCAGTCGGGAATGATCTCGAAGAGGGGGAGATAGTCCGCCAGTTTCTCGGCCGCCTCGCCGAAGAGGCGCCTGTAAAAGGCGCGCGTGAGCGCCCGGGGGTCGCCGTCCGGCTCGAGGAAGGAATGGGCCGACTGGAAGAGCGAGAGCTGATTGAGCAGGGGTGTCATCGTGAAGCAGATGCCGCCGTGATAGGGCGCCGCTTCGCGCTCGCGTTTGCGCTGGGCGAAGAGGCGATCAAAGCGATAGTGCGGCATGATTGCATTCTCGCCTTCCGTGAGGCTGAAATCCCACGTCGTGATCCGGTGCGTCTTCGCAATCTCGCGCGCCCAGGGCCGCGCATCCTGCGCGCCGCCGTCCGCCTCGGGGTTGCCGTCCGAGTTGAAGCCGAGATTGATCGCCACGGACGTGTCGGCGGGGAACTCGGGCAGCCGTTTGAGCAGATGGCGCATCGCATCGTCCGCGCGGTCCTTGTTGAAGACCCACGCGCTGCCCTGGATGCTCGGGATGAATTCGCCGTTCCATCCGGGAGGGCCTTGGATCGTGCCCCAGCCCCAGAACGGCGTGCCCCAGGTGCCGATCTCGATTTCGGCGCCGGGCTGATTCCGTTTCACGAGCGTGGCCACCTCGAGCGTGCGGTCGATGAACGTGCGGGCGGTGCACCCATTGCGCGAACACCCGCCGGGATCGCCCGGAAAAATGCCAATGACGCTGAGGCCGGGGAGTCGCTGTGTCCAGGCATCCCACAGGTGCAGGCACTCCTTCCATTCCCCGGGCACGTTGGGGCAATGCGTGTGCCAGTCCTCGCCAACTGTGCTGAGCGCCGCGATCATCTTGACGCCGACGCCGCGCGTTGCGCCGTGCGCGATGATCGCATTGATCTGATCCGCGAACTGGCGGCCGAACGCGTCGTCGAGGCCGGCGCGGCTGAAGAGCCGGGGCGTGAGCCAGAACTCGAAGCAATTGAAGCCGAAGTCCCCGAGCATATCGATGAATTGCGCCCAATCGCCATTGCTCCAGCGGTGCGGCAGCTCAGGATACAGCATGTTGGGATTGAACGCGTTCAGGAGATGTTCCGCGAAGTTGTTGTAGCAACTGCGGCGTTGCGCGCCGTGAAAGGGGATGGGCGGCTTGCCGGATTCTGCCTTCTCAGGAGTGCTTTTCTCGCTCATAAACCCTCAATCCTCCGTTGGGCCGCATTCTACACGAAGTGCGCGATGGATGCGTGTGTGCAGGCCATGTCAACGAACGGCCGCTAACGTGTTTGGGCGTCGTGGATCAAGCCGTTGAGGAGTTCCACGGTTCCCGGGGCGTAGCCGGCGTAATGATTGTTGACGTAGGCGAAGATGGGGAAGCGGCGTTCGAGCAGCCCGAGGATGTGCGGCACCCAGCGCTGGAGATCGGCTTCGCGATCCACGAGCGTCTCGTTCCAGGTCCGGGTCATCTGCTCCATCTTGTAGCGGTCGCCAAGCCAGCGGATGTATGCGAACGGGCCCGTGAGGACGCCGTCCCTGGCGAATAACTCGCCGGGCGGCGACATCCAGGGGTGATCAATGAGCGCGAGGGGGATCTTGGCGTTGTGCAGCATGGCGAGCAGCGTCTTGCCAATCCAGGACTTGTTGCGCACTTCCACCGCATACTGGCCACCGGAGGGAAGCTTGGGGAGAAAGGCTTCGAGCCGGCGGAGGAACTCGTCGCGCGTTACGCCGCTGGCCCGCGCGTAATACGGAAACTGGAAGAGGATGGGGCCGAGCCGCGGGCCGAGAATGGACATGGCCTCCAGGAACTCGTTGAGGTCGGACTCGGCGTTCACGAGGAACTTCTCGTGAGTGATGCGCTGAGGCGCTTTGGCTGCAAAGACGAAATCGGGCGGGGTGCGATCGCGCCAGCCTTCGATAGTGGACCTCCGCGGGACGGCATAAAACGTGGCGTCGATTTCAACGGAATTGAACGTGCGCGCGTAGGCCGCGATGAAGTCCCTGGTCGCGGTGCCCGGCGCGTAGAACTTGCCCACCCAGTCCGTGGAACTCCAACTCGACGTGCCGAGCCTCAGTTCGGGATATGCAGTGTTCATAGCTACTCCCCCTCTAAGAACCGCCGCGGGTGGGCCTTTCTTCCAGTACCCCCTGCTTCCCGCACGCGAGGGGGGCCGGAGCACGGGCGGAGCCGCGGCACCGCACTTCGCTGACGGCACACGATGACGGACCGGAGGCGGGTGTGCTATCGTGGGCCCGGGCGGCAACATGTGGAGGTTGCATACGATGAAACGACGACTGGCGCTCGTGCTGATCGCGGGGATAGTGGCGGCGGGATCGGCCTTTGCCGAAGAACAGAAGATTGGGCGGCCGGTGCGCGTGGTGAGCATCGGCTTTAGTCCGCGGCCGCTGGAGCAGGTTGCGCCGCTCGTCGCCCGGGAAGCGGCGAGGGGCACGGACCTCATTGTGCTGCCCGAGACGTTCACCGGGCAGACGGCGCCCGAAGCGCTCGACGGCGCCAGCGTCACGGCGATGGCGGCGATTGCGAAGCAGCACCACACGTACATCGTGTGTCCGATTGACCGGACGGACGGCGGGAAGCGCCTGAACACGGCAGTCCTGCTGGACCGCGAAGGCAAGATTACGGGCCTCTACAACAAGGTCTTTCCGTTCTGGTCGGAGTACGACCTGAAGCCGGGCGTGGATGTGGGGGATGAGGCGCCGGTCTTCGAGACGGACTTCGGCAGGCTGGGCATGGCGATTTGCTTCGACGCGAATTATCCGGAAGTGTGGCAGCGCATGGCGGACCGCGGCGCGGAACTGGTGGCCTTTTCGAGCGCCTACTCCGCGGGCATGTCGCTGCAGGCGCACGCGATCAACGGCCGCTTTTACATCGTATCCTCAACGATGCGCGCGGACTGTTTTGCCTGGGACATCTCGGGCGAGTTGCTGCTCTACGAAAAGAGCAATGACGTAAACATCTCGCGGCTCACGCTGGACCTTGACCGCTGCATTTTCCATCAGGACTTCAACATGAACAAGCATGACAAGTTGCTGAAGGAGCACGCGGACGACGTGATGCAGGATCGCTGGCTCGACCGCGAGGCGTGGTTCGTGCTGAAGGCAAAACGGCCCGGCGTGAGTGCGCGCGCCCTGGCGCACGAGTACGGCATGGAAGAACTGCGCGACTATATCACGCGCAGCCGTTACGAGATTGACGTGAAACGCGGATGGCCGTTTGCGGAGAAAGTGCGGCGAGAGCAGGAGGCGGCGTCGAAAGCGAAACACGCGGCCGGGAAATGACTTGATATGCGATTATCCTCCCTGGCGCTTCTCTTCTCTTTCCTGCTGATTGGCGCGACAAGCGCGGCCCAGGTCCTGCCGCAGCCGGGGGAATGGCCGTGCCCACGGCGGAACGGCACACTCGACGGGCACAGCCCCGCACGCGGCAATATCACCGCGCCGAAGATCGGCTGGACTCTCCCCATTGGATCCCGGGAATGCCTGTTTGTTGCCGTGCCGAACGGCACGGAGGACTCGGCAGGATCGCCGGAGGAAGCGGCCGATGCCCGCTGGGGACTTGCCCCGCATATGGGCGAACTGGAGTGGAAACAGCAGCCGATTCCGACGGATGCGTTCCATGCCTATGCGGACGTGTTGCCGGATGCTCCGGGACTCGAAAAGTTCGAGGTACGCCGCGAAGGGACCACGCTGTGCTTTGCCTGGCGGAACAACGCATGGGAACGGATCTGGGAAACCGAGCGGATGGACTACGGAAACACTGTGACCGCCAATCCGATCGTCGGGGACTTCGACGCCGATGGGGCGCCCGAGCTGGCGATTCTTCCGTGGTACAACCTCGTGGTCATCGATGCCGTCAGCGGCAGGATCGAGGATATCTGCCGTTTCACGGAAGGCCGGAGTTACGGCTACTTCGGCGTGCATGACCTGGACAGCGACGGGAAACAGGAGTTCGTCGTCCAGGCGGATTTCGCGAAGCATGTGGACGTTCTCGGCTATCGCGACGGCAAACTCGCGATGCTTTGGCAGGAACCCATAGAGCTCGACATCTCGAATCCGCAGAAAATCCTGCGCGTCCATCCGCGCTGCGTGGCGGATATCGACGGCGACGGACGGCAGGAAGTGCTGATCAACCGCTACGACGGCGCGTGGCGCATTGAAGTCCGCGACGGCTTGAGTGGCGTGGCCAAGACGGAACTGCGCGACACGTTCTTCGCGGGCGTATGCGATGTGAACGCCGATCACGCGGAAGAGCTGTTGACGACGCGCACCGCGGGCGGCGGCGTGCCGGCATTCGGCCCCATCTCCGTGTACACATGGAGAGACGGCGGCTTGACGGCGCTGTGGGACCGCGCAGACGCCGGATGGCAAACGTGGGAACCGCCACTGCCCGCGAACATCAACTCAGGCGCAACATACGGGCGTCGCACGGCCCTTGTGCGTGAAACCGGGCTGGGCGTGACAGCCGTCTTGCGGGAGAAGGGCGGCAATGCCCTGCGACTTGCCGTTTGGACCGCCAATGGCTTTGAATCGCGCGTCTCCGTCCAGGCGCCGTCCATCGAGGCCATGGCCGTGGACGCGGCCGGACAAATGCTGTGCCGAAGCGTCCTTCCTCCGGAGCAATCGCTGAACGTGCAACTTGCGGGCGCGTCTCTGCGCAGGCTCGGCGAGAGAAACCCCGGCGTCGCCCCGGCGCCGCCCGCCGTGGCCTGCGCGAAAGGCGAGGAACCGTTTCTCGTGGTGCAGGGCACCGGCGAAAGCCTGGCCGTGCTGCACCCGCCGCGCGAAGGCAAGCCTGCGGAAGTCCTGCGGCGCATCAACGGGCGCGGCCAGAGCACGACATGGCCGCAGGCTATCGGGCCCGTGATTGCGGACCTCCATGGCGACGGTGGCCGCCAGATCGTGTACGCGGCTGCCGCACCGGGCGGATACGCGCGGCTCGTCGCCGAAGAATGGGATGGCCGCGAAGTGTGGCACCACGATTTCGAGGCGATTCCGGGCACGCCGCCCGTGTGGAACTCCGGCGGCATCGTCCTTTGGCAGACGGCCCACTTCACCTCCTCCGAAACGCAGGATGTGCTGATTACGATCCGGCGTTCCATGATGCACAGCGAGGAAACCGCGCTGCTCTCGGGTGCGGATGGGCGTGAACTGTGGCGGCGCATGCGGCAGAACACGGAAATGCACAGCCGGGGCGTCGGTGGCACTCCGTTTGCCCTGGCGGACTTTGACGGCGACGGATTGGACGACATCGCGTCCTTTTACCCAAGCCTGTTCTATCTTCTCCAGGGGAACACCGGGAAGAATCTCCACGTGCAGAATGCCGTGTGGGATCCCGTGCCGGAGAAACCCGTTTACTATGGATTGCCGGTTGCGGGAGACTTTGAAGGGAACGGGAAGGCCAGTGTGATGATGGCGGGCGCGCCGATGACGGCGCTCATTCGCGCGGACGGCACGCTGGCGTGGTGGGACGCGCTGAGCAAATCGCCCACCGCGTTCGCCTTCGGCGATTTTGACGGAGACAAGAAGCCGGAGGTCCTTGGGTTTGGCTATGAAGACGGCATTCGCGGTTACGACGCCGCAACCGGTCTTGTGAAGTGGCGCATGCCGCTGCCGTGGACCGGCACGCCCGCCGGCACGGCCAGCGGCGACATCAACACCGATGGCCGCGATGAAGCCCTCGTCACTGCCGGAAATGTCTTGTATGGCTTCGGCATCGGCGAAGACGGTTCGCCAGGATTGTTGTGGCAAGTGGCGCTTTCGGCCACCGCGGGGCCTCCGGTCATCGTCCAATGCGCTCAGCCCGGCCGCGGCGCTGAAATCCTCGTCCTCGGCGCCGACGGCGTCCTGTATTCGGCGTCCTGAGCATTCGGCGCGATTCCTTCCGGGCGAACTCAAAGATGCATTGCCGCGATGCATGTTTTATGATTCCCGGCGGGAAGCCGAGGAGGGAGCGGACAATGGCGGCACGATACGTGCTCCGGATGCAGTTTGGCCCGCATGAAGACAGCCGAACGATCCGCGATCAGATCATGGATGTCTGCCGGAAGGGCAAGGCGGACGAGGTCATCTTTTTCGCGTTCGCCGAGGAACAGAATGACGGGCATGACCCGCTCGAACGCATCAAGGCCTGGATGGCGGCAATCCGCCCGTGGAAACGGACCCTCGAAGCCCGGGGGGTGGCCGTCAGCCTGAATCCATGGCATTCGCTGCTGCACTGCGACCGGGGACGCCAGCTCAAGGCGGATCAGCGCTGGCAGACGATGATGGACTGGCGCGGCCGCGCGGCGGCGGCGGTCGTATGTCCGCTGGATCCGGGCTGGCGCGCGTACTATGCGGAAGCGATGCGGCTCTTCGCCGCGGAACGTTTCCGCGTGATCTGGGTGGACGATGACATCCGCTATCACAATCATGAGCCGCTGGACTGGGGCGGCTGCTGGTGCCCGCTGCACGTCGAAGCCTTTAACGTCCGCGCGGACGTGGATGCCTCCCGCGAAGACATTGTGCGCAACGTGCTTCGTCCGGGATCGCCGCATCCCTGGCGCGGACAGTGGTTCGACCTCTGGGACGAGCAGCACTGTGAACTCCTGGCGTCATGGCGCGAGATCGCCGAGGCCGGCGGCGCGCGCCTGGGACTCATGTCGAGCCATCCGGAGACGCACGCGGCCGAAGGCCGGCGGTGGGCGGCGTGGTGGACTGCGCTCTCCAGTCAGCCGCCGAACGTGCACCGGCCGCATTTCTGGGGCTACTCGGACGCGGGCCCCGAGATGCTGATTCACGGCATCAGCCTGATGCAGGAAAACCGGCTCGTTCAACCGGAGGCCGTGGAGAGCATTCCCGAAATCGAAAACTTCCCGTACGGGCCATGGAATAAATCGTTTCGCCAGACCACCGCACAGATGGCGCTGGCGCAGGTCTTCGCCTCGGACGGGCTCGCGATCAGCCTCTACGATTTCATGGGCAATTCGCCGGCCGATGAGCCGGAACGCCCGAAGTACCTGGCCCGCGTGAAGCCGATGCTCGCCTGGATAGGCGGACAGTTCAGCCGCGCGATGCAGCCCGCCGGCGTGGGCGTGCCCTGGCATCCGGATATGTCGCGCGCGCTGCGCACCAGCGGCCGCCTGGATTGGGCCGCGCTCGAAGTGAACACCCGCGGATGGGATCAGTGGCTCGCGCCGTTCGGCTTCGCCTACAGCAAGTCGCCGCAGCCCTATGTGAACGCATTGTCCGGGGCCATGGCCTGGACTTTCCGTGACGAGGAACTGCGCGACTGGCTTTCGCGCGGACTCCTGATCGATGGCCCTGCCGCGGCCATCCTCGTGGAGCGCGGCTTTGGCGAATACATCGGCCTCGACCACCCGCGCTTCATCACGCAGGAGGACGTGTTGTTCAGCATGGAAGAGTGCTTCGGCCCCGATTTTGCCCTTCGGCCCGGCGCACAGATGTCGCTCAACGCCGGAAAGCCATACAAGGACCGGCTGCTGCAGGCCAGCCTCCGCGAAGGAACCCGCGTGATCAGCATGCTGCGCAGCCCGTCGCAGGCCGCGCTCGGCCATGGCGCGGTCCTCTTCGAGAACAGCCTTGGCGGACGCGTCGCCGTGATGCCCTGGGACGCCACCGCCGGCACGAATCTCTGCACGCAGCGCCAGGCGCAGATCAGCCGCGTGCTGCTCTGGCTCAGCCGCGGCATTCCCACGGGTTCCGTCGAGGGCGGCGCGTGGCTCGTGCCGCAGTTCTTCACGGACGGGACGGCGTGGCGCGGCGTTGTGTGGAACGTCAGTCCGGACGCTTGTTCCAGCTTCACGGTTTCACCGCCCGAAGGCATGGGCCCCGTTGCCCGTGCCGTGCTCTGCACTACGGAAGGCCGACGGCTCGACGCCGAAGTCGAGGGCCATTCCATAACCCTCCCCAAGCGCATGCATCAGTGGGAACTCGTCGTCCTGAATCCCAGCGAGTGAACGGCGATATTCGGGCCGACTGGGTGTCTTGAGCCCTTTGGGAGGAGGGGCCGCGCAATCACCACTCGGCCGGGGTGCTGAAATCGAGTTCGACGGGGGTGCTGCCGCTTTGGGGTGCCCAGACTTTCGGAGGGGCGGTGCCGGTGATGTAGGCCTCCTTGTAGTCGCCGCCTTCGACGCCGCTGAGCCGCTCGATATTGAAGAACGTGATGCCGTAGGGGACGTCGAAGTCGCGGATGGGGAGCCCTTCTTCGGCGGCGAGCATGAAGTTCGTCCAGATGGGCGCGGCGAGGGTTCCTCCGGTGAATTCCCGGCCGTGGCCGAGGGAGCGGTTGTCGCTGTAGCCCAGCCAGACGACGCAGGTGAAATCGGCGGTGAATCCGCAGAACCAGATGTTCCTGCTTTCGTTTGTGGTCCCGGTCTTCCCGCCGCGGGGCCGTCCGAGGACTTTCGTGCGGTGGCCGGTGGGGTAATAGCCGCGTTTCGCGTCGGGTTCGCAGACGCCCTGGAGCATGTGGGCGACGACGTAAGCCACTTTCGCGTCGAGCGCCTGCTCGCGCTTCACGAAGGCGTTGTAGTCGTAGCGCGAGAGCCCGTCCCGGTTCCTGATCTCCGTGATCATCACGGGATCGTTGCGGACGCCGCCGTTGGCGAAGCAGGAATACGCGACGCATTGATCGAGGATCGTGACAGTGGGCGAACCGAGCGCCAGCGTCAGCCCGACGGAGTCGTCAATCGGCGTCGTGATGCCGCAACGCTGCAAGTACGACCGGACGAGCGGCATGCCGAGTTGATCCACGAGCTTGACGGAGACAATGTTGACGGATTGTTCGAGGGCCTGCCGCAGCGAGATCGGGCCCGAGAATTTCCCGCTGAAGTTCTGGGGAGCCCACGGCTTGCCGCTGCCCGAGGCGAACTGTATCGGCTCGTCCACGATAACCGTGGAGGGGGTATAGCCCGCGGCGATGGCGGCCGCCCACACGAAGGGCTTGACGCTCGAACCGGGTTGCCGCCGGGCCTGCGTGGCGTTGTTGAACTTCTCCTTGGCGAAGTCGCGTCCGCCAACCATGGCGCGGACAAAGCCCTGATAAGGCGCGCGGTTGTCGATGCAGACGAGCGCGCCCGCCACCGGCACGAACTCGTCGAGTTTCCCGGCTTTCTCGAGGGCGTCGCGTTTCTTCTTGTCGAACTCGTCCTGGGCGGTGAAGAGGGCGGTTTCCGCGGCGCGCTGCATGCGCATGTCGAGCGTCGTCTGGATCTCGAGGCCATCCTCGAAGACCTCATTCTGCTGATACTTCGACAGGACGAAGCGCCGGATCTCCTCGACGAAGTAGGGCGCCTTGTTCTGCGTGAAGATGCCTTTCCTGGCAGCTTTGAGTTCTTCGCGCTTCTCGGGGGTAAGCAAGCCGGCAGCGAGATCCTCGGCGAGGGCGGCCTCGCATTGCGATTGGGTGATGAATCCGTTATCAAGCATCTGGCGCAGCACGATGTCCCGGCGGCCTTTGGCATTGTCGAAATTCCGGAACGGCTCGTTGCGATTGGGCGTGCGCGCGAGCCCCGCGATCATGGCGCATTCACTCAAGGTCAGTTCGCGGCAGGTCTTGCCGAAGTACTGATGCGCGGCCGCTTCGACGCCCCACGCGCTGATCCCCAGCGGAATCAGGTTGAGGTACAACTCGAGGATCTCGTCTTTCGTAAAGCGCTGCTCGACCTGGAGCGAGACGACGGCCTCCCGGATCTTGCGCTGCATCGAATCCTCTTTCCCCACGCCGAGCGACGGAACATTGCGGACCAGTTGCTGCGTGATGCCGCTGCCGCCGCGTTTCTTGCCCTGAAGCGTGGAGATCGCCGCGCTGATGATGGCCTCGGGCCGGACGCCCTTGTGCTCATAGAACTTGTCGTCTTCCGTGGCAATGAAGGCCTTCTGCAGGAACAGCGGCATTTGATTGAGGGCGATGACTTCGCGGCGCTCCGTCGTGAACTCTCCCAGGAGTTCGCCGTCGGCCGAATACACTTTGCTCCCGATCTTCGGGCGGTAGCTCTCGAGCGCGGCGATTGTGTTCCGGGCGTCTTCGATCACCCAGACAAAGATTCCCAGGCCCGCCCCCCAGAGCGCCCCGGCCACGAGCACCACGAGAAAGAACAGCCCGCCGCAGCCTCGGCGGCGCGGCGAAACATCATCGGAATTTTCCAGGTCCGGGGACATACGAAACAGAAGGTTCCTGCGGGGAAAGTTGCATGCTTCTAGGAAGATGATACCCGAAAGGCGGGAAACGATTCATTTTCGCTCAAACACGCTGCGCAGCGGGATGCGCCAGACCCCCGCGAAGAGCGCCGTCTGGACCGCCAGCGCGCCCGCCGCGTCCGTAATCCAATCGATGGGGTCGCAGGAGCGGTTGGGCACGAAATACTGATGGATCTCGTCGCTCAGGCCATAGGCAATGCAGAAGGCGACGGGCACGAAGAAATGGACCGAGGGCCGCCACGCGCGGTCCGAATAGTGCATGCCCGCGGAAATCAGGGCGGCGAGCCCGCCGTAAAGCATGCCGTGGGCGAACTTGTCCCAGCCCGGAAAGAGATAGCGGGTGGGCACGTTCACCGGTTGCGAGGACATCCAGAAGATGGCCCCGCAGTAGAGGGCGGTCAGCACATAATAACGTCCCTTCACGAAAAACTTCCTTTGCGTTCTCGGGAGAATCTCCGGCCTCCGCACAGCATACGCGAAACACCCGGCGCACTGCACGGCGGGCGGCGTTTGCGGCGCATGGCGACTTCCGTTATAGAATGCGGGAGTGCCAACGTGAGGGAGACCCGGTTCATGGATGCGATTGTGACGCAGGGCTTGTCCAAAGTGTACAAGGGGATTGGCAAGCAGGCCGTTCATTCGCTGACCGCCCTTGACCTCATGGTGCGCGAAAAAGAAATCTTCGGGTTCCTCGGGCGGAACGGCGCGGGCAAGACCACCACGATCAAGATCTTGTGCAGTTTGCTGCAGCCCGCATCGGGGGAGGCCTTCCTCTTCGGCGAGAACATCCGCGCGCGTGCGACGCGCCGGCTCGCGGGCTATCTCCCGGAGCAACCGTACTTCTACGAGTACCTCACGCCGAAAGAGACGTTGGACTTCTACGGGAAGCTTCGCGGGCTGAACGCGGCCGAGCGGGCCGGGGAATGGGAGCAGCTCTCCGGCATGCTTGACCTGCGCGCGATCGGCAATGACCGGATCAAGGGCTTCTCCAAAGGCATGCGGCAGCGCGTCGGTTTCGCCGTCGCGCTCGTGGGCAATCCGCCGCTCCTGATCCTGGATGAGCCGATGAGCGGCCTCGACCCGATTGGACGCCGGATGATTCGCGAGCTGATTGTGCAGCAGCGCGACTTGGGCAAGACGATCTTCTTCAGTTCGCACGTGCTCAGCGACGTCGAACAGATCTGCGATCGCGTGGGCATTCTCGTCAAGGGGCGATTGACGCAGCAGGGGCGCATCGACGAATTGCTCGCGGGCCAGACCCCCCAGGTCGAAGTTACCGCCGAGCGGGTGCTGCCCGGCACGGCAGCGCTGCTCCGGGCAAAGGCGGATCAGCATCGCCGGCTCGAGGAGCGCGACATCTTCCTGTTTCCCGATGCGGAATCGGCGAACGGCGCAGTGAAGGCGATTCAGGAGGGCGGGGGCCGCCTGCTCGAATTCAGCCCGGTCCAGGAAACGCTCGAAGACTACTTCCTGCGCGAGCAGGCGCACGGGGAGCACGCGGCATGAGGATACTCACAATAGCGCAGAACACGTTTCGCGAGGCGGTGCGCGACAAGGTCCTCTACGTGTTGCTCTTCTTCGCTGCGGTCACGATACTCGGCTCGAAGGCCCTGGGCTGGATCAGCATCGGCCAGGACATCAAGATCGTCAAGGACATCTCGCTGGCCGCCACGTCCGTCTTTGGCGTGCTGATTGCCATCTTCGTCGGAACGAGTCTCGTCTATAAGGAGATCGACAAGCGGACGCTCTACACGATTCTCTCGCAGCCCATGCACCGCTACGAGTTCATTCTCGGCAAGTATCTCGGCCTGATGGCCCTGATTGTCGCGGCCACGCTGATCATGACGGGAGTCTCCGCGGGCTATGTGCTGCTGCTCGGCGGCACGTTGGATGCGGTCTACTTCCTCGCGGTTCTGCTCATCTTCTGGAAGCTGCTGCTCGTCACCGCCTTTGCCGTGCTCATGTCCTCCATGAGTTCGCCCATCCTCGGCGCGATAATTGTCTTCTCCGCCTATCTCTTCGGCCATGCCACGGGCGTGTTCCGCGATCTGCCGCCGCAGTTTGACGGGACCTGGGCGAAGACGCTCCTGGAAGCGGCTTACTATGTGATTCCGAATCTCAGCAATTTCGACCTCCGCGCGGAGGCGGCCAACGGCGTCCCCATCGCCCCCGCCTATGTACTGTGGGCGATGGGATACGGCGCGGCCTACACAATCGTGCTGCTGATTCTTGCTGCCCTGGCCTTTGAAAACAAGGACGTGTGAAATGCACGGCCTGATTCGCAAACGATGGCTGCTGGGCTTGCCCCTGGCCGCCTGCATCTTTGCCGCGGCGATCTACTCGCAGGACCGGCTCGACGCCGCGCGCGCGAAGGATTTCAAGAGCGATTTGCTCTACTTGCCCAACGCCAAGCTGCTGCATCACTTCACCGGCGGCATGGACAGTATCGTGGCCGACCTGCTCTGGCTGCAATGCGTGCAATACGTCGCGAAGGAAAACCGGGGCGACCGCGCGTTCACCTGGCTCGATCAGATGCTCGAAACGATCATCGCGCTCGACCCGCACTTTACGGATGCGTATCGCTACGGCGCGATCTTCCTGTCGGCCTTGAAGGCCGAAGACGATGCCAGCCTCGAACTGCTGGACCGGGGCATCGTGAAGAATCCCGAGGCCTGGGACCTGTCCTACGAGGCGGCCATGATCTACCTCGTCAACCGCAAGGACCAGCCGGATTCCGCCCGGCGCGCGGCGGCCTATCTTGCCTTGAGCGCGGCCACCGGGCGGGCGCCCGGCATCGTCATGCAACTGGCCGCGAAGCTTCAGGGGCAGTACAACCTCGTGGACATTGAACGGGACATGTGGGAAAACCTGGCGCGCAGCAGCGACAAACTGCTGCGGGACCTGGCCACGCGCAAGCTGCAGGAACTCGAACTGCGGGAAGTGTGCAGCATCCTCAATCGGCGCATGGAACAGTTCCTCCAAATGAGCGGTCGCCGTGCTACGAACCTCGAGGAATTGGCGCAAGCCCGGCTGATTCAGGCGGTTCCGCCCGATCCGTTGGGCGGGCGCTTTTTCATCGACGCCGACGGACAGGTGCAAAGCACCACCCTGCTCGACACGGCCAAGCAGCAGGGCCTCACTATCCTGCGCAACGGCCTCGACAAGTACAAGGAACAGCACGGGGGATGGCCGCCGGTGCTCGAAGACCTCGTGAAGTCAGGGCCACTCACGCAGCTTCCCGATCACCCGTACAAGGGACAGGCCTGGCGCTACAAGCCCGAAACGGGGGAGGTGGAGTGAGCCCATTCGAGCGGGCGGAGCGGCCTGCCACGAGTGGAAACTCAGCCCCGTTTGGCTCCGCTCCTGCGTTTCGGCCCCAGAATCATCCGCTTGAACAGCCACAGACCCCCCAGCAGGAGGCCGCTGAGCGCCAGGCCGATGCCCAGCGAAACCCATTGCAGAAGTCGCATCATCTCTTGCGCATTCCGTCGCGAAGCGGGCGCGAGGGGATCAGTGCGCTGGCTGGGGAGCGCCAGTGCAGTGTGTTCGGGGGCGGGCAGTTCGATCGGCGAAGTACCGGCCGGCGCCGCCGCAGCTTCGGGTGTCTGTACGGGGGCCAGGCCGGCCAATCTGGGCCGGGCCGCGGGGGGGACCCTCCTGGCGAGCACCGGCCGCTCTTGGGGCGCGGACTGGGCGGATGCAGGGGATGGCGGTGACGCATATGCGTCCGGCGTCTCCCGCACCGGTTCCGGAGGGGCCAAGGATGAGGGCGGTTGAGGCGCTGCCGGGAGGACGTTGCTGCCGCCTCGGGCGGGTTTCAGACCGGCCGACCCGTTACTTGCCTGCCCCGCGAGGCCATCGCCGTACCCGGGTATCATGCCGCCGATGCCACTATCCAAAGTGGCGCTGGAAGCCGTTGGGGCGCTTGGGGTTGGCGCGGCCGACGCCGCGGGATTCGCGTGGGGGCTGGCGGGCACGTCAGGCACTGGCGCGGCCGGGTCACCCTCCTTCTCCGCCTCCGGGGCATCCTGGGGCACGGCATTGCCCTCGGGGCTGGCGAAAACCACGTCCGCGGGCTGCATCGCCTCCGGTGCCTTGTCGCCCTCGCGCGGCGACAAATAGACCACGGCAATTTCCCCGCCTTCGATCGCGCTTTGATTCAGTCCTGCCACGATGACCCGGAGCGTGTCGCCCTCCTGACTGAACATGACTTCCTTGTTCGCCGCGGTGGCAACCGAGCCTGAAACTACGTCCAGCACCTCGAAGTCCTGTGCGCGCACCGACAGCGTGAACTGGAGACTGGCCACCGCCCCCCCCGAACCCCCGGCCAGCAACACGGGCACCGCATAGGCGTCTTCAACCGGCGAAGGCGGGCCGGCCCATAACGAAGCCGCGTCCACGCGCGCCGCTGTCAGCGAGAGCGTCATAAGCACCGCAGACAGGGATCTCGAGTGAGCACGTGTCACGAAGCACAGCCCTCCATCATCAACTTTAACACTCCGGGGGCATTTACGCAACGAAGCGGTTGGGGGGAAGGGAAGTTCCTCCCAAGACCTCACGAATATCCCCCGCCCGATAGCCGGAGTTTATGCTGCTCGAAATGGATAGAATCAAGGAAAACGGCGGCGTGCATCCCGGTTATGAGGGATTTATGGTCGTGTTTTGGGTGCCACGGGGATTGACACGGTGTCTTACCTGTGATAAGCTAGAAATGCACGCAGAGGGAATGGCCGGATGTTTGCAGAGGCGGGAAAGTGTCTCCTCGTGGTGGTCCTCGCGTTCGGAAGCGTTGCGGGACCGGGGGGCATCTTGTCTCAGCTGGATGCCGCGGTGCCGGACCCGGGCGTGGATTTCCGCAACCTCCAGATAGCCTTCGAACGGATGCTGCACTCGAATGCGGATGTCAATGCCGACGGCGTCGTGAATGTACTGGATGTGCAGCGCATGCTGAGTCAGGCGCGCCACACGAAAGCGCCGGTCGTGCCGCCGGCAGCGACGGACGAGCAGTTTCCTTGCCTGATCTCGCAATCGCAGGATTTTGTGGTTTCCCTGGAAGGCCGCCGCGGCGTTGCGCTGATGGGCGCCGCGCCGAACCCGGGTCGGGGCATCAACCTGCCGATTGTCGAATTGACGTCTTCCACAAAGACGGTTCGATACACGTTTTGTCTGATATCCAAAGCGCCGCCCGTTACGGCGTAACCGCCTGCCTTCCGTCAAATAGGGAGAGGTCGAGAACGTTTTGCGGTATCAGAAGCGATGAGGCGCGAGCGGTATTGCGCTTTGCCGCACGAGAGAGAGCGAGGGAACTTGAGGCCGAGGAACGGCCTGAAACCTTAGGAGAGTCCTCATGAGAATCCGACACGTCCTTATTGCGCTGGCCTTGGCCATGACCGGCATCTTCGGGGTGGCGGCGCCGAGCCAGGCGCAGGGAGCCCCCTGCCCCCTGCCCGATGACCCGGTCGTGTTAATCCAATTGATCTGGCCGATCGTGGACACAAACAGCGACGGCGGCCTCTCAATGGCGGAGGTTCAGGCGTTGTATCCGCTTGAGCCGCAGTACTTCAGTCTGGTCGACTCGAACCACGATGGCAGCGTCTCACTGGCGGAACTGCTGGCGCTGGTGCCGGTCCTGCAAGCCTTGCTCCCGGACGGGATCCTGAGCTTGATCGACGTGAACGGCAACGGCGTCATCGAGTATGCGGAAGTCAGCGAGTATGCGACCGCAGCGCAGTTCGATGCGCTGGATGCCAACAACAACGGCGTGCTGGATTGCTTCGATGTTGGCGACGCGCCGCCGGGTGAGGGCGAAGGCGAGGGTGAACCCGTGGAGTGTCCGCCGACCCGGCTGATACTGGCCCATTTCTTTGCGATAGACGCGGATCATGACGCGGCCGTCACGTTGACTGAGTACAACGACTACGCGGGGATGTTCGGCGCGGTCTGGCCCGCCGCGGATCCGCTATTTCCGCTTGCAGACGCCAACGGCGACGGCAAACTGAGCCTCGATGAGTTGCTTCCGATCGCGGGGGCCTGTGGCCTCGACATTCCGCCCTTCTGCCCGCTGCCGGAAGATCCTCTTCCGCTGATCGCGTTGGCGATATCCGCGGTGGACTCCAACGGCAACGCCGGTATTGAGAAGGCGGAGTTGATCGCCGCGGTTCCGGACATTGAAGCGCTCCTGGCCGACTCGGGTGCATCATTGGACCTCGTGTATGCCCTGCTCGATGTGAACGGCGACGGCAAACTGGATCTGGCCGAGCTGAATCCCGGGGCGTTTCCCTTTCCAACCCTGATTCCCGTGGAGACGGACCTGGTGGCCTATCTTGACAAGAATGGCAATCGCCTGATCGAGCCGTTTGAAGTCGCTCCCTATGTCTCGGCGGAACTCTTCGGCCGACTGGACAAGAACGCGAACGGGGCGATTGACTGCGGCGACCTGTCGGACGTGACGCCGCCCGGAGAAGGGGAAGGCGAAGGCGAGATTGAACTGCCCTGCCCCTTGCCCAACGACCTGCTCGCACTGCTGGGACTCGTGATGCCCATCATCGACAGCGACGGCGATGGCGGCATTTCTCAGGCCGAGGTCCGGGTGATCGTTCCGAACATTGACGAGTTGATCCAGGCCTATTTTGGCAGCATCAATCTGAACACGGTCTACGCCGTCGCCGATTCGGACCACGACGGCGCGATCGATGTGCCCGCGGAAGTGATTCCGTGGATGGCCTATCTCCCCGGCAACTGGTTTGAGTACCTCATTGACACGAACGGCGACGGCCTGGTGCAGTTCTCAGAGCTCTCGGCGTACGTGACGGCGGATCAGTATGCGTCCATCGACGCCAATGGCAACGGCGTGCTGGACTGCGGTGATTTGCCGCCCGTGCCGGGAGAAGGCGAAGGCGAAGGCGAGCCGCCCATCTTCTGCCCGCTGCCCAATGATCCGGCGCCGTTGCTGGCGTTGATCATCTCCGCCGTGGATACGAATGATGACGGCGGGGCGGACAAGGCCGAGATCCTCGCGGCCATTCCCAACATCAACGATCTCTTCGAAGGTTCTGGTTTTACGTTTGACACCGTCTTTGGACTTATGGACAGCAACCGGGACGGCAAACTGGTCCTGGAGGAATTCCTCCCGTTCCTGCCCATGATTTCGAACGATCTGATTTCGGAAGTGGACACAAACGGCAACGGCGTGCTGGAGCCCGGCGAATTGACGCCGTATATCTCGGAAGCGCAGTTCAGCCTGCTCGATGTGAATGGCAACGGCGTGATCGACTGCGGTGATCTGGGGCCCATTCCGGGTGAAGGCGAAGGCGAGGGTGAACCCGGCGGGTATTGTCCGTTGCCTGGCGATCCCCTTCCCGTGCTGGTGCTCGTCATCGACGCGGTGGACAGCAACGACAACGGCGGGGTGGATCAGGCCGAGATTCTCGCCCTGGTTCCGGACATCAATGAGCTGCTCGCCCCGTACGGCTTCACGTTGGAGACGGCGTTCACGCTGCTGGACGCCAACGGCGACGACAAGCTGACGCTGGAAGAGTTCCAGCCGTTCTTGTCACTGATTCCGGGCGACCTTGTCCCGTACCTGGACAGCAACGGCGATCGGGTAATCGAATTCGCCGAAGTTTCCGGCTATGTCACGGCGGATCAATTTGCCCAGCTCGACGCCAACGGCAACGGCGTAATCGATTGCGAGGATCTCCCCACGCTGCCCGGCGAAGGCGAGGGCGAAGGCGAACTGCCGCCCTGCCCCCTGCCGGACAACCCCGTCATGCTCATCAACCTGCTGTGGCCGCTGATGGACACGAACGGCGACGGCGGCGTATCGATCGAGGAGATCAATGCCTTCGCCCCGGGGATTACACCCGACATCTTCGCCCTGGCGGATCAGAACCACGACGGCCTGATTACGCTGGAAGAAGTGCAGGTGATTCTGCCGGTCGTGATCCCGATGACCTTTGCGCCCATGGACGCGAATGGCGATCACGTGCTGCAGTTCAGCGAAGTGGAGTATTACATCACCTTCGAGTTGTTCACGCTGATGGACCAGAACGGGAACGGCGTGATTGACTGCGGCGACCTGCCTTCCGACCCCGGCGAGGGAGAGGGCGAAGTGATTCCGCCCTGCCCGCTTCCCTTGAATCAGGACGAGCAGCTCGATTTCCTGTGGCTCCTGCTGGACCTTGACCGCGACGGCGGCCTCTCGCTGGCCGAGATCCAGGCCTTCAGTCCGCTGGTCACCGCGGACATGTTCGCCATGATCGATGCGAACGGAGACGGGCTTATCGCCCAGGACGAGATCGTCGGCGCGATGTATCCGCTGACAATGCTGTGCAAGTGCGGCGTCCCGAGCTTCCCCTTTGACGCCAACGGCGACGGCGTGCTTCAGTACGAGGAACTGTCGCCGTACATCTCCCGGGACGTCTTTGCGGACCTTGACGGGAACGGCAACGGGGTCATCGACGGGTGCGACCCGACCGGACCGCCGGACGACGGCGAAGGCGAGCCCCTGCCGGGCGGCCTGCTGCCCATGCTCGTCGACCTGTTCCCGCTCGTGGACGCGAACGGCGATGGCAGCATTTCGCTGGAAGAGCTGCAAGCCTTTGTTCCCGTGCCCCCGGAAATGTTTGCGCGCGTGGACGCGAACGGCGACGGCCTCTTGTCGCTGGACGAGATCCAGGCCGCGGTCGGCGGCGGTTACGGCGGGGGTGAGCCGGTGCTCACCCTGGCCCGCGAGGTTTCCGGCTTCGGCTATTACACCCCGGGCTCCGTGCTCGATGTTACGCTCGTGCTGGACAAGGTCCGGATGGGCACCGTCGCCGCACTGGGCTTGTGGGAGCAACTGCCCGACGGATGGACAGTGGCCGAGGTCGTGAACAACGGCGGCGCCGTTTCGCAGCCGGACCCGGGCGCCGGCGGCCGCATTGAGTTCGCGTGGCTTGACGCGCCGGCCTTCCCTGCACAGGTTGTCTATCGCGTCAATGTTCCCGCGGATGCCGCGGGTGATGCGGCCATCATTGGACAGGCCGTGTATCGCAGTTCGTTCAGCGTGGAGTTGAGCACCGACTTGATTGCGACGGCCCTGACCACGAATCCGGGACCGGCCGCGCAGCACAGTGCGGACTATGATCACGACTGGTCGATTTCGCTCTCCGAGATCCTCCGCGTCATCCAGCTCTTCAACCTCGATGGCTATCAGTGCGGTGATGGAACGGAGGATGGTTTCGCGCCGTTCCCGGGCCGGACCGACTGCACGCCGCACGCGGGCGACTACATCACGCAGGACTGGAACATCGACTTGTCCGAACTGCTGCGCATGATCCAGTTGTTCAACGCGCCGGGACGCGCCTATCACGCCCTGGCGGGAACGGAAGACGGGTTCTCGCCCGGAACCTTCGCGCTGATGCACTAGGCAGTGCCAGTATCCCCGCGGGGCGGCGAGGCTTCGAGCTTCGCCGCCCCGTTGTCTTCGCGGCGCCGGCGGCATACACTGGAAACCCGGCGGCCCCGGTTGGAGAGTATCGAGATGATGGACGAAGACCTGGAAGCGACCTGCGCGGTGTTGAAGGACCAGTGGTCCGTCCGCCCCCCGGCGGTGGCGGACGCGGATCTCAACTGGGAATTGTTGATTGAAGCCCTGGCCGAGCGCATCGCAATCCTCCTCGAAGAGAATCCCCGGAAACTGCTCACCGCCTTGTACGTGCTCGATATCGCGGAGTGGCGTTTCAAGGAAGCGATGACGGGACCGACCCTCCAGGCCCGGGCGCGGTCGCTCGCCCAGACAATTCTGGAACGCGAGACGGAGAAGATCAGGACACGGCGAAAATACGCGGGGCAGGCGAGGCAGGGCATCACGGACGAATCGCGGCGGGGCCGGTAAAAACGGCGGCCGCGCCGGCGCCGGACAGCGCCTCCGCTGGCAGGCCGGGACAAAATGGCCGTTGCCCCCGCGTGCTATAATCAGGCTGGAGCTGCAAGGGAGCCAGAGTGATGCGCAGGACTCGGACACTGGCTATCGGGGCGCTGCTCTTGCTGTGCGCCACCGCGTGGAGCGAGCAGGACTTCATCGTGATGATTCCGATGCGGGACGGCGTCCATCTGCGCGCGCGGGTCCGGGTGCCCGACGGGCCGGGTTCCTGGCCGGTGCTGTTGACGCGCACGCCGAATGAAGACGCCGACCTCACGTGGAATCTCTTTGGCGATTACTACAAGACCGGATTCGCGCTGGTCAATCAAAGCACCCGCGGGCGCTTTGGCTCCGAAGGGGCCGACGATCCGTTGTTCCTGAACGATGGCTGGGGTGAGCGCCAGGACGGCTATGACACCACGGCGTGGATTCTGCAGCAGCCCTGGTGCAACGGCAAGATTGGCGCCTTCGGGGGATCGGCCCGCGGCGCCCTCGTGAATATGCTGGCGGGGGCCGGCGCGCCCGGACTCTCCGCCGAATTCGTGTGGATGTCGATGGCGGACCTGTATCGGGGCACCCTCTATTATGGAGGCGCCTGGGAGTTGAACGAGAGCACCCGGTGGTACGCCCCCTACGGCGTCAATACGCTTCAGCGGGTGCTCGAACATCCCACATACGACACGTTCTGGCGCGGCTTCGACATCAGCACCCGTCAGCATCTGCGCGATCATCCCGTGCTGCTCGGCGCCGGGTGGTACGACACGTACTTCAAGAACTCGATCGACAACTGGCGCTCGCTGCGCGAACACGGCGGCCCCATGGCCCGCGAACACTCGAAACTGGTGCTCCTGCTGTGGGCGCACAAAAATGCCGGCGAGTGGGCGGGGATGCCCTGGCCGGCGGCGGCCGGGGCCGTGCCCGAGCCTTACGGCTACAAGCATTTCTTCGACCACTACATGCTGGGCGTGGACAATGGCTACGACCGCCTACCGCGCGTGTGTTACTACATGATGGGCGACTTCGAGGACGCGGGCGCCGCGGGCAATGAATTCCGATATGTGGAGGATTGGCCCCCGCCCTCTTGGACCGCGCCGCTCTATCTTCACGCGGATCACGTGCTGCGTCAGCAGCTTCCGGCGCCCGGCGCCGCGCCGATGGCCTATGCGTATGACCCCGCGAACCCCGTCCCGACGATCGGCGGGGCCACGCACTACCTCATCAATGGGGTGGGTCCCGGCAGTTTCGATCAGCAATCGCTGGAAGGCCGCTCCGACGTCCTTGTGTTTACGACGGAGCCGCTCGCCTCGCCCGTGGAGATTGCCGGGCCGGTATCCGTGACGCTGTGGGCGTCGTCGGACTGCGCGGACACGGATTTCACGGCGAAACTCACGGACGTCTATCCGGACGGGCGCTCCATCATCCTCCGGGACGGGATTGTCCGCGCGCCGTTCCGCGATTCGCTCGAGTCGCCCACGCCGCTGGTTCCCGGGAGAATCTATGAATTCACGATTGATCTATGGCACGCGGCCATCGCCTTCAACACGGGACATCGGATTCGCGTGGCCATTTCCTCGAGCAACTATCCGCGATTTGAGGCCAACCCGAACACCGGAGAAGCCCCGGCCGAGTCGCACGCCGTCACGCGCGTTGCGCACAACACCCTCTATCTCGACAAGGCGCATCCCTCGCGGATTCACCTGCCGCTGATTGGGCCGGACAGCGATGGCGACGGCGCGCCCGACTACGGCGATGCGTTTCCTGTGCGCGCAGACGAACAATGGGACGTGGACGGCGACGGAATGGGCGACGTCTTCGAACAGCGCATCGTGGATGCCCAGCCCGATGACCCGGTTGCGGACATTGATCAGGTTCTGCCGGCCTCGGATTTCGACGGGGACGGAAAGTCCAATCTTGAGGAATTCCTGGCGCGGACGGACCCCGCGGATCATTCCAGTTATCTTCCGGCCGCCGGAAGCATGGCGCTGTGCGCCTTGGCCATGCTTCTCCTGTGCCACGGATGGCGGCGGGCCTCCCGTCTGCCGGGAACGTAGCCCCAGCAGCTCAAGGCAGCTTCGCGCCCGCCCACTTGGCACTTTCCGTGCCCGCCAGGTATCGGGATACTGTCACCCAGATAATGACCCGGCGCCGGTTGATGTACTCGGCGCCTTTCCTCGCCAGATGGCGGGCAAGTTCCGGGCCGCCGCCCGCTTGCGTCAGGCGCGTGACGGGGAATCCAATTTCCTTCGCCACGTGCGCGGAGAAGTCCGCAGCCTCCGGCTGAAAGATCAGCGTGTAGCTGTCGCCCAGGATGAGAACGGGCGAGTCGTCTGATTCCGCGTACGGATGGCCTTGCTCATCCACCACTTGCGATACGGCGCATTGCTCCACCGGATACTTGTCTCTCAGATCATCCGGCAGGTCCTCCAGCAACGCCCCCTTGTGCGGGATACTGAGGTCGAGCGTCTGATACTTGTGCCGGGGTCCGGCGTAATTGCGCAGCTCCGGATAGCGCTGCAAACGGCGGCCCAGTTCCTGGGCGGCCAAATCAATGCCGGGACCTGCCCAATGCGGGTCGGAGTGAAGGCAAAGTGTCTCGTGCAGATGCTTGCGCGCCTCAAGAAAGACGGGGAAGAGGTTTACGGCCTCGACATTCGCCTCGAGCAAGGCTTCGATGAAGCGGATGAATTGCGGCGTGACCGGCAGGTCTGCGGAGGCTTCCGGCATGAGTTTGTCGGCGTAAACTTCTTCGACGGAAGGAACCAGCAGCAGAATGAGATCGATGTTGCGTGCTTTCAACTGGCCGTTCAGATCCACGATCGTTGTGTAGGCCTTCCCATAGCCCGACGCAGCATCGCCGGGCGTCTGGTGCAGGAGGTCCGTTTGAAGGAGATACCGGGAGCGTCCACGCGAAAACAGGAAGCCGTCCGTCCCGGCGAACGTGTCGTGGCCGCTCGATTCCACGATCTTCAGTTTCTCCGTCAAGGCATTGCGAAAGGGGGCGACGGCCTTCTCCCAGCCTTCCCATCCCCCCCGCGCACGGACCTCCTCCTGTATGGAATCGAGATCCACCGCGATGCACGCCTCGCGCGACGGCGTGGGCGAGGAACACCCGGCCGCCAGGAATCCTGCCAACAGAGCCACTATCCACACACGCAGCATGTCACTGCTCCCATCCTGAAGTCTCCGAAATGGAGACGGCCCGCTGTCTCCGTCCCGGCATCAGGGTTGACGCCGATAAAGGAGTATGGCGCTCGACGGGGCCTCCCGCAGGGCGAGCGGTACCCCCGTCTCCGCCAGTTCCTTGCCCGTCAGGACTTGGTTTCCGGGTTCGTCAAGGTTCGTCAGGGTATAAGTGGCCGCAGGGTCGAGGCCGCGGACGCGAATGTGTCCGGTTTCGCAGAGGCCGGCCGGGCGGCGGAAGACCTGGATCAGGCCTTCGCCCAGATCCGGCCGATCGAACTGCCAGGCCATCCAGGCGTCCTCCGCTTGCGAGTACTCGCTGATCGGAAAGAAATCGCCGAGATAGTATTTCTGGATTGCGCGGTATTCGAGCAGGCGTTGCTTCGCGGTCTCGGCTGGGAACTCCGCCTGGGCGGACTGCGCTTGCGGGGCGTCGCCGTTGCCGAAGAGTTCGAAGACCACGCTGCTCGAAATCGTCGAGCGCCACGCGTAGGCGCCGTCGCGCGCCGGCCGGACCGCGCCCGTGGCGTTCAGGGGAACCCAGAACGAGATGCCGTACGTGTGGCATTGTTTTCCCGTCAGGCTGCCGGGGTAATCCGTCCGCCAGAACGGGGTGCTCCGCCCGATCGATTCGAGGTCGATGCGGCGTCCGCCGCTGGCGCAGTTGTCGATGATCAGTCCGGGGTGGCGCTCGAGGAGCGCGTCCCAGAAGGCGTAGAGCCCCTCGACCCACCGGATCTCCGTGATGCCCTGGCGATCGGGCGCATCCGCGGCCCGCCAGAATTCGAGCGGGGCGATGTTGGCGTCATGCCGGAAGCAGTCCAGGCCGAATTCCTCAATCTTCGCGGACATGTAGTCCGTCAGGAACGCGCGCGCTTCCGGAATCGCGAAGTTAAAGAGCCGGTCGTTCTCCTTGATCTGATTGCGGCGGCTTTCCCAGGCCACCCAGTCTGGCTCCGCCTGCGAGGCGCCCCAATTGTAGGCGCGGCGTTCCTTGGGCACGTCCAGCAGCCAGGCCGCGTGTTCCGTGTACCACGGGACGCCCTCACACACGCGTTCGGGCTCGAACCACAACAGGAGTTTGCGGCCGGAGGCGTGCAGTGCGTCACTGAGCGGCTTGAACCCCTGCGGATACAGGTCGCTCTTGGCACGCCAGTCGCCCGCGGTCTGATGCCAGCGGCCCGTGCCGAACCACTCCGCGTCGATCCAGTAGTAGTCGATGGGCAGATCGTGCTGAATGATCGCCTGAATGTTCTTCAGGTGATCCGCGGCGCTCGTGCCGCCCCAATTGCCGTTGAGCGTGGGCATGCCGAAAGGCTTGCCCTGCACGAGCGGGCGGTGATGCGCAAGGAGGAAACTGCGCAGAAGATTGTTTCCGCGCAGGCGCTCCCCCTGATAAAACAGCAGGGCGATGCGCGGCGTACGGATTTCCTCGCCGGGCTGCAGTTTCAGATGTGTCAGGGCCATGCCGGAGCGCAGGCGGACAGTGTCCGCGGACTCGCGAACGAAATCCGCCGCCCATTCGCCGGACCACCCGACGGCCAGGACCATGCCGCCGCCGGACGCGGATTCGAGGTTGAAGAAGGGCAGGAAGTCGCTCGAGGAGCGGCCGCCGCCCGGCTGGAGATGCATGCTGCCGCCGCGGTTCAACACGCGCCGCATCGGCCGGTAATCTTCCATGGAACACGTGGCGCCCTTCGCGTAGTGCAGCACGGGATCGCCGCCTTCGGCCGGGACCGCGGCATCGAGCGCCTGAATCTGTTCGAGGAGGGGCGAATCCGTCGTGCCGGTGTTCTTGAAGTGCACGACATATTCGACAACCGGGAAGTCGGTATACTCGATGGCGTCCACGCGAATTTCGAGGCCCGCGTCCGCCAGTGCATAGAAGAGCGTCCAGTGGGTCGTCCCGTCCTCCGCCGCTCGGCTCTCACGGCGCGGGGGCGCGGTTCCGATCCACTGCGCCGCCGGCCTTCCGTCACAGAGGAAGGAAAACGGCGCGCCGGGCGCCTCCCACCGCGCGGCGGCCCAGCGGTGCGCGGCCTCCATTTCGGCGGGTTGAGGCATGGCCGCGAACTGCGACAAGCTTAATAGAAGCAGCATTCCCATGGCGTTCTCCTTCGCTCTCCCGCCGTTCTGTTTCCGGATGGGGCGTCCGCATTATACGGCGGCGAAACCCGGGCAGGAAATTGTCGTCCGCGTCATTCCTACGGCTCAGTGCAGCCGGAACAAGCGGGTTTGTCCCGCCTCGAAGGGACAGATCATCTCGAGGCCTTCCGCGCGCCATCCGGTGAAACAGTCTTCCGCGGTTTCGCGGCCCGGCCAGCGAATCGGAATGTCGCCGGCGAAGGAGGCGGTCACGGCGACAAGCTGCTTGGATGCATGCACGAAGCAGCCCGTCGGCGCGTAGCAGTGCACGCCCGCGCCTTCGATCCAGGTCCGCAACAGGGCGGAATCCAGGGGCGGCACGCCGCTCCATATCAGCCTGCCGCCATGCGCCAGTGGCCGCTCCCCGCCCGCGGTCTTGCCGTCGCTGTACCGGAGCCATCCCGGTCCCTCCATGTAAGCGCGCGGACGCAGCGAGGCGATGTTGGACACCGCCGTGCCGCTGGCGCTCAACGTGGCGGCGCCGGACGCGGCCGCATCCTCGACGGCGACCGGCAGTCCGGTCAGTTGCCGTGTCGCGCTGCAATTCCATTCCTGGGTGGCCGGATTCACCAGTCCGGCGGGGCCGATGATCAGAATGCATCGCCCCCCCCGTTCAATGAAGGCGTTCAACTTCGCCAGGTCCTGCGGCGCGGCGGCGGTGGCATCGGCGATCACGACGACACGAATGCGCTCGGGAAGCCGGTCGAGGTCGGACAGGAGCCACACGCCCACAGGGGCGCCGGTGCGCCCAAGCGCATACAGGAGGTCCGCGTGCGTGACCCGGGGCAGGGTGGATTCCGGCGGCATCCAGGCGAAAGAGCTGTCGTCGATCACAAAGGCCACCTCGTCGCGCGAGGCGCGGTCGAGGCGGGATGCCGTGCCGTTCAATGCGATCTCGCGTGCGAATTCCTGCTGCAGTTCCCCGTCATGATGCCAGCTCGCGAGCAGCGAGAACCACTGCCGCGAGGCGCCGTGAACCATGTCGTCGGCCAGGACGCGCTGATGCATGCGGAGGGCGCCGGCACGCGGATTGTCCGGGTTGTACGCCGTGTGCCATGGCCCGTTGTGGAGCCAGGAGAACAGATCGTTCTCGTTCACGTATCCCTTCCCGTGAAGAAAGATGCTCTCGGTCGCGGAAGTGTACAGATCATAGCCGTCCCTCAGTCTTCGGAAATTGTGCAGCGGGATGCCGAGAAGGCAGTCGATGTCCGGGTTGTCGAGGAGGCGGCGCAGTGCGAAGTGCCCGCTGAGGTGCTGGCGCGGCTCGCCGGCGAGTTGGACGACATACCCATAGAAGGCGCCGGTGAGGCACCGGGCTTCCGTGGCCTCTTTGACCACTCTCGCGAAGTATCCGATTGTGTCCGCGGTGGAATCCGACAGGAATTGCGCATAAGCGGCGCTGTTCCTGCCCGCGTCGTCCGGAGGATAGAGGTCGTAGCCCGGCCGCTTGCGTTCCTCCGGCAAGGGAATCGGGGAAGGCGCGAGGCCCTTCTCGCGGCGCCATGCGGCGTACGCTTCGGCGTTCGCGGCGCTGTAGTCCGCGAACTGGCCGTCGTTGCAGCCCCACTGAAACCACTCCTCGGTCACCTCGCCGCCGAGGATGATCGAGACGACTCGCTTCGCCCAGGGCTGCGCCTTGCAGTGCTCAATGAGCTTCCGCAAACAGGCCGCCTCTTGTTCCCGCCAGGCCTCCGAGGTGATCGAGAGGGCCGTGCTGCCCGTTTCCTCCCACGGCCCCCCGTTCACGATCGCCCGGCCTTCCGGATGTTCCTGAATCCAGAAGGGCGGCAAGGCCAGGGACACGCGCAACGTGATATACGCCGCCGGATTCGCCTGCAGGCCCATCGCCACGCGCTCGTTCAGCTCCCCGAAATCGCAGCGCTCCCAATCGCGCCACGTGGGCGCGGCAATCTGATGCACATGCCGTCCCGCGTCTGTGGCCACCACGAACATGTCCGCGCCCGACGCCCCGAACTCGTTCACGTTGCCGGGCTGGAAATCATAGGAGGCATAGCCGCTCCAGAGCAGCGGCTTGCCGTCTACGAAGAACGTGGGCCGTCCGTTGTGCTCGCGGCGTTCCGTCTTGGGGAAACCGGTTCCCGCCGGCGTGTGAAGCGTCAGCCGGGGCGCGGGCCCGGCCGCACGATAGCCGTTCACCATGAGGCCCGCGGTGAGCGGTTGCCGCGGGAGATGCCACGGGACGGGGCGGGTCACGCGGGCGGTCCCTGTGCCGGCAAGCGATTCCCGTTCCGGGCGCGTCAGCCGGATGCGCCAAAGCACCCAGGGTTCATCGCGCACCTCGAGGTCCAAGCAATCCGCCGCGGCGATGCCGGACGCCTGTATCCCGAACGAAACCTCCGGTGTCTCAATCGATTCCGGACACGCGATTGCGGCCGCGGTGACGCCGGGGGCGTCGGCATAGTGAAGCGTCAGGCGGCTGAGACGGAGCGTATAGTCGACCTCGTCTTCCATCGCGGAGACGATGATCGTGAGCCGTGCGGGAAACCAGGCCGTCCGCCCTGCCGCGGACTTGTCGCCGGTCGCCTCGGACATGGCGAACGCAACTTCCTGATCCGCGCCGGGGGCAACTGTGTCCTGCGATGGGAGCATCCATTGGGCATAGCGCTTCTCGTCGTCCCGGTTCCACGAGACTTCCTGCAGGAACGCCGTGAATCCCAGCGGCGCTTTCGAATCATTCCGCACGTGAAACGTGATACGCGCCGGGGCGCGCCGGAGATTCTCGAAGAAGCCCAGGTTCGGGGCCGCGACAACGCCTCGTTTGCGTTGGAAGCGCCATTCTGTCTCGCGCCCGCCCGGGCCAACTACCGACAACAATTCATTGTGGTGGAACTCCGCCGAACGCTGGGTCGCGGTCCCGGCCAGCACCACGCCGCACATGGTTTCGAAGCAGTGCCACGGGTCGTCCGCCGGCCGCGAGTAGGCATCGTCGGGATAGACGGAAACTGCTGCGGACGCCGTTGCGGGGAACGCCGCAATGAGTAGTACGGTCCACAGCAAAGAGGTTCTGAGAAGCACGTGATAGAGCATTCCATGGTTCCCGGGTTGCAGCACGCGCCGCGCCAAGCCGCCGAAGCGGCTGCTGAACCTGCGCGTGCTTGAACGCAGAGTATGTTCCAAAGACCCGGGAGAAGGGAAGGATGCGCGTGCGCCGGGTGGCCGGGTCATTGACTTGGCTGCGGCTGCCGGACGAAGATAGGGGGAAGAATTCGCTCGAACGGCTGGTTAGTAGAGGGGCGGGAGCAAAGAGGAGTCGAAGCATGTTCCGTTTTCGAACGAGTACAGCACTTCCGATAATGATGCTGTTCTGGCTGGCACTGGGCGCAGTGGCGTGGTCCCAGCCCGGGATGGCAGGGCCGAAGATCGAGTATAAGGCCGTGCCGGAGACGGACGGCGTTCATCCCGGGCAGCAATTGCGGGTGGCCGTGGCGTTCCAGCTGGAGCCGGGCTGGCACGTGAACTCGAACAAGCCCTTGGACGCCTTCACAATTCCGACGGAATTGAAGCTGGACGAGGCGCCCGGGCTCGCGCCGGCGAAGACCGTCTATCCGAAGCACACGGTCCTGAAACTGAGCTTCTCGCCGGACCCGCTGGCCGTATACGAACAGCAGTTTGCCGTGGGCCTCGTGATTTCCGTGGCGGAGGCGGCGGAACTGAAAACGCATGTACTGAAGGGGCGCCTGCACTATCAGGCGTGCAACGACAAGCAGTGTGCCCCGCCGGCCGACCTCGCCTTCGAGATAGCCGTGCCGGTGGTCGAAGCCTCGCGGCCCGTGCTTGCGCAGGAGCCTTTCAAGGCCCTGGCCGCCCAGATTCCCTGGGAGGCCGGAGAGGAGACGCCGGGTAAGGCGCCCGCCAAGGCCGGGGAAGCGCCCACTGCCGCATCCGGCGACTGGCGCCAGTTGGCGGGCGGCTTCGCAGAGAAGGGGCGGCTGAGCGGTTACGCCAATGTGAAGGGCTTTCTCGCCTTTCTTGACCAGACGGAGAATGGCCTCCCCGAACACGCTAACACGCTGGCGGGCAAGAGCATATGGCTCGTGCTGGGCCTGGTGCTGGGGGGGGGGTTGCTGTTGAACCTTACGCCCTGCGTACTGCCGCTCATCCCGATAACCATCGCGGTCATCGGCGCGGGGGCGAAGGCCGGTTCGCGCGCGCGGGGTTTCGCGCTCGGGGGCGCCTATGGCCTGGGGATTTCGCTGGTCTATGGGTCGCTTGGGCTCGTGGTCGTCTTGGGGCTTTCCCAGGCATTCGGGGCGATCAATGCCACGATTTGGTTCAACGCCGGCATCGCGGTGCTGTTCTTTCTGCTCGGTTTGGCCATGTTCGAGGTGATCAACATCGATTTCAGCCGCTTCCAGGCCAAGGTCGGGATTCGGCGCAATGAGCAGGGCCGGCTGGCCGTCGCCTTTGTCATGGGAGCCATCTCCGCGCTGCTGGCCGGTGCGTGCGTGGCGCCCGTGGTGATCTACACGATCCTGTACGCCCAGGACCAGTTTGCCAAGGGCCAGGTGCTGGCGCTGCTGCTGCCGTTTCTGCTGGGGGTGGGCATGGCGATTCCGTGGCCTTTTGCCGGCGCGGGCCTCTCGTTTCTGCCCAAGCCGGGGGGGTGGATGGTTCGGCTGAAGCAGGCCTTCGGCCTCTTTATTATCGTTTTTGCCCTGTATTACGGGCACTTGGCCTATGGACTTTTCAGTGACCGCTATCTGGTGGACCGCAAGGCGGTCGAGGCGAGCGCGGTCGAGGAGGGCGGCTGGCTGACTTCGCTGGAGGAGGGGCTGAAGCAGGCGCAGGCGGAGAAGAAGCCGATCCTGATCGACTTCTGGGCGACGTGGTGCAAGAATTGCCTGGTCATGAACAAGAGCACGTTGAAGGATGCCGCGGTTCAAGAGCGGCTCCAGGGCTATGTGAAGGTTAAATATCAGGCGGAAGACCCGGCCACCGCACCGGTCAAGGACGTCTGGACGCACTTTGGATTGTTGGGATTGCCGACCTACATTGTCTTGAGTCCTTCGGGCGCCTGACGAAGCACCAGGCGGAAAACAGGGAACCAAAGGGCGCGCAGCAAGATTATGATAGCATAAGCGGTCTGCAGGCGTGCCGCAGTGGGAGAGGTGCCGACGGTGAACACAAATCGGTTTTGGCGGATACTGTTCTTGGGCGTTGTGCTGTGCGCGGGCACGGCCACGGCGCTGGATGCGGGCATCGAGGCCGCGTTTCTGAAGATTATCGCCGCGGACACGGTCCAACCGCCGTGGGATCCCAACACGCGGGACAAGGACGCCAACGGCATCGTGGACCGGGCGCATGTCCGCCTGCTCGACCGGGTGCTCCAGGATGACAGTGCTCCGCATCACGCCCTTGTGCTGGCCGTGTTCTCCGCCAACCTGATCCAGGTCGGCCGCGACAACACGCTCGGATACAAGTGCACCCTGCTCGAACTGCTCTATCACTTCAGTTGTGAGGAATACGAGACCTTTGCCGCGGGCATCTTCACGATCAACGAACCCGTGGGCGTGACGGACATGGTGGATGGGTTGGCGCGGCAGGCCAGCATTCACGTGGATCTTGCCGATTACAACCTGACACTCGGCCATCTCCTGAATGCGGCAGGCGACCTTGACGGCGACGGGTTCACGAACAAGCAGGAGTACGATGCGGTCTGCGGGAATTTTGACGCTTTTGCAGCGGCCGCCATGGACCCGGCGCTCAACCCGAACACCCTGCCCTGCTGCAAGGACTGCGTGCTTACCATCACCGATCAGCCGGAGGGCGGAACAGTCTACGCCGGCACCTCCTTCACCTTCTCCCTCGCCGTTAAAGACAACGAGGGTGTGGCGCATTATCAGTGGTACAAGAACGCGGCCCCATTGGGCGGCGATATGCCTTCACTTCAACTCAGCTATGTGCTTCCGGGCGATTCGGGCGAATACTGGTGCGTGATCACCGACGATTCCGAGAGCATCACCTCCAACGTGGCGGCGCTGGAAGTCTACGAGCACCTGGCTTTCAGCCAGCAGCCCGGCGGCGGAAGCGTGGCCCAGGGCGGATCCCATACGTTCTCCGTCCGCATCAGCGGCGGGATGCCGCCGATTCACTATCAGTGGATGAGAGCAGGGAGTGCTCTTGGCGCGGATGCGCCGACGTTGTCGTTGGGACCGCTTACTCCTGCGGATTCGGGCAGCTACTGGTGCGTTGTTGCGGATGCACGCGAGCAACTCTCCTCCGAACATGTGTTGTTGCTGGTTGAGACCGCCGGCGAAGGCGAGGGCGAGGGCGAGGGCGAAGGCGAGGGCGAAGGTGAAGGTGAAGGTGAGGGTGAGGGTGAGGGTGAGGGTGAGGGTGAGGGTGAGGGTGAGGGTGTGGGTGAGGGTGAGGGTGAGGGTGAGGGTGAGGGCGAGGGCGTGGGCGAGGGCGAGGGTGAGG
>CAILVY010000068.1 GCA_903837785.1 Candidatus Hydrogenedentota bacterium
CCCTTTACGTGTGCAACGTCTGCGGCAACACGATTGAGGGCGAAGTGCCGGACCGCTGCCCCGTCTGCAACGCGGTCAGGGAGCGCTTCTTCGAAGTGAAGTAGGCCGCGACGGAAGGCGCCCGGCCGGAGCCGGGCCCTGCTCATTGCTTCAGCAGCCACACCTCCGCCACCTGGCAGCCGCGCCCGTCCACCAACTGCCATTCGAGGTCCAGGGACCCGTCGGCCGTGGCCGCCGCGGGCACGTGGAACTCGACGGGCTGGACAGGTTGGGGTTGGGCCAAGGGACCGTGGATCTCGTGGATGCCGTCCGCGACGAGCCGCAGCGTGGGCTTGAACCGACCGGCATACGTGACACGCACGCGGTAGCGGGCCTGAGCTTCGAGTCCGTCGTAGTGCATCGTCAGCGGCGTGCCGTAGAGCGTCTGCGCCTGATCCTGCCAACTCAAGGGGGTCTCCGGCGCATCCATGTATTCGCATTGGACGGACTGAACGAAGCCGGGGTCCTCCGCCCAAGTTCTGGGACGCAGGACATGGAGACTCATGGCCGGATTCCCCAGGTCGTCGTAGAACCCGCCGGGACCCGGATTCGTCCAGCGGGTGAGGCAATTGATGGCCTCGACACGCGCATTTCGAAAATGCTTCTTGGCCGCCGCTTCCAGTTGACCGGCCAGCCAGACGCGATCGTTCAAGGGCGTATCGAGGAAATCGAGCACCGCCCCGCGCTCGGGATTCTTCGCAAAATAGGGCTCCTTGACACTGAGTTGAAAACCGATGCTGTGGAGCAACTGTCTGGCAAGGCTCTCGATGCGTCCCCGGGCATCGAGCAGTTCGGCGTCCGGCTCATTCTTTCCAAGGATGGCACGCGCTTCCTCGATGGCCTTTTGATCTCCGAGTTCGCCCATCTGGCCGAGCACTGTATAGGCGCCCCCCTCCTGCATGGCGTCCAACGCCGCTTTTCGCGCGACGTAGGCGTCGTACCACGCGCGGAACAGGTACATTTGGAGGCGCCAGTTTCCTTCGAGTTCGGCCGGATGCTTTTCGGCCGCTTCGCGCCATGTCGCAAGCGTCTTCCCGATCCAGGGATTCTCCAGGAGCGGACCCTCCCAATTGCATTCCAGGAGATTCAGCCCTTCCGCGGCCAGTCCGGCCGCGCTGCGGGGAAAGAACGCCTTCGCGTAATCCTGGACCGCCGTGTCCGGACCGGACTCCGGGTCCCAGGCACACGCGAGCCAGACACACTTGTTCAGGTCGTCGTGGATGCCGTCGGAATACGCGAGGAACCCCTCGGTCTGTGGCGCGTAGAGGTTGTGAAGCTGCGCCATGGCCCGGGGACGCGGACAGACGGGCTCGCGGCCCAGCGTGTGCGCGAAGGCCCGGTCCCAGTCGGGCACGGGATACTGGCAGCGGATCGTGTGCGTAATGTCGGGATAGGCACGGAGCTTGTAACGCCCGGGCGTGCGTGCGCGCATTTCCGGCAAACTCATCTTCGTCCAGGGGCCGTAGACCACGCCCGTAAGCCAATCGGGTTGGGCGTGTTCGAGCCAATCAAAGAAATAGGCGTTGTCCTCGTGGGAGAAGGTCTGGTTCGAAACCCAGAGCGTGGCCTCGGGATGTTCCTCGCGCAGAACCTGGGCGAAATCCGCCAGCCACGGGATGAGCGCCCGGGCCGGGTTCGTCCCATCGTCGCCGCCCGGCACGAACACGCCCGCCAGGCGCTTCACGCTGTGCAGGAGCGCCCGCCGGTCTTCGAGCGCCTTCTTTGCCTCCGCGGGCTTGCTGAGATCTTCGAGCGCCGCGATCCAAAACCACAGGTCCAGTCCGTACGCGTCGAGCAGGCCGGCAATCTCCCGGTTCATTTCGCCCATCGGCCGTTTCATCACCCGGCCTTCAACCTCCTCGGGATCGAAGCCCGGAACCAACTCGATGCTGTTCGCGCCGAACAGGACGAGGTCGCGAATGTACTGTTCGTACGTGGCGATGTCCCAGGCATCGTAACTGTTCGCGGTGGCGCGATAGCCCAGTTGCGTGCCGCGCAGGGCATACTTGGGCGCGGTGGCGATGCGTGTGTCCGCCCGAAGCTGCAATGTATCCGCCGCGCAATCCAGCAGCAGAATCAGACGTCCGGCGGCGAACAGCATGCCGCGTTCATCGCGCCCCAACGCATAAACCCGCTGGCCCGTGACGGAAATCGCATAGCCTTCGGCCTGTTTCGGCACCGCGACGCCCTCCGGTGCCGGGAACTCCGCCACGGTGCCCAGGAGAAGGGCCGCATCTTCCGGTGGCGGCGCCTGCGCGGAGATCGGAAGCCGGATGCCGCAACGCCGTGCAATCTCGTCCTGGAGCATGGCGGCGGCCTTGGCATGGCGCGTCTCATCGCTTCGCGCCACGAGCACGGCCTTCGATAAATCAAGCATCGCCGGATCGCCGGCGGCGGTCCACGCGGCCAACAGACACGTTCCCATCATAAACAGGCGCATATGCTCACCCCTTTCATCGCGGATAAGCGTGACGCAAAGGCCGGGGGAGGATCAAATACACAGGAACAGCCGCCCTTGCGGGGTGCCAATGGAAATGCTAGGCTCTCCTTTCATTCTTCAGCGTTAGATTGGGAGCGGACATCATGGATGACTTCCTGAACTGTGTTTCGGGGATGCGGGAACGCGGCGACCTCTTTTCACCGGGCTGCCCGCTCTATGTGAGCCGCGCGCCCGGCCGCCTCGATTTGATGGGGGGCAACGACGACTACACCGGAGGCCTGGTCTTCGAGGCCACAATCCGCGAGGCCACCTGGGCGGCGGCCCAACGCCGCGGCGACGGCACGCTTGTGTTCCTGAATCCGCAGATGCGGGCACGCGGTTGGAAGGAGCAGGTGGAGTTCTCGTTAGACGCGCTGACGGATGACGAGGCGGTAATCCGTCTCGTGGACGCCGACCCGCAAGCGCCGTGGACGGCCTATGTCCTGGGCGTATTTCACCTGCTCCGGCGGCGCTTTCCGGAAGCGGTGACGCACGGCGCAAATGTCTACATCGCGTCCGAAGTGCCGCTGAACAAGGGCGTGAGTTCCTCGGCGGCGGTGGAAGTGGCCGTAATGAAGTCCGCGGCGCGCTGCTATGGAATCGATTTGCACAGCATTGAACTGGCCGAAGCCTGCCAATGGGTTGAGAACGTCATCGCGCGTTCGGCCTGTGGGATCATGGATCAGATCACCTCCGTATTGGGCGACGAAGGCTGCATCCTGCCCCTCGTATGCCAGCCGTGCCTGCCTGAACCCCTCATTCGCCTGCCCGAAGCGCTTCAGTGCTGGGCCATCGACTCCGGGGTCAGCCACATGGTCAGCGGCATCGAGTATGAAGCGGCGCGTGCGGCGGCCTTCATGGGCTACAAGCTCATGTGCGATTGGGAAGGCCTGCCTGTCCGTCTGGATGAGTCGGGGCAAATCCCGAGGTATGTCGATGCACGCTGGAACGGCTACCTGGCGAATGTGACGCCGTCGGAGTTTCGGGCGAAGTTCGAGGAGCGCCTGCCCGATACGCTGCTCGGGGCGGATTATCTTGCCCTCGCCAAGACACATGTGGATCCATTCACCACACTGCGCCCGGATTATGCATACAGGGTTCGCGCCAACACGCGCTACGCGGTGGAAGAAAACGCGCGGGTGCGTCTCTTTTCAGAACTCTCGCGCGGCGCGGCCCTGCACGGGATGCCGCGCTCGTACGAACTGATGGGCGACCTCATGTATCAGTCGCATCACGCGTACACGGACTGCGGGCTGGGCGCGGAGGCGACCGACCTGCTCGTGTCCTTCGCGCGCGAGGAAGGCGCCGCACACGGGATCTTTGGCGCGAAGATCACCGGAGGGGGCGCGGGTGGAACCGTGGCCGTGCTCGGCCTCAAGAGTGCCAAGGATGCGTTTCAGCGCATTGTGAATCGTTACGCCGAGGCGCGCGGCGGCGTGCCCTATGTGTTTGAAGGCAGTTCGATGGGCGCGGACAAGTTCGGCGTCGTCACGCTGGAGGCTTGAGACATGGAGAACGCTGCTGCAGGAACCCCAACGAACAAGGGCCGCATGGCGTGGTTCCTTTTCCTCCTCGCGCTTACGAACCTTATGTGGTCGGCGCAGGGAACCGCCGTGAAGTACCTCGAAGACCACCTGGGACCCATCGCCATCACTTTCCTGCCCTTTTATGTGACGACGCTGCTGCTCGTGCCGCTGCTCGTGTGGAAACGGCGCGCAAACCCGGATGCCGCGCGGCCGACGTGGAGCGACTGGAAGAAGTTCGCGGCGGCCGGCGTGGCCGGCCAGGTCCTGGCCCAACTGGGCATGACCTGGGGGATAACGAAGTCGCTGGCGTCGAACGGGGCGATCCTGAATCTGCTGATTCCCGTCATTACGGCGGTGCTGGCGTCGGTGCTCCTGCGCGAGCGCATTACGAAGCTGCGGGTGCTCTGCCTGGCGATGGGGCTCGTGGGCGTGCTGCTCATGTCGATCCAGGACCTCCGGCAAAGTGCCTTTCTTCAATCGAGCTTCCTGCTGGGCAACCTCCTCATTCTGGGCGGATGCACGGGTTCCGCGTTCTACAATGTCTACTGCAAGGGCCTGCTGGCGCGCTTTCAGGAGGTCGAGATCCTGATATTCAGCTATATCACCGCCTCTCTCGCAAGTCTGCCCGTGCTGATCTGGCAGGAGCCGGACTGCATCGTGCGGCTGGCCGCGTTCGACTGGCAGGCCGGCCTCGCGTTCGCGTTCCTGGCGATTGGCATGTACGGCGCGTCGATGCTCCTGTTCTTCTACGTCCTGCAGTACCTCCCGGTCACGGTGGCGTCCGCATCGATGTACCTGGTTCCGGTTTTCGGCGTGATTCTGGCCATCGTCCTCGTGGGCGAGCACTTGAACACCTTCGCGGTGGCGGGTGCGGCGGTGGTGCTCGTGTCAACAGTTCTGATCATGAAATACGACCCCAGCGCCTGAGGCGAGGATTGCATCCATGCGAAATCTCATGCTGATTTCTATCTTGTGTGTCTTGACCACGGCGGCCCAGGCCGCGCCCGAAGCACGCCCGGCGGTCGTGGGCTTTCATCCCGCACAATACGACGCCGAGGGCAGGCTGCTTCCCTGGACCTCGTGGGATGACGCGATCGACCTCGAAATGAAGTGGTATCAGAACTGCCCGGTCAACGAGCACGGCTATCCCGTGTTCGTCTACACGACCTTCATGGACGGCGACTACAAGCCGTACAAGACCGACGTCATTCCGTGCACGCAGGACGGCATGGGAATCCTCTCGTATTTGAAGTACTGGGAGTACACGGGGAAGTCGAATCCCGCGATCATGGAGATGGCGGTGAAGATGGGGGACTATCTTGTCGAACAGACGCTGACCCCGCCCGAGGGCGTGTATCCGGAATTCCCCCGGTCGACCGGCCTGAACACGGAATTCCCGATGAAACAAAGCTCGCAAGGCGACGCCAAATACGGACCGAACGTGATTGAGCCGGACAAAGGCGGCATTGCGGGCTACGCCCTCGTGAAGCTGTATCAGGCACAAGCGGGCAGCAAGTACCTGGACCACGCGTTGCACATTGCCGACCTGTTGATGAAGAACATGCGCGAAGGCGACGCGATGCATTCGCCCTGGCCGTTCCGGGTGGACTCCGTCACCGGACAATACTGGGGCGAACGCAGCGGCAACATGGCGTATATCCTCCGCCTCTTCGATACGCTGATCGAGATCGGCTTCGACCGATATCAAGGGCCGCGCGACGCGCTCTGGAATTGGATCAAGACCTTCCAATTCAACGCGCCGGATGATCGCGCTTCGAGCCTGTGGATACAGTTCTTCGAAGACATGACCGAGGAAGACAACCGGAATTCCTGGGCGCCGCTCGAAATGGCCCGCTATCTCATTGAGAAGAAGGAGGCACTCGACCCGGCGTGGAAGCAGGACGCCGAGAAGCTCATCCAATTCGCCATGAAGTACTTCTCGAAGACCCAGCCGTGCGGCGCCGTCACAATGGCGGAACAGGACTCGGACATGCGCGCATGGGGCGGCGCCTGCTCCAAGCTCGGCGGCGTTGCGGCGATGTTCTACGCGGCGGGCGGCGGCGATCAGTACAAGGAGATCGCCTATCGCAATCTGACCTGGATGATCTATCACATAGACAAGGACGGCTGCCCCGCGCACATGACGGCGGATGAGAAACAGCGCCGGGGCGGCTGGCAGGAAGACTGCCACACAGACGTCATTCACAACTTCATGGACGCTATCAAGGCGGTGCAGGAGTGGGGGAGGCGCGCACAGGCGCCGGCCACTCCGCCGAAGATGCTCGCCTATTCGGCTTCGCCCACTGCGTATTTCAACGATCATGCGGCGGAGCTGGCGCGGATCTACGATGGGCTCTTCTTTGTCGTGGGTTCATGGGATGACGGCGCAAGCAATGCCCTTGGACTGAACGGAGAAGCCTCGCCCTGGAAGGATCTGGCCCGGGAGAATCTGCGGCAGTTGCGCGCAGCGGGCGTCACGGAGAACCTGTTGGGCTTCTGCTTCTCTGACAACGGCACGTGGCCTTCGCCGGAAACACTGCTGCCCGAGGCTGCCCGCCAGAAAATGGCCGATCAATTCGGCGCCATCGCGCGCGAGGCGAGGGATCTGGGCTTCCGCGGAATCTCCGTGGACATCGAGTATCCGTATCCCCGCTACGCACTGGATCACCCTGTCTGGAAATACGAGGGCTATACGGCGGAAGACCTGATGGACGCGGCGAAGTCCCAGGGCCGCGCGGCGACCCTCGCCATGCTTGATGCCTTCCCCGAAGCGGTGATCGTAACCCTGCCCGGCAGCCTGCGCTGCCGAGCGCTCGGCCACGCGTTTCTCATGGGCATGCTCGAAGCCATGGCCGAACGAAACGCGCCCGGCGGGTTTCATCTTGGGCTGGAGCGCGCCTACTCGCTGCTGGACCCCGTGTCGCAAGTGGGGATTCCGCGCGAAGGCGATCTCGACGTGCGCGCCTGCGTCCGCGACCCGAAAGTGCTGGACTACTGGAATCGCTCCTGCACTGTGGCGCCCGGCGTGTGGCCGCTGCACATGATCGAGACGGGCGGAAAAGATTATCCGGTGCGTCCGTGGCCGGAGGAGATGGGCGAACTGCGCCAGCAGATGGAGACGTTGCGCGGCGTGGCCAAGCGCTATATCTGGTCCTACTCCGGCCAGCCCATGTGGCATCCCTACACCCCAGAATTGGCCGGGAAGTACGGCTTGGGCGCAACCCCGTTTCCCGAGGCCGCGAGCGTGGTGGAGCAGTGGCACGCCATCCTCTCGGACAGGTACGCCGTCACGCGCGAGCCGCATCTGCTGCGGCTCATCGAGTCCGTGAAACGCTTCGATCGCGGCGAGTTGTCACCGCACGAACTCTGCGGCGCCTTTGGCGCCCCCGGCGACTGGATGATACTCGGCCTGCTTTCCAATCCCTTTGTTCAGGCAAGCTTCTCCGCGCCGAACGCACTGCTGCGCCCCGTCAACCCAGACGAACCGGTCGCAGGGCGGGACGGCGCTTGCCGGTGGTTTGCGTTTCACAATTACGATCCCCTCGGTTCCATACGCCTGGGCATGGCCTTCGATTGGATGAAGACGGACAAGTCCTCGGCGCAGCTCGTCAGCAACATCATTGCTGAAGAGGACACGCAGGCCTTCCTGCACTGGAACTGGGACGACGGCGCCATCGTGTATCTGAACGGCAAGATTATCGCGGATCACCGGGAGTATCCCGAGCGCGGCCACGGCCTCTTCTTCCGCGACCGCTACGACTTCGAAGAAGTGGTCCCTGTGACGCTCCCGAAGGGCGAATCAACCCTGGCCATCACCTCCGTCAACTCCCACGGCGTCTGGGGCGTGACCGTCCGCTTCACGGACAAAGACGGCTGGCCCATCGACGGCATCCGTTTTGCCCTGCCGCCGCATTGAGGCAGCGACCGACGCAAGCTCGATGGACGGCATGGACCCGATGGACGGCATGGACGGCACGAACACATGGCGTCCATTCACTCTCGTATTGGCCAGTCACTTCCACTTATCGTTCACACCATCGAGAACGGAAAGGTCGCTTCCCTTGATCGGACCTTCTTCCGTTTCGACATGCGTGGCTTCTCCACACCACCCCTTCGCTACAAGACGTCCAGCGGGGGAAATCATGAGCTGTATCGCGTCGTAGTACCACGGCAATTCGCGCAAGGACACAACCTTCTCCGGCACCTCGCCCCGTTTGCTGATGCCGGGAAATCGGCCAAAGTAGTACATGATTGAGTAGCCCCGGAAATCCACCGTCGCATCAGGCCGACCTCCAAACGCACTGAAAATCATGTCTGTTGAGTCTCCCAGATGTATTGTTGCGAAGGCCTTACCTCGCTTCATCTGAGAGTTGCAGCTCAACTGGAACTGCACCACGAGGCCGACGACAAGCAAAATGCCGATGATGAGCGTCCACAGGCAGCCTTGAACGTATCTGGAGATTGCCCGCTTCTTGCCAATCGAACTCTTCCGTTCAGTCATTCAGCAGGCTTGCCTTCTATCCCACGTATCCGAATGCTTCAATACTCGACCCGGACTTCAATCTCGCCCGTCATCCCGGTGATATCCACATCGCCTCGGACAGCATCCGCGATGGGGCGCGGCTGGCCGTTCACGTGCGCCTTCTTGAGTTCCGCGTTCTCCGGCAGGCGGAAGCGCAGCAGCATCTTCCCGGGCGCGTCGGTGAGTCCGGCATGGACCATCGCATTGACGATGCGTTTCTCCGGATTGGGCGCAAAGCGCACCCCCACCGTCCCGAAACGCGTCACGGCGTTCTCGACGCCGAAGGCCTCGTTTTGCGCGAACCACGCCCGGGGCACGGCGCGCCCAAAATGAATCGTGTCGGCCGCTGCGTAGATCATCGTATATCGGAGCCACGAAACGGCGTTCGCCTCGTCGCTCGTCTTGAAATGCGCCTGATTCGAGTAGCCAAGCACGGGCATCGGGTGCTCGCACATGGCGTTGATTTCGGGCCGGTAACAGGCGGCCCATGCGTTGTAGAACATCCAGAGGTAGATCTCCGGCTCGTCGCGGTCGAGATAGGGGAGCAGTCCCGCGAGGAGGTTCGGCTGGATCGAGATGCCGCCGCGGTCGAACCACTCCAGGTCGAATTCCGGGACGAGGTACCCGTACGGCGGGCTCATGTAGCGGTTGTCTTGGAAGTCGTCCAGAATCCACTGCGCCGCTTTGCCCTTCGGATCGTAGAGGCCGGAAATCAGCAGGTAGACCGAGCCTTCGAGGACCTCGCGAATCCAGCCCATCTCGCGCCCACGGCGATACAGGCGGCTCGGATAATGCGGCACCCAGCGGCCGTCGCGCAGCCGCACGACCGGCGCATACTGCCGTGAAGTCTCAAAGCCCTTGATGAGGTCCAGGCGATAGGCGTCGGCCTCTGTGCGGACGCGGCTCGCTTCCGGATGCTTGTACGCTTCCATGGCCTGCGCCGCCGTATCCACCGCGCGCCACGTGAGGGCATTCGTCGAGAGCCAGTAATAGAAGTCCGTCACGTCCTCGAGGCTGCCCGCGGGGAGGAAGCCGCGTTCCCAGCCGCGGGAGTGGGGGAGATCCGTCATCGTATTGCGCCGTTGACGAAACACCCAGTCGGCGCCGGCAATCACGGACTCCGCCACGCTGCCGAACCAGTCGTCGTCGCGCGTCATCAGATAGTGTTCGCAGAGCGCCCAGAGCGCCCAGCCGTGATGCTGGTTGTAGGCGCCCTGCTCGAAGCCGCCGGCCCCGTAGTACATGCCTTCGTAGTCAGTGAAATTGCCGGGCTGTTTTTCAGTGCCCTGATACTTCACCCAGAGTTCCAGGCGTTTCCGGGCCTCCTCGTGCATGCCGCGCTGATCAAGTTCGTGCACGATCATGCAGGATTCGTTCGTGAAGTTGCCGTAAGTGCTCGTGCCGACGGACGTGTTGATCAGGCCGCTGCCGTCCGGCATCTCGAAATCCGTGACCAGATCATGGGCGAGGTGGGCCTTGTGCAGTGCCGCAAGTTGCGGTTCCGGGGTGCTGACCTGGGCCCCCTGTTTGCCGATCGCGTCCCAATACGCGCTCGCCTCGGGATAGCAGTGATCGAAATCCAGGGCGTCCAGCGCGTTCTGTTCTTCCCCGGATTCCAGGGCCAGGTACGGCACCTTGAGAATCGCATCGCACGAGGCGCCCGGCGCGAGTTCCTTCGAGAGGACGAGTTCCCGTTCGTCCACGGAGAGACCCATTTCGGTCTGGGTGATCCAGCGCAGAATGGAGGCGCCCGCAAAGCGGCTGAAGACCCGGTTCCCTTCGAGCTCGATCTCGTCGAGGCCGCAATCCGGGACGAGGAAACTCTCCTGCGATTGCAGGCGGTTATTCACCCGGCCGCAATTCCTCGAATACGCGAGGGGGAAACGCACAGAGATCGGGTCCACGCCCTCATTGCGGAAGTGCAGCCGGACCAGCGCAACCATCGTGTCGTCGCCCCGCCACTGATTCGTGCCGATCCCGGTCAGCAGCGGCACCGCGAACGATTTCTGCTCGACAATGAGGCCGCCGCGCCGCGCGTGCAGATTGAAGACCTGAGCCGGTTCCGGGTCGGTGAATCGGGCCGTCGTGAGCCACTTCTCGAGTCCGAATCGAATTCGCGCGACATCGCCGCTCTTGAAGCGCGGCGTGTCTTTGCCTTCCACCCACGTCACGTTGCGCTTGTGGAGCAGGAGGTCGCCGTTTGCCTCGACCCAGAAGCGCTGGCGCGCGCGCGGACATCCCAGGTTGTAGCTCACGGAGTGCGGCCGGGGCTGGCCGTGCATGGCGCCCGCAAGGCTCTGTTCCGGATGTTCCAGCACCCGCTGCGCGATTGTCCTGGCGCCCGCGTTTCGCGCCCGATACGCTTCAAAGCTTGTCGGATCCTCCGCGCGCGCGATGAAGATCCCCTGCTCTTCGAACCAGATGGGGCCTTGCTTCTCCAGACTGCTGAGCGAGATCGTGAACTTGTCGCCGGCCAGCCCAAACGTGATCAGGCCGTCATCGCCCGAGTAGTCGTGGGCGGGCGACAGATGCCGCACGTGCAGGGCAAAGCGGCCGGGGCCGGGGGTGTCCAGCATCACCGCCTGCTCCTTCACGGAAACACTCTTCAGGTCGTCGATGCCCTCGATGTACGCATTGTAGCCCTCGAATTCAATCGCCTTCGTGTTCGTTTCCGCGCCTGCGCCGGTTTCCACGCGAAGGGCCGTCGACGCGGGCTTGGACACTGTAAAGACCGAGATCCGCCGGATGACATCCGGTGCTGCCGCAATGCGAATGCCCAACGTGCGGCGGAAGCACACGTCATAGTCTTTCTGCTCCTCGAACTCCTTGCTGAGCCCCTCGAACACGATCGAGATCCGATTCTCGCCTTCCGGCATGGCCTTCACGGCCGCGTCGCGCCACTCGGGGTTGAACAAGTCATCCTGATGCGTCCAACCGAAGGAGCACGGCGTCATTTCCTGGGCGTGTTCCTCTGCGCGAGTCCCCGGCCAGCTCTTCTGCAGGTAGGATAGCCCGCAGGAGGCAGGCGCCTTCTCTTTGTACTCCACGAGCACCCGGACGATGTCCCGGGCCTCTTCGAAGCGCACTTCGTTCGCGGGCGTGTTCGGCAAGGCAAAGGGTGCAATATCCACGGCTTCCGGCTCCATGTTTGAACTCCCAAAACAAGGGGCGACAAGGCATCCAAAGGCTATCAGCGTGCCGCACAAGGCATTCACGAAACGCATCTCCGCATGCATGGACCTCTTCATGGCGCTCTCCCCAATCGTTCAAGATGGAAGGCAGTCTACCGCAACGGGCGGCAGTGAGCAAGAGGCCATATTGAAATGTGCGTCGGATGTCATTCACACTTCAATGGCGGAGTGAGTCCGTCCAATTGTCTCCACAACGCGCGGGGAGGGAAATCCCATGGAAACGACAAGAAGAAACTTCCTGAGCGGCGCCCTGGCCGCAGGCGCACTGATGGCCGCCGCGCCGTCACTCGCCCAGAAGACCGGCCCGGGCTGGAAATGCGGACTGGGCTTGAACGGCTTCCAGTCCTCCGGCGACCGCTTCAAGAAGACATACCCCATCTGGGAAATACTCGACTTTGCCGCGAAAGAGGGCTTTGACGGCGTCGAGTTGCTGGACAACTGGCCCATGGGCAACCTGCCCGGCCCTGCCGAAGACGCAAGACTCGCCGCGCTCAAGCGCCTTTACGACGCCTACGGCCTGCGCATCTACACGCTGCAAACCGGCGGAAGCGGATCCTATGCCGACGACGCCCAGGCCCGCAAGGACTGGCTGAAGGGGTTTCAAGAAAAAGTGCAGGTGGCGCAACGGCTCGGTTGCGTGCTGATCGGGAACTGGCCGGGGGGCGGACTCGAAGGCAACAAGGACGTGAACGCCGCGATCAAGAACCTGGCCGCTTCCTATCGCGAGGCCGCCCAGATCTGCGCCGACGCGGGGATGCATCTGTCCTTCGAGATCGAGCCGCCGTTCATCTTCAACACGCTCGAACACCTCCGGCAGATCCTGGCGGAGACGAATCATCCCGCCTGCAGGACGAATTTCGACCCGAGCCACTTCGATCTCATGTGGGGATCGAAAGGCAAACCCGAGGAGATGCTGAAGCAATTGGGCGTGCAGCACATCGGCCATGTTCACTTGACGGATACGGACGGCACGCTCTTCGGCGGCACTTCGAAGCACCTGCCCTGCGGCGAGGGGCATTGTGACATGCCCGCGGCGCTGAAGACCCTGTGGGAAGGCGGCTATGACGGGTGGATCATGATCGATGCATGGCTCACGGAAGACCCCTATCACGCCTCCCATGCGGGAAAGCAGGCCATCGAGACGGCACGGAAGGCGCTGACGCTTTGAGCGATTCTGCCGCCGCGCTTACATCAACGCTGTGCTGAAGTAGCGCTCGGCGCGGTCCGGAAGCACTGTCGTGATGTTGCCCGGCATGCGTTCGGCCAGGCGGCGTGCCGCCCACACGTTCGCACCCGCGGATATGCCGACGAGCAAGCCGTAGTCCCGGCCGAGTTCGCGCGCGGTTTCAATCGCGTCCTCATCCGTCACTTCGATGACTTCATCGACCAGCTTGACGTCCAAAACCGCCGGGATGAATCCGTCGCCAATGCCCTGGATTTGATGCAGTCCGGGCTCGTGCCCGAGTATCGCGGAAACGTTCTTGGGCTCGACGGCCACGATACGCACCGCCGGTTTGTGCTCCTTCAGGAAAGAGCCCACACCCTGCAGGGTGCCGCCGCTGCCCACGCCGGCCACAAAGGCGGCAACGTCCCCGTTCGTCTGGCGCCACAACTCATGCGCGGTCTCTTCATAGTGCACCCGGGGATTGTTCGGATTCTCAAATTGCTGAGGCACAAAGACGCAAGGATCCTCCGCCTGCATTTCCTCCACTTTCCTGACCGCGCCGCCGATGCTTTCGTTCGCCGGCGTCAGAACGAGATCCGCGCCCAGCGCCCGAATCAGCTTCTTGCGTTCTTCGCTCATGTTCTCAGGCATCACAATCCGCACCCGATAGCCCTTGAGCCGGCCCACGAGCGCGATGCCGATGCCCGTGTTGCCGGAGGTTGGCTCGGCGATAATGGAATCGGGCCTGAGGCGCCCGTCGCGCTCCGCGCCCTCGATCATGGCGAGCGCCACGCGATCCTTGATGCTGCCGCCCGGATTCAGGAACTCGGCCTTGGCATAAACGCGCTCCTCCCGCAAACGAATCAGGGGCGTGTTGCCAATCAGGTGCAGAATGTTGTCCGTAAGCATGGTATCTTCCCCACACGCTGCTAACCCGCGTGGCCGCGGGGTTGGAATTGCGGCGCTATCCGTCCATACGTTCTGGCGGCTGAACCGACTCGTGTTGCGCCCCGGATGTCTGGTGGGTATCACCGGAAGACTCGGAAGCGGGCGCCTCCTCGGCGGGGTCGGCTGCAGTCTCGGTCTGAGGCTGATGTTCCGCGTCGCCGGTCTTGTCGGAGGGGACGTCCGCGTTCAGGGGGTCTGCACCCTTGTCTTCGTCGTCGTCCATGAGCTTGTTGATGTACGTCTCCGCGTCATAGCGCGAAAGCTGGGTCAACTCCTTCTTGACCGGCAGTATCTCTTTTGTGACTTCTTCCTTGACGTCGTCCATGTAACTGCGCAGATCGCGGAACGTGCGCACCGCCATCTTGGCGAAGCCGGGGAATTTCTCCGGGCCGAGGAAAACGAGCGCGACGGCCGCCACGATCAGCATCTCTGTGAAGCCAATACCCATCGCTACTATCCTTCTGCAGCGGCTTCAGCCGCTTTCTTTCTGCGGAATATCACGAGATACGATACCCAGATGCTGGCCTCGTAGAGGAGAATCAGCGGGCACATCATGATCGTCATGGATACCGGGTCGGGCGGCGTCAGCACCGCCGAGATGACCGCGATCAGGACGATGGCCATGCGCCGCTGCTTCTTCAGCGTGGCGGGCGTCAGCAGGCCCAGGTAAACCAGGATCATGACCGCCATGGGGAATTGGAATGCCACGGCAAACCCGGCCAGCAGCATGAGCACAATCGAGATCGTCTCCGTGGCGCGAAGCTGCACCACCCAGCCCTCCGGAACCATCGACATCAGGTACGGCAGCACCAGGGGCAACACCCCCAGGTAACCCACGAGAACACCGGTCAACGCAAGCACGCTGCAGCCGAAGATGAGGATCTGCACCGCCCGGCGTTCACTCGGCCGCAGGCCGGGGAAGATGAACGCGCAGACCTGCCAGATGATGTAGGGGAACGCCAGGACAAAACCGATGTAGAACGCCAGCTTGAACTGAATGACAATCGGTTCCATCGGATTCAGCACGGTCCAGACGGGCGCGGGCGTCTTTTCCTTGGCGGCCGGCTCCGTGGATGCGGGGGCAGGAGTCTCGCCCGGTTTCGCAGAGGCGGGCGCCGTCTGAGCCACGGGCGCCTTTTCGATCATGCCGTGTTCCACGAGCGGCGTCAGTGGATAGGCGATGATTTTCAGAATGACGTTGCAGAAAATGAAGCAGACAATCATGCAGGCAACCAGGCAAATGCCCGAACGGATGATCCGGGTCCGCAATTCGCCCAGATGCTCCGTGAACGTCATCCGTTTCTCATCCCACGACACGCAACATACCTCCACGCCGGAAAAGACCGCTTCAAACTATGGGTGCCCACCGCCGCCACACTGGCTGAATTCTAGACCTTGCGCACGGGATTGGCAAATTGTCGAAGCCTGCAAAGTGCTCTGCGCCTGCGCAATCCGGGCCGGCGCCGCATATGGATAGACCACGAAACCGCCGGTTGAGTTTGGGGGGTGCAGCTTTTCCCGCGATGTCCAATCAGCCTCTTTGCTTCACAGCGGATCCGGAGCGTCTGCGCCGCCCCCTCTCCGGCCGGAATGCGGGCGCGGGACTAACGGGCGCCGGTCAGGCTCTTCAGGGAATTCATGTAGATGTTGCCCACGGGCGTGAACATCATCAACAACGCCACAACCACGATTATGATGACAATCACGACGATCGTGCCGGTTGAACCGCCGCCGCCGCCACCGCTCTTGACACCGCCTCCCTGAATGCCTTGCGCGACGAAGATCTTCTCGCCGGCTTCCGCGCGGCCCTTCTTGTCTTCGAGAGAGCCCAGGGTTTCGTTGATCGAAATGAAGGCCCGGTGCCATTCCGACTGGAGCTTCTTCACCGCCACTTCGGACTGGGCGTAAATCTGTTCCAGACTCGTGGCGCCGGACACGATGTTCATCGTGTTGCCATCGATGTTGTAATCGTCGAAAAGGGTGTCCTTGAGCACCTTGTGCGATCGGGCCAGTTTGCTCTTGATCTTGAGAAACTGGTTCTCCAATTGGGCCTTGTTGACGCCCGGGCTGGGATATGCGCTCATGATCTGGTTGAAGAGAAGCCAGTCGTTCATGAATTCGCGGCACAGTTCCACCCGGCGTTCCAACTGCCCAACGACGATTTGCTGCTTTTTGCTCAAGGCCATGTCCGAGCCATGCTCCTATCGGGAAAGTCACCCAGAATTGAACGTCCGTAATCTAACACACAGGTCAGGCAATGTCAAACCCCGGAAGCGCCGTAAGTGCGCGTGGCACTTAGCTTTTCTTTCCACTGGCGAGGAAGTTCCGGATCATGGTTTTGCCGTGCTGCGTAAGGATGCTTTCCGGGTGGAACTGGACCCCCCAGACCGGGTAATCACGATGTTTCACCGCCATGATCTCGCCCATATCCTCGGTTTCGGCGGTGATTTTCAGACACGCGGGGCACGTCTCGCGCCGGATGATCAGCGAGTGATACCGGGTTGCGGTGAAGGGGGAGGGCACCCCCGAGAAGAAGGTTTCGCCCGTGTGACGGATGGCACTCACTTTCCCGTGCATGATCCGCTGGGCGCGTACCACCTCGCCGCCGAAGGCCGCACCAATGCTCTGGTGCCCAAGGCACACCCCAAGCGTCGGATATTTCGGTCCGAGGGTCTTGATCAGTTCGACCGAAATGCCGGCTTCGTTCGGCGTGCAGGGACCCGGGGAGACGATGAGGTGGCTCGGTTTCAGGGCGTCCACGCCGGCCACGTCGATGGCATCGTTCCGGAAGACGCGGATGTCCGGTTCCAGTTCGCCGAAATACTGCACGAGGTTGTACGTGAATGAGTCGTAGTTGTCGATGAGCACGATCATGATTCGAGCCCTTTCTCCGCGAATTCCACCGCCTTGAAGAGTGCCTTCGCCTTGTTCACGGTTTCTTCAAACTCCCGCTCCGGCACGCTGTCATAGACGATGCCGGCGCCCGCCTGAAGATAGGCCGTGCCGTCTTTGATCAGCATCGTGCGGATAAGAATGCATGTGTCCATGTCGCCCGAGAAGCTGATATAACCGCAGCCGCCGGAATAGGGCCCGCGCCGGTCCGGTTCGAGTTCGTCGATGATCTGCATCGCGCGGATCTTCGGGGCGCCGCTCACGGTGCCCATCGGGAACGTCGCGGCCAGCGCGTCGAACGCGTCGCAATCCGATTTCATCTGTCCCGCGACTTCGCTCACGATGTGCATCACGTGCGAATAGCGCTCGATCACCATGAGCTTGTTCGGCACGGGCGCCACGGTGCCCGCTTCGCTGATGCGGCCGATATCGTTCCGGCCCAGGTCCACGAGCATGATGTGCTCGGCGCATTCCTTCTCGTCGGCGAGAAGATCTTGTTCAAGGAACAAGTCTTCTTCCTGCGTTGCGCCCCGCGGCCGCGTTCCGGCGATGGGGCGAACCATGGCGACGCCGCCCTTCACCTGCGTCATCACTTCGGGGCTCGAACCCACGAGCGCGCATTCCGGGTACTGCATCAGGAGCATGTACGGGGAGGGATTGATGCAGCGCAGGGCGCGGTAAAGGTTGATCGGGCTGGCGCAGACCGGACGCTCGAAGCGCTGGGAAAGCACCACCTGGAAGATGTCGCCGGCCCGGATGTATTCCTTGGCCTTCTCCACCGCTTCGCAGAACGCTTCGCGGGTGTAGTTCGACGCCGTCTCGATGGGCGCCGCGCCCGGATAGACCCGCTCAGTCGAAACCATGAGCGGCCCCCGGAGCCGGGCTTCCCAATCGTGAATCTTGCGCACGCCCTCGTTGTACGCCGCGTCCGGATTGTCGCCGACATGCACGTTCGAAACGATAAGAATCTTGTTCTTCACGTGGTCAAACACGAGCATGGTATCGGTGATCATGAAGTAGAGGTCGGGGAGGCCGAGCCGGTCCGGGTTCTCGTCCGGAAGACGTTCGAAAAAGCGCACTTGATCGTAGGAGAGGTAGCCGACCGCCCCGCCGTGGAAGGCGGGCAATCCCTCGACTTTGATGGGATGATAGGCCGCCATCAGGCTGCGCAGTTCGCCGAGCGGGTCCGGCGACTCATAGTGCGCCTCTTTCCCCTCGCGGATCACGCACACCTGCGTGCCCTTGGCGCGGAACACCACCGACGGATTCGCGCCGAGGAACGAGTATTTCCCGATCGTTTCGGCGCGCTCGACGCTTTCCAACAGGAACGAGTAGGGCTGGTTGCGCGCTATCTTCATGTACGCCGAGACCCGGGTCTCGAGGTCCGCCAGCACTTCCTCATACACCGGCACCAGCGCTCCCGGTTGGGCCAGCGTCCTGAATTGCTCCAGGCTGGGATGTATCATGATTAATCCCCTATTCTTTGGCGACTCCGTCGCCGGCGAGTGTCAGGTTGCCGTCCTCATGCACGAGGCGATAAAAGCAACTGGTTTCGTTCGTGTGGCAGGTGGGGCCGACCGGATCGCATTGCAGCACCAGCGCATCCCCGTCGCAGTCAATGCGGATTTCCTTGACGTGCAGCACATGACCGGAACTCTCGCCCTTCAGCCAAAGCTTCTGACGCGACCGCGACCAGAAACAGGCCTTCTTCTCGCGCAGCGTAATCCCGAGGGATTCCTGGTTCATGTAACCCACCATCAGGACCTGGCCCGTTTCGTGATGCTGGATCACCGCGCACACGAGGCCCTTGTCATCGAGTTTGAGCAGATCGTTCAGTGTCATGGATTCGTTTCCCGTGGTTGAGGGGAGAGGCACAGTGCGCCCCGGAAAGAAAACACACGAATCGGCGAGGCAACGGACGGACGCTAGGCGCGGCAGCGCCATCGAAGGGAGGGGCTTGGATGCGTCCGCATGCTGTGGTCTCCGTTGCTTAGTCCCGGCATCTCCGGCCGGGCGCCAGATTCAGCATCGCACAGGCACCCCGTGCTTTGCAAGATAGTCACGGGCTTCCTGAATCGTGTATTCGCGATAGTGGAAAATAGACGCCGCGAGGGCCGCGTCCGCGCCGCCCTCCTGCAGGGCCGCCCGGAGGTGATCGAGATTGCCCGCGCCGCCGCTGGCGATCACGGGGATCCCGACTGCATCGGCGACCTTGCGCGTCAGTTCAACATTGTAGCCGGCCTTTGTGCCGTCGCTGTCCATGCAGGTCAGGAGAATCTCGCCCGCACCGCGCCGTTCTGCCTCAATCGCCCACGCCACGGGCTCAAGTTCCGTTGGACGTCCGCCATCGCGTCCGCCGTGACTCTTCACAATATGGCGGTCGCCGTTCCACTTGGCATCGATGGCCACGACGATGCATTGAGAGCCGAAGCGGGAGGCGGATTCCGTGATGAAGTCCGGGTTCTGGATGGCCGGGGTGTTGATGGAAACCTTGTCGGCCCCCGCGTTCAGGAGGCGCCGGATATCTTCAATCGTCCGGATGCCGCCGCCCACGCACAGCGGCATGAACACCTGTTCCGCCGTGCGGCGCACCACGTCCAGCATCGTGTCGCGGTTGTCCGTGGAAGCCCGGATATCGAGGAAGACCAGTTCGTCGGCCCGCTCTTCGTCATAGCGCCGCGCGATCTCGACGGGGTCGCCCGCATCGCGGAGCCCCAGGAACTTCACGCCCTTCACGACGCGGCCGTCCGCCACGTCCAGGCACGGAATAATGCGTTTTGCCAGCATGGTCCTCGCTCACGGCGGCGTACGCGCCGCCTACTTCTCGCATCAACATGCGCACTCGCGCGCGCATACCCGGTATTCTACCCCATCGAGGGGAGGTATTCATCCACGAGGTCGGGGCCGATGTCGCCGCGCCGGAAACGATCCCCGCGCACGATGCGCGCACAAATGCGGGCGGTGTTGGTCACCCCCTCCGTGGTGAATTCCTCAAGCGCGGCGTAGAGCCGCTCGATGGCTTCGGAACGATCCTTGCCCCGGGCGATAACCTTCGCCAGCAGCGAATCGTAATACCGCGGCACTTCATAGCCGGGATACACATGGGTGTCCACACGAATGCCTGGTCCGCCGGGGAGATGGAGGCGCCGGATAACCCCCGGGGAGGGGCGGAAGTTCAGCTCCGGGTCCTCGGCGTAGACCCGCGCCTCGATGGCCGCGCCTTCGGGGAGCACGGTACTGTAGCCAAGATGCTCGCCCGTGGCCAGCCGGATCTGCTCCCGCACGAGGTCAATGCCCGTCACCTCTTCCGTGATCCCGTGCTCGACCTGGATGCGCGCGTTGAATTCGATGAAGTAGAACTGGCCGTTGGGGGCCAGGAGGAATTCGACGGTGCCCGCATTCGAGTAGCTGATGGCGCGGGCCGCGCGCAGGGCCGCCTTGGCCATCCGGGCGCGCAGCGAGGCGCTCAGGCCGGGGCCCGGCGTCTCTTCGATCAGCTTCTGGTGACGGCGCTGTATGCTGCACTCGCGTTCGCCCAAAGTGATGATGCGGCCGTGGGCGTCCGCCAGGATCTGAAACTCAATATGCCGGGCGCCTTCGAGAAACTTCTCGATGTAGACGCCGCCGTCGCCGAAAGAGGCCTCGGCTTCCGTGACCGCCAGCGCCACGTCGTGCTTCAGCGTGGCGTCGTTGTGGGCGACGCGCATCCCCTTTCCGCCGCCGCCGAACGCCGCTTTGACCACCACGGGGAACCCGATCTTCTGCGCCACTTTCATGGCCACATCCGGGTCTTTGATAATCCCCTCGCTCCCGGGGACCACGGGCACGCCCGCGGCCTCGACCGCCTGGCGGCACGCCGCCTTGTCCCCGCTGAGCGAAAGCGCCTGGGCGCTCGGGCCGATGAACTCGATATGGCATTCCCGGCAGATGCTGGCGAACTTGGCGTTCTCCGAGAGGAACCCGTAGCCGGGGTGCACCGCCTGGGTGTCGGTCACTTCCGCGGCCGAAATAATGGCCGGAATGTTGAGATAACTCTCACCGGGGTCCGGGGGGCCGATGCAGACGCTCTCGTCGGCCAGCGATGCATGCAGCGAATCCCGGTCGGCCGTGGAATAGACCGCAATCGACGTGACCCCCATCTGGCGGCACGCGCGGATGATGCGAACGGCGATTTCGCCGCGATTGGCTATCAGGATGCGTCTAAACATCGTTCCGTTTGCGGTTTGGGCGGCCTGGGCGGCTTGCGGCGCCGCGGAGCCAGTGCGCCCGCTTCAGGGTTGGCGTCCTGCATGCGTCAGATGAGCGGCCGGGCGGTGAACAAGGGTTGCCCGAACTCGACCGGATCCCCGTTTTCGACCAGCACCTTCTCGATAATGGCGGGCATCTTGGCCACCACTTCGTTCATGATCTTCATGGCTTCCACAATGCAGACCGTCTGGTTCGGCTCCACCGTGTCCCCGGGCAGCACAAAGGGCGGCTTGCCCGGCGTGGGAGAGGAGTAGAAGGTGCCAACCATCGGGGAATCAATCGTGATGAGTCCGTTTTCCCGGGTTTGGCCCATGCCGCCCGCGCCGGCGGCAGCGGGACCCGGAACTCCCGTCATGAGGTGCATCGGCGCGGCCATGACCGCGGAAGGCAGCTGTTTGCTGAGGCGCACGCGGCGCCCTTCTTCCTCGATCTCGATTTCCGTCAGGCCGGACGCCTCAAGGATCTGGATGAGCTCCTGAAGCTCGGATAGGTCCACAGGCCCTTCCTCCCTTGTTGCGAGTGAATTCGGTCCCTAGCTGACGCGCTCGATATACGTTGCGGTCCGGGTATCCACGCGGATCACGGTTCCCTCTTCCAGGAACAAGGGTACCTGCACCACCGCCCCCGTCTCAAGTGTGGCCGGTTTCGTGCCGCCCGTGGCACGGTCGCCCTGGACGCCCGGGTCGGTCCGCGTTATGGCCAGCACCACGAAATTGGGGACTTTCGTGGAGAGCACCTTCTCATTGTAGAACATGAGGCCGATCTCCATGTTCTCCTTAATCCACTTGGCGTTGTCGCCAACCACCTTCGCGTTCACCGCCAATTGCTCGAAGGTCTCCGGGTCCATGAAGTGATAGAGGTCACCATCGTGGTAGAGATACTGCCACTTGCGCTCCTCGATACGGGCCTCTTCCATGCGCTCCCCGGAGCGGAAGGTCTTTTCCAGCACCCGTCCCGTGAGGATGTTCTTGAATTTGGTGCGCACGAAGGCGCCGCCCTTCCCTGGCTTAACATGCTGGAATTCAACGATTTCCATTAGATCGCCGTCCAGGTCCACCACCATCCCGTTCCGAAAGTCCGCTGTCGATATCGTGCTCATACCTGCTCTAATTCCTTGGGCAATCGGGTCAAGACCTCGCACCCGGTTTCAGTTACCACCACCAAGTCCTCTATCCGCACCCCGCCGCGGCCGGGAAGATAAATGCCCGGCTCCACGGTCACCACCATGCCGGCCTCGAGTACAGTTTCTGCCTGCATGTTGAGCCGGGGGGATTCATGCACCTCGAGACCCACTCCGTGGCCCAGTCCGTGGCCGAAATGCTCGCCATGACCCGCTTCCCGGATGATGTCCCGCGCCACGGCGTCCACGTCCCGGCCCGCCATCCCGGCCCGCACCGCCTCGACGGCCGCCACTTGCGCCGTCAACGTGACCGAATAGATGTCCTTGAACCAAGTGGGCGGGATCGTACCGTATATGTACGTTCGAGTCAAGTCCGAACAGTAGCCTTCCGCCTGACAACCGCAGTCGATGAGCACGATATCGCCCCGCTCCAGGGGCTTGTCCCCGGGCTTCCCGTGGGGAAGCGAACTGCGCGCCCCAAAGAGGACTATCGAGTCAAAGGAGGGCTTCTCGGCGCCCCGGCGCTTGAATTCATACTCCAGGAGGGCGGCAAACTCCCGCTCGAGCATGCCTTCCTTCAGTTCGGGAAGCACCTCGGCCAGGGCCGACTCGGCCAGCTGGGAGGCCCGCCGGATTTTCTGGATTTCCTCCGCGGACTTGATCATCCGAAGCCCGGCAACCAGATCAGGAAGGGCCTTGAAGGTCCCCTGGAACCCGGCCTCCAGGAGCTCCATCTGAGCGATGCTCAATACCCCCGGGTCAAAACCCGCCGCTTCAACGCCCAAGGCTTTCAGGCGCTCGCCCACCCGGCTCTCCATCGTGCCGGATACTTCCTCGACTTCAAAACCCGCCACCTGCTGCCGCGCCTGCTCCGTGTAACGGAAGTCACACAAAAACAAGGTGTTAGACGCCGTGATAATGAGCGCCGAGGTGCTGCCGTGGAATCCGGTCAGATAGGCATTGGCGGGCGGCGAGAGGCTGAAAAACGCATCGCAACCCTCTGCCTCCAGGCACTCCCGCACCCTCAGCACCCGCTGCTCGGTTGACGTCGTCATGGCCGCTCCGTTCTGAAACCTATTCCAGGTGCAGTTTCTTCCGCTCTTCCGTCACCCGCTCCGCGTCCTTCTTGGCTTTCTCGGCTTCCGCGTCCCATCGCTCCGCCTCCGCTTCCTTTCCGGCCTGTCGGCAGGCCACGCTCACCTGTTCGAGGGCGGTGGCGTATTGGAAACGGTTTCCGGCGGTGGCGGCGGCCAGGCGTGCGGCCTCGCGGAAATGATCCAGGGCCTGTGTGAAGTAGTCGAAGCGCTTCTCGGAAGGCTCGCTGTTCGCCAGGGCCCAGAGGGCATGGGCGTAGTTTGCGTGCATATCGGCGTGCAGGGGGCTTCTGCGCAGGGCCTCTTCGGCCCAATCCCGGACTTTGGCTAGGCATTCGGGCCGCCGATCTTCCTGCTTCTTCTGAAAGTGATTATTTGCGATGAAGTTGTACCAGGAGGTCACGTGCACGGCCAAATCCGCGCGATGGGGGAACCAGGCGTCGATCGCTTCCAGTTGCCGCACCCATTCGAAGGAAGCCTGCCACGCCTGGTCATTGGCGTACCAGGGGTGCTCAATCGTTAGCGCGGCGTCTACGGGAATGGTTTCGCCTGCTTCCATTTTGCGCATCCCTTTGGCCGTGTCCGGGAGCGGGGCGTAGATCGGGCCGATCTGCTCCAGGATGCTCTGGTCAGGAATCAGGTCCAGGGCCGCCATATAGGGGATGCGCAGCTTGCCCTTGGGGGCTTTCCCCTGACTCTTCTGCCAGGCATAGTTGCCAACATCCCGAAGAAGGAACTGGGCGACATGGAACCGGCGCATCATCTCGTCGTCGCTGTTGACTGTCAGCTCGAGCAGGTTCATGCGCGCAAGCGCCAAGTCCTGCCGGTAGGTGCGGAGGCTCATGCCCACGGCCAGTGCGGTGAGGACCAGGAGCGCCAGGGCGGCAATCTGGCTGCGGGCCGTGCTTCGCTGGGGGCGCGGCGCCCTGTTCAGCCAGGCGGTGGCATAGAAGAGGCCCGTGAAGATCATGAGGAACATCATAAGCGAGGGATGGGAGAAATGGATATCGATGAAGGAATGCAGGAGGAAGGCGAGAATGCCGCCGTAGAGTCCGAGCAGCAGCAGCCGGGCCGGGCGTTCGGTTTCGGCGGCAATGCGCCACGCGCCCCAGACGAGGAAATAGCCCCAGAAGGCGGCAAGCAGGAGGCCGCCGAAAAGGCCGGTTTCGCAGAAAGCCTGCAGGTAGGCATTGTGTGCGATTCGGACATCGCCTGCGCCGATGTACTGGAAGATGGGATACGCCACCCCGAAATTGCCCAGTCCGACCCCGAGCCCGGGATACTGGGAGAACATGCGCAGTCCGACTTTCCAGTATGTAAGGCGCAACCCGAGGGAACTCGGGTCGAGGAGGTCCGCGGCCGAGAGATTGATGCCCTGGTCCGTGACTTCCGCGCCCGGGGCCTGCGCCGGTGCGGTCGGGGCGGGTGTCGGAGCCGCCGCCGGGGCCTGGGCGCTCAGTCCGGCGCCCACGAATCCCAGCCACGCGGCCAGCGCCAGCAGGATCACGCCCACGGCGGCCGCGCGCGAGAAGCGCCGGGTGAAGCGGGCGAGCCGGGATTCATCCAGATGCCAGAGCAGCGCGATCACCGGCACGGCGGCGGCCAGTGAAAGCATGGCGCCGCGGGAATACGTCACCCATAGCGCGTAGCACTGCATGGGAAAGAGCAGGGTGAGGACGCCCGCACGCACGGACATGCCGCAAAGAACGATTCCGCGGTTAATGGCGACCCAGTACGTGAGTATCGCGGGAGCCAGGGCCACGAGCATGGCGATGCCGCCCATGCCGAAGAGGATACGTTCAAAGGGGACAGGATCTTCTGCGGTGGTGTAGGCGGAAGCCAGCGCCCCGTACGCGAAGACCGCCAGCATGACCACGAACCACATGGTGAGCGCGGCGGCCAGGGCGCGGAAACGCACTTCCTGACCGCGGCCCGGCTGCGCGGTGCTCTTCCACGCGGGCAGGAGCCGCTCCCAGGCGGAGAGGGCGCCGGTTGCGGCAAGGGGAATGCCCAGGATCAGGAAGCCCGCCAGGGCGTTGGGAAACAGCATCGAGCCAAAGGCCCGATTCACATTGAAGCGCCGGGCCAGCTCCGGCGTCATGACGTCCGTGTCAAAGTACTTGCGAAGGACGGCCGGGTTCCGAACCATCTGCCGGAGCAGTTCAAGCATGTAATGGAACTGGAGAATGCTGAACAGGGTCTCGATGAGGATGCTGGCCACGAGGCCTGTCAGCAGGATGCCCAGCACCTTCCGGCTGCGGATGGTGTTGCAGGTGAGGAGAAGGAGCGTCAGGTAGCCGAACCAGAGCAGCAGTTGCCGGTACGTATTGTCGAATTGGATCGTGGAGATCGCGCCAATCGCCGCCACCACGAGGAAGCCGCCCCAGAGCCAGGCCGGACGGCTGCCCCGAAGGACGTCGCCCCGAAGCACGACGCGCACCGCCCAGATGGCCGTCAGTATCCAGATTGCCCAGAGAAAGTACACGTTGTCATTGGGATGGGTGTATCCGTCGTGCCAGGGGCGAAACAGGACAATCACTATCATTCCCAGGGACGGATGGACCCAGCCTGCGCCCGCGACGAGGGCCAGAAGCCAGACCACTGCCGCAAGGTCAACGTTGACCGTGCTGACGCGTTCCGGGTGATAGAGCCCCATCATCCAGGCGAGAAGGATCTTCACGCCGTAGAGGCGTCCGGCGGCGGCGAGGCCGAACAGGGCCACGCCCAGCAGCAGGAGCAGCACGGCGATCAGGGCGGCGGTTCGCGGCCGGGCAAACTCCTCCGGCCACAGGCTGTTCCTCACGGGAACCGAAACGGGCGCCGTCTCGACTGGACGCGCCGCAGACTTCCTCTTGCTCACGAACCGTTTCTCCCGTTCTTTGTGTGCGCGTTCATCAGCACCACGATGAGCAGAAAGATGCCCAGCGTCTGCGCCAGGATTATCATCGTGCCGCCGAGATCCAGCACGGGCAACAGTGCGCCGCCCAGTCCCACGATACCGGCGACGAGGAAGATGAATGCGACCGCCTGATGCGGCGTCATCCCCAGGTCCACGAGTCGGTGCGAGAAGTGGCGCTTGTCCCCGAGCATGATGTTCTGGCCGTGCCTGAGGCGGATGAAGACCACGCTGACGGTGTCGAAGAGCGGCACGGCGAGGGCGAGGAGCGGGGCGGCCACCGCGACGCGTGACGGGGTGGATTCCATGTGGAAGGTGCCGACCAGCGCGATAGTCGCCAGGAAATAGCCGTTGAACATGGCGCCGGCGTCCCCCATGAAGATGCGGGCCGGACTCAGGTTGTGATACAGGAACCCGGCAACGGAACCGGCGAAGACCATCAGGAGAAAGCGTGCGAGCTGGTCCTCATGCGGCTGCAGGCAGAGGAAGAACGAATAGGCCGCAATGATCGAAACGCCGCCGCAGAGTCCGTCCATGTTGTCGAGGAAATTCATGGAGTTCGTGAGCAGGACGACCCAGAAAATCGTTATGGCGGCCGAGAGCCAGAAGTTGGAGAAGATGAACATCTCGATGCGGTTCCCGGAGGCCACCAGCACGACGGCCGCCGCGACCTGTCCCACGAGCTTGGTCCAGGGCGTCAGCACCTTGAGGTCGTCCACCACGCCCAGCACGAAAATGAGGAAGGCGCCGAGGAGGATGCCGGCGAGCTTCATCTTGCTTCCGGGGCCGAGAAAGGCGGCCAGGTGGTACTCGAGCCAGGACAGGTCGAATTCCTGCATGAGCAGGAGGGCCGCCAGATGGCCGAGCACCACGATGTAGAAGGTGGACACGAACGCGACGCCGCCCAGGAGCGGCACCGGTTCCCGGTGAATCTTGCGCTCGCCGGGATGGTCCACGAAATCCAGGCGTGCCGCCAGCCGCCGCATGAGATACGTGAGGGCCACGGAGAGCACGAAGGACATCAGCATCGCGTGGACGTACATGAGAAACTGATACTGTTCTAAGAACCGCAACATGCCAAGGCTTCCTGATACAACTCAAACTCGCGCCGGGCGACGGTCTCGGCGCGGAATTCCTTCTCGATTCGGGCGCGCGCAAACGCGCCCATCCGCGTCCGCCGTTCCGGATCGGACAACAACGTGTTAATGGCTTCCGCCAGGGCCGCCGGATCACGCGGCGGCACGTTCAGGCCGGTTTCTCCATCCCGATTAATGTACTCCACACCGGTGCCCAGCCGCGTGGCCACGACCGGCTTGCCGCAGGCGTGTGCCTCCATGATCGATATGCCGAACGCCTCGCTCCGGGCGACCGAGGGAAAGGCGAACACCGCGCATGCATGCAAATGTGCCACGAGGTCCTCGTGCGAAAGCCGTCCCGGAAACACCGCGTCCACCCCCAGGTCCCGGGCCAGCGCACGGCACGCGGGGCGCTCCGGGCCGTCGCCTGCGATGACGACCCGGGCCCGTATCTCTTTTGCCGCGTGCACCAGGTAAGGCAAGCCCTTGTAGTAACGGTGCATTCCCGAGAACAACACGAAATCCGGCCCATACGCCGCCTGCAACCTGGCAATCCTGGCCTCGTCCGGATCCTGGAACTCCTCCATCTGGATGCCCAAGGGGACCACCCGGCAGCGTTCGCGCAGTTCCTGGAGCAGGGGAGAAGTGGCCAGATACGGCTCGGACGTGGGAAGAATCATAGCAGCTTGCCGGAGAAAATGCATCAGAAAGGGGCGGTAGACCCGCATGGCGGCGGCCTGGCGCACGACATCGCTGTGATAGCGAACGATAAGGCACCCGCGAGGACGCGCCAGCAGCCAACCCAATTCCGCGGTCGGATTCGGCACATGCACCACGACTACATCCGCGTCGAGACGCCGCAGCCGCCACGGGAACAGGGGGGAGACGGGGGCGCTTTGAAAGCGGCCCCATTCGCCGACTTCGGTCACCCGGATGCCCTCGCGCCAGACTGCGCGCGAGAAGAGCGACCGGCTGCAGACCAGCGCTTCCACCTCGGCCCACTGCCGCTGAAACTGGCACATGAGGGCAATGTGCCGTTCCATCCCCCCCAGGATGGGCGGACAGTAATCCTTGTATACATGTACAATCTTCACAGGCTTCGATCCACGCTCCCCGCTTCACGGCGTGTATCACACTACCTGTTCGGTCCCATCGCCTGCAACTCATTGAAGTGGCCGGCAAGGATTGTGCTCTCGCGGGAGCGTTCGGTACGGATGGTCCCGGCCCCTCCTGCGCGGGCAGGATTGACCCGCACGGGGAGCGCCTCGCACTATTATTAGTTTAACAGGACGCGGACCGCGCGGGCTGGGCGCACGGGTCTCATTCTGCTTAACTTGTTTGAATGAAAGTTCTTAGCCTTGGGAAGGGTAGGAACGGCGGTGGATAGGAACGGGGTGTGAAAGATTTTGCTTGATCGCCGGGCGGATTCCGGCCATATTATTAGTTGACGAGAGGGAACGGGACACTCTCGGCTGGATGGGTCATCCGGAAAGATGGAAACCCTGCTCTGATTCGTTCGAAGTGACTGGGCATTATTCTGGGATTTCCGGGGCGGGGGCGGACTGCAACGCTATATACAGGAGAACTTAGCATCATGAAGAAGAAAGGCTTTACTCTAATTGAATTGCTGGTGGTCATCGCGATCATCGGCATTCTGGCGGCGATCCTGCTGCCGGCGCTGGCGCGCGCGCGCGAGGCGGCACGGCGTTCGAGCTGCCAGAACAACCTGAAGCAATGGGGGCTGGTGTACAAGATGTACTCCGGTGAGTCCAAAGGGGAACGCTTCCCGCCGATGCAGACCGTGGATATTAATCAAGCCAACGGCCACGGCGACGACGGGGTGCTGTTCGAGGTGGCGGTCGGCCCGCAAGTTAGCTGCATTTATCCGGAATACCTGACGGATCCCGCGATCGCGGTCTGCCCTTCGGACGCAACCGAGACTGTCGCCTATCTGAAGGATGATACCGGCAAGTTCATCCTGGACATCAAGCCGGAACGGATTGACTGCAGCTATGCGTATGTGGGCTTCGTGTTCGACCGCCTGGACAAGCCGGATTGCACGACAAGCACGGCGCCCATTTCGCAGTTCACCAACGTGTCCGGCATCATCACGTTCCTGAACGGGCAGCCGATCTCCAACCCTTCGGCACTTGTGAGCCGCCAGTTTGGCGCGGGTTGCGATGTGTTCTTTGGCAAGGCGCTGCCGAATCTGGTCAGCAACAACTGGCAGGAAGTGCTGAAGGCCGTGGATGATGACGTCGACCTCGGCGACACGTATGCCGGCCTGGGCAACGGCGGGGGCAACACCATCTACCGGCTGCGCGAAGGCATCGAGCGCTTCCTGATCACCGACATCAACAATCCCGCCGCCACGGCCATGGCGCAAAGTTCGGTGTTCATCATGCTCGATCAGTTCGGCAACACGGGCGCGATTCCGTTCTTCAACCACGTACCGGGCGGCTGCAACGTCCTGTTCCTGGACGGGCACGTGGCCTTCATCAAGTATGTTGCCTCCGAATGCGGCGCCACCCAGCCGGTGCTCCCGAGCGTGGGCGAAGTGGTGGGCCTGATCGCCGGGGCACAGTCCTGACAACCCTTTTCCGGCACCGTTCCCGGGGGCGCTCCGGCGCCTCCGGGACAATTTGCCGGGTTGTTGTCCTGAGCCAACCAAGAGTTGAATGCGATTTTCACGTCAGGCTGCAGGGAAAGCGGTCCGGGAGTATCCGAGACGCGGCAGATCCAGATTTTCGCACTTCAGGATTTTTTCCTTGCAATTTCACGTGGATTTAGTATTATAGGGGCCTTGTTTTGGGCGCTTCGATGGGGCAGCATCGAAGGCACCGGACGTGCCCGGTCCGGGGAGCGAGGTCTGATCTGGGTGATGAACTGGAACAGTCGGGTGAGGGCAACCCGGCGCAACGCGCAATCAAGGAGTCGTACTACACATGAAGAAGAGAGGTTTCACACTTATTGAGCTTCTGGTCGTCATAGCGATCATTGGCATCCTGGCGGCGATTCTGCTCCCCGCGCTTGCCCGCGCCCGTGAAGCAGCGCGCCGCTCGAGCTGCCAGAACAATCTGAAACAATGGGGTCTGGTGTTCAAGATGTACGGAAATGAAGCCAAAGGCGAGCGTTTTCCGTACATGCAGGTTCTGAAGCTTGAAGGCGGTGCGTATGTTGACGCGATCGCGGCAGGTCCCCAGGTTGATACCCTTTATCCGGAGTATTTGACGGACCCGAACATCGTGATTTGCCCTTCAGACGCTACCGAAACCAAGTCGTACATGTTTCATGAGGACGGCACGTCCATCTTTGCAGACACCCCCGCCGAAGGCAACAAGATGGAACGGATTGATGCGAGTTACGCGTATCTTGGCTGGTGCTTTGACCGCCTGACCGCGTTGCCGCCCGCGCCTTTGAGCGGTTTCACTGCGCTGAATTCCGTCATCAGTCTGATCGGTGGTTCGATGCCGTCAGCCGGCACCATCTGCGTTTCGGCGCAGTTCGGCGCCGCGGCGGAAGCCCTGTTCACGGACGCTCTGCCGGAGTTGACCGCCCTGACCGGAGGCACAGACGCAACGGGTGCTTCGAATGCCCGCAAGGCCGTGGACAAAGACATCTCGGTTGCGGATGGCTACGGCAACGGCGGCGGTACCACCGTGTATCGCCTTCGTGAAGGCATTGAACGCTTCCTGATCACCGACATCAACAACCCGGCGGCCTCGGCCATGGCCCAGAGCACGCTGTTCATCATGATGGATCAGTTGGCGAACACGGGTGCTATCGAGTACTTCAACCACATCCCGGGCGGCTGCAATGTCCTGTTCCTGGATGGCCACGTGGAATTCATCAAGTACATCGCGGGCGATTCGTGCTCGGACGCAGGCGCCAAGTCGCCGGTTCTGCCCAGCATGGCCACGATCATCGGCGCCATCGCCGGGGCGCAGAACTAGTTCCAGAAGTCCTTTCAAGTTCCCCGGAGTCCTGCCTGGCTCCGGGGAATTTGTTGTTTTGAGGGAGAGGCAAGGACAGGGAGCAGGACTTCCGTCCGTGACAGGGCGACCGCCTCAGATCTTCGCTTTGAGCATCACGCATTGCATGCCTTTAAAGGCAGCGCCGGTGTTGTGGTAGGTGATTCCCCGGTAGCTGTAATTGCTCATGGCCACGTGGGTGTGGCCGAAGTAGACCTGCTCGACGCCGTCTTCCGATCCGTGTCCGATATCTTCGAGGAAGGCGGAGACTTTCCGGGCGGTCCAGCGGTGGGGATTGGCGAGGCGGGAAACGGCGACATGGGCGCCCGTCTTGAAGAATGCGTCATAGACCCGGTTCTTCAGGCGCCCTTGTTTTCTCTTGTGGAGCCGATGTGAACGATAGCGGTCGATGCCGAGATGGGAGAGCTTCCAGGCGGCGACATCGCCGTGAAGAAAGAGGGTGCTTCCCACGCGCAGGTAATAGGGATGCCAGGTCAGGTTGGGGGTGGAGCGGGCCAGGACGTCCAGGCGCTCGACGAATTCCCGGGCGCGGTCGTGGTTTCCGAGATTGACGTGGAAATGGCAGTCCGGACAGCGCCGGGCGAGTTCGCCGAGGAATTCGACCGCCTTCTCGGCCGTCTCCTCCACGGAATCCAGGACCGTCCACTTGAAATCGAAGGTATCTCCATTGAAGACAAAGAGATCGGCATTTCTGGCCACGTCATGAATCGTATCCAGCAGGGCATGTGACTGAGAGCGCTGGCAGAACATGTGCAGGTCTGAGACTACGTATGCCGATTTCATTCGCAAGGGTTCCGATACAGCTCCCTTGCCAAGCTTACCACATTTCACGGTGCTTCGTTTCCTTTTCTGCTAAGATAGACTGTATGGCGGACGTTCAAGTTACGATCTTCAACGTACAGAAGTTCTCGACGGAGGACGGGCCCGGCATTCGGACCACGGTCTTCTTCAAGGGCTGTCCGATGCGTTGCATCTGGTGTCACAACCCCGAATCGCAGCATTTTCATCCCGAGGTGGTGTGGCATGGGGGCCGTTGCCTGGGTGATCACGGCTGTATCGAGGAATGCCCGTCGGGCGCGCTCAGCGCCGGTGCAGAGGGGATTGTCGTGGACCGGCGCCTGTGCGGAGGCTGTGCGCGATGCGTGGCGTTCTGCGCGGCGACAGCGCTGGAGATTCACGGGCGGGAAATCGGCGTGGGGGAACTCTTCGACCGGGTCTCCCGGGATGTGGCGTTCTACGTGAACTCGGGCGGAGGCGTCACGATTTCGGGAGGCGAACCGCTGGCGCAACCGCAGGGGCTGTTGGCCCTCCTGCGGCTCTTGCACGAGGCGGGAATCCATACCGCGCTGGACACGTGCGGGATCGGTCCGACGGAGATCCTGCGCGAGGCGCTCACCCTGGCGGATCTGGTGCTGCTGGACATCAAGGTGACGGATCCCGAGAAACATCAAGCGTGGACCGGCGCGGCTTTTGAGCGGGTGGACGCGGCGGTGCGGCTCATCAACGAGTCGGGCAAGCCCGTGTGGGTGCGCACGCCCGTGATTCCGGACTACACGGCCGACGAGGAGCTAATCCGCGCCGTTGCGGGCTACGTTGCGGCGAATCTGCCGCATTGTGAACGGCATGAGCTCCTGGCGTTCTCGAACCTGTGTACGGCGAAGTACGAGCAGTTGGGCCGGTCCTTTGCCTTGGCGGGCGCGCCCCTGCTTGGGGTGGAAACCATGCGGCGCTTGTGCCAGGCGGCGCGCGACGCCGGTTCGCTTGAGGCGCGCTGGAGCGGTCCGATGCGCGTTTCGGAGGGAGTGCATTGATGCGGTTGCCGATCGAACCCGGCCTGCGGAACGCGTTGAGCGGCGACCGCACGCCGAAGTTTCTGGCCACGCTGGATGCGGAAGGACGTCCGAACTGCGTTCCGGTCATCAGCATCAATCCGTACGGAGAGGGTGGGTTGATCTTCGGCGAGTTCTTCATGAACAAGACCCGCCGCAATCTGCTGGGTAATCCGCGGGTGGGCATCGCGGTGCTGAACGAGGCCTTCGAGGGGTGGAGCCTGAAGGGGAACTTTCAGGGCTTCGAAACTACCGGCCCCGCGGTCGATGCCATCAACCGGCTCCCCATGTTCCGCTACAATGCCTATACGGGCGTCCGCGCTGCCGGCCGCCTCACGCTTGAACAGATTTCTGAGAAGCGGCGACTGAGCCGTCCACGCCTGCTCACGGGTTTTCTGCACGCCTCCATGCGGGCCGCGTTGAGCAGTCCGAAACGTGACGGGGCAGGCTGCATGCCCGCCCGGGTGGAAGAGAAGTTCCGGCGCATCTCCGCCGTGCGCGCGCTGGCCTATCGTGACGACGACGGGTGGCCGTGCGCCTTTCCCCTTGTGTCCTGCGTTGCGGCGGGCCCCAATCGCCTCATTGTGTCCGACGCATTGGCCTCGCCGTTCTTGCGCCGGATTCCCCCGGACGCGCCGGTGGCCGTGGCCATCATTACGATGGAGCCCATCGCGTATCAGGTGAAGGGACAGATCCGGCACGGAGCCGCCGGCACGGCGACCATCGATTTGAGCGAGTGCTACAGCGCCTCGCCGCCGTTGCTGGGGCAAGCCCTCCATCCTGAGCAGGCTTAACGAGCCGGGGCGCTGCCCGGGCCGTTGTCTTGCGCGCTTTCGGCGTCAAAAAAGCATAGGAAGAAGCTGGAGCCCAAATGTGGCGCGCCTGGACCCGATCGCGTGTTCGCCAAGGATCCGGCGCGCAGCTCCGTCGGGAACTTGGACTCCTTGTGCTTCGCGGAACGCTATTTCGGATTGGCGAGTTGTGCTTCGGCTTTCTTGCGGAGATTCTCGTCCTGCAGCGAGCCTACGGCCTGTTTCAGCGCAGCAATAACCTCGTCGCCGGTGAGGCCGGCTTCGCCGGGTTTGGGCGGACAGGCAATCTTCACGACGGCGGCCGCGGCTTCGGCCTTGATCACGTCATCGCCCAGGCAGGATACCGCAATGCGCAACGCCTCGATGTGACGAAGCTCCTGAAGTCCGGCGAGGAGTGTCTTCTTGTCCTCGGGACGCACCGCCGCAGCCAGGGCCAACTTGTACATTGCGGCCTTCTCTTCCGGCGCCGCGGCGGCGTTACGAAGTATCCGCACGCTGGACGACACGGCGAGCGCCTGGAAATCGGCTTCGGGCGCTTCGCGCATGAACGCATTGAGTTGGGGCAATGCCATGACATCGGGCCACGCGCAGAGCGCGCGGACTGCCGCGTCGCGAGTCACGGGCACCGCCGCGGCGGCAGTGGCTGTTTCGAGGGCCTTTGCGCCGCCCAATTCCGGCAGGAGGCCCAACAAGAGGGGCTTCTTGTCGTCTGGCGCCTGGGAGCATGCCGCGAGCACGGGCTCGACGCGCGCTTCCGTGTCGTCGCTGTGCTTGAGCGCGGCCACGAGGCTCGCGGAGGCCGCCTTGGCTTCGTCTTCATTCTTCGCGTCGAGGAGCAGCGCGATTATCCTCGGCGCGGTGCTCACGCTGCCCACGCCCGCAAGCGCTTCGAGCGCGGCCATGCGCACGCCCGCATCGGCGTCGCCTGTCCGGTCGAATACGACTTCGGCCTTTTCCTCGGCGCGCCGCGCGGCCAGTATGCCCAGCAGGGCCTTACTCACGGGCGCGCTGGCTCTCGGCAGGATTTCCGCCGCCGCGCCAACCAGGCGCGGGTCGCGGCAGCGAAGGAGGGCGCTCTTGACGGCAGCGTTTTCGGCATCATCGCTCGCATCTATGAGCGCCTGGAAGAGCGCGGGGAGGGTTTCTGCGGCGGCAAAACGGGGCAGGAGCTGAATTCCCGCGAGGCGCACGGACCCATCTGGGTCCTTGACGGCGGCCAGCAGCGCGCTGTACGCCGTCATGTCTCCGCGTTCCGCCAACATGTTCAGAATTTCCACACGCACGATGGGCGTGGCCTGATTCGCTTTGTCCATCCATTGCCGGGTGAAGTCGCTGCCAGGAATGCCCGCGGCCAAACGCAGGGCAGTTCCGCGCACTTCGATGTCGGGATAATCGACGGCCGCCAGCAGGTCGGTGGCCGCGCGTTCGCGCAAGAGCCACACGAGTTGGCTCAGGGCCGAGGAGACTGTGGCGGGCTCGTTGGACTTCAGCAGTTCCCGGCAAATGGCCTCGCACTCGGACGGCCCGGCGGCCGCCGTCCGCTGCCGGGCATAGAGCAGGAGATTGGCCACGGCGCGGCCATGGGCCAGGCCGGTGGTTGTCATTGCCTGATGTTCCAGCAGCGGCTTGGCTTCCGGCGTGCCCAACTCCGCCAATGCAATGAAGGCCGCTTCTTTCTCGGCGGGATTCTCGCCTTGGGCGAGGGTCAGGAGGTCGCTTTGCGCGGCCTCGCAGTGCAGTTCGCCCACGGCCTTGATCAGGGTGATGCGGTTCTTTCCCTGTGCGGTCTTGAGTGCCGCGGCCAGGAGCGGCCGGGTTTCCGGGGTGTGGATCGCGAGCAGGGCCTGTGTGGCGGGCTCGCACAGCATCTCATCGCCCAGCAGGGCGCCGAGCGGCGTCACGGCCTCCTCGCGCCCGACGATCTGGAGTTGGCGGATGATGAAGGCTTTGACTTCCGGATCCGCCGCAGCCTGAAGCGCCGAGAGGAGGGCTCCGGCCACGAGCCTGCGTTCCTCTTCCGCCTGCGGACGGGCCGCGTAGCGCGACAAGCCGTTCAACGCGAATTCCACCGCAGTGTTATCGCCCTTGCCCGGAGGCGTGAGCATGGCACAGAGGTCCGTCACGGCTTTGGCGCCGAGTTGCACGAGCGCGGCATTGTTCGCCTGTAGCGCTTCCGCGTTTTGCGCGGGCATCTTCGCCAGGATTTCCGCCAGCGGCGGCTGTGCCATCGCGACGGAGGCGCCCAGCACTATCCAAACGGCCAGTATTCGCCGATAATGCATGTTTCGTTCCCTTTCCTAGACCCGCCAGGGGGCCCGCATGGGCTGGTTGATCAGGCGGTTCGCCTCTTCGTCGTTCAGGAATTCCTGTTTGTCCGGGTCGAAGCGCAGGCCGCGTCCAAGCCGCACCGCGATCACGCCCAGGTTCACGAGGGTGCACGAGCGGTGGCCGTTGGCCTCGTTCAGCGCGAACTTCTTGCGGCTGCGCACCGCCTCGGGGAAATCCGTGACCTGCGGTTCCGGGTCGGGGAACGAGGCGAGCTTCTTTTCGAAGTTCGGAATGTCCGACGTGAAGCCGCGGAAGAGCTTGCCGTTCGGCCCTTCGAGATAGGGCACGTTCGGGTCCTTGGCTTCGCCATCGAGAACGATTTGGCATCCGTCGGCGTATTTCATCGTGATGCGACGCCAGGAACTAGCCGCATCGGGATGCTGTTGGGGCGCATCCACGTCGATCTCGACGGGGCTCGTGTTGTCCTTGCCGAGCAGATATTGCACCGGGTCAAGATAGTGCTGGCCCATATCGCCCAGTCCGCCGCCGTCATAGTCCCAATAACCGCGGAACGTCGCATGCACGCGATGCGGATGATAGGGTTTGTACGGCGCGGGGCCGAGCCAGAAGTCGTAGTCCAGCTCGGGCGGAACGGGCTGCGGTTCAAGGTTTGTCTTGCCGCTCCAGAAGAACTTCCAGCCGAAGCCCGTGTTCTCGCCAACAGTCACTTTCAGGGGCCAGCCGAGCATGCCGCTGTTCACGAGCTTCTTGATCGGCGCGACAGTGGTTCCCATGCCGTAGAAATTGTCGTTGAAGCGGAACCACGTGTTCAGCCGGAAGATCCGGCCGTTGCGCTGGACGGCCTCGACCACTTTGCGGCCCTCGCCGATCGTGCGGGTCATGGGCTTTTCGCACCAGATGTCCTTGCCCGCCTCCGCGGCGGCAATCGAGATCAGGCCGTGCCAATGCGGCGGCGTCGCGATATGCACAATGTCGATATCCGGACGTTCGAGCACTTCGCGGAAGTCGCGATAGCCCTTCACGTCCTTGTCCACGGCCGCGAGGGCCTTGTCCAGGTGCCCCTGGTCCACGTCGCACACGGCCAGGAGCTTGCCGTCCTGATAGCCGAGATGGCCCGTGCCCATGCCGCCCACGCCGATGACCGCGCGCGTCAGTTGCTCGCTCGGCGCGGTGAACATCGCCCCGCCCAGCACATGCCGCGGCACAATCATGAACGCCCCGGCGGAGGCTGTCGCCTGTTTGAGGAAGTCCCGCCGTCCGATCGTCGATTTTGCTTTCATGCCCTCGCTCCTTTCGCACCCGGCAAGCATAGCAGAACTACGGACGCGGGGAAAATGTGAAACGCAGATGGCGGGGAGGCTCGCGGGTCATGAGGCAGACCGGTTTCACGCGCCGTCTCGCGTGTGCCTTGACTTGGCAATGGGGCGGCGCGCTATCCTCACGGAAGTTGGATTACTGAATGGAGGACGTGTTTCTTGAGCATCATGCACGAGTCCTGGGATTATCTCGTTGTCACGGCGTCCAATGCCGAGCAGGCGGCGGCGTATGAGTCACAACTGCAGTTGCGGCGCGAACTGGGTTTTCTGAGCGGTGTTCGCGAAGTGATCGTTGTGGCGGACCCGGAGGGGCGCCGGGTTGGCAGTGGCGGCAGCACGATCTGTTGCCTGCTGACTGTGCTGAACCGCGAGGCGGCGGCGAAGGGCGCGGAGATTGCGGCCCGGGAGGAATGGGAAGCCGCGTTGCGCGGATTGCGCATCCTCATCGTGCATGCGGGCGGCGACTCGAAGCGGCTCCCGGCCTACGGGCCGTGCGGGAAGATCTTCATTCCCGTGCCGGGCGAGAGCGACAGCGCGCTGTGCACGACGCTGTTTGACCGCCAGATTCCGACGTATCTCGCGCTGCCGCCAAACGGCCTCGGACGCGGCCAGATCGTGATCACCTCGGGGGATGTGCTGCTGGGTTTCGAGCCCGCGCGTGTCTCGCTCGATGCGCCCGGCATCACGGGGCTTGCCTGCTACGCCTCTCCGGAGCAGGCGTCGCGGCACGGGGTGTTTTGTCCCCGGCCGGACGGCTCGGTCCGGTTCTTTCTGCAAAAGCCCTCCGTCGAACAGCAGCGCGAGTTGGGCGCGGTGGATCGTTACGAACGTTCCGTGCTCGATATCGGCGTGATGAGTTTCGACGCCGCCACGGCCGCGGTGCTGTTGTCGTTGTGCGGCGCCGCCGTGAATCCCTCCGGCGCGTTGGCGTGGTCCGAAGCCATGGGGCAGGCGATCCTGCAGCGCGGACTGGATTTCTACGGCGAGTTTGCCTGTGCGCTCGGAGATGAAAGCACGTTGGAGCGTTACGCGGCCAGCGCCCACGGCTATGGCTCGACCTGGGACACGCCGGCGTTGAGTCAGTTCTTCGAGGCACTCCGCGCCGTGCCGTTTCATGTGCAAATCCTGAAGCACTGCTCGTTCCTCCACTTTGGCGCGGCCCATCAGATCATTTCGAGCGGCGTGGAACTGCTCCGGCAGGACCGCGCCATCACACGCGAGCACGAGTGCCTCAGCATCAACAATGAACTCACGGGCAAGGGCGCGTTTATCGGCGCAGACGCCTGGGTGGAAGGCTGCCGGGCCGGCGCGGAGGTCCGTCTTGAGGGCGGCAACGTGCTTGTCGGTGTCGATGTGACGGAGCCGCTCACGATGCCGCGCGGCGCGTGCCTGGACGTGCTGGAAGGTGTGAACCGCCGCGGTGAGGCGGTCTGCTTCGTTCGCTGCTACAAGTCGAGCGACGATTTCAAGGGCACACTGGAGGGCGGCGCGGCCGTGTGCGGCCTGCCAATCCAGGAATTCCTACAGCGCGCGCAGGCCTGGCCGGAGGATGTCTGGGAGGAGTCGGTTCCTCTACAGCAACGCGCCGTGTGGAACGCCCGGCTGTTTCCCGCGGAATCGGATGCACTCGGCTATCGGCGCTGGCTGTGGATGATGGAGCCGGCCACGGCTACGGACGCCCAGTGGGCGGCGTGGCGCGCGGCGGATCGTTACAGCAACGCGGAGATTGCGGAACGCACGAATCAGGGGGCGTTTCACGAACGCCGGCGCCGGATACGCGCGGGCGAGATTCTGAGAAGTCTGCCGCGCATGCTCCGGCCTGAGAGCGCGCTCTCGGCTGCGGAACTGCTCTATGCCCTGCGGGCCGGTGGCCCGATCGCCCTCTGGCTGGCGGGCGTAGTCCATGAGGCCTATCGCCATCATCCGGCGACGGCGGCCGTGTCCGATTTGGACGCGCTGAACGTCTCCCGCGTCCTGCACAGCCTCGGCACAGTGGTCGCGGCGCTTGCCGCGCAATCGCCGGGTGATCTGGAGCATGCCTGGGCAGAACTCGGCACGGCGGAACGGGATTGGCTCGCTGCGATGGGCCTGGACACGCAGCGTCCGCCCGACGCGGAGTGGGGGAGGCGCGCCCAGGCAGCCGCCTTTGACAATCTGGGAAAAACCATCACGGGCAGCGGTGTTGCGCAGCGAACGTGTCCGCGAAATGCCCTGCGCAAGGACGAGATCGTCTGGGGGCGCGCACCGGCGCGGCTGGACCTCGGCGGCGGATGGACGGACACCCCGCCGTATGCGCTCGAACGCGGCGGATGCGTGATCAATGCCGCCATCGAACTGAACGGGCAGGCGCCGATTCAGGCATACGCCCGCGTCATCGACGCGCCGGTGATCCGGCTTGCCTCGATCGATTTTGGGGAGCGGGTCGAGGTTACGGAACTGGATCAACTTCTGGATTTCCGGCGCACCTGGAGTCAGTTTTCGCTGCCCAAGGCGGCACTGGCCATATCGGGATTCGCTCCCGACGCTGCGCCCTGGCCCGAAGGCATCACGCTGCGCGCAATGCTCGAACACTTCGGCGGGGGCATCGAACTGACCACGCTCGCGGCGATCCCCGGGGGAAGCGGGCTCGGCACATCGAGCATCGTCGGCGCGGTGGTTCTGGCCGTCGTGCAGCGCATCATGGGGCGGACGCTCTCGCAGCGCGAACTGTTCCACGGCGTGCTGCGGCTTGAGCAGTCCATGACGACCGGCGGCGGTTGGCAGGATCAGATTGGGGGCGTCGTAGGCCGGGTCAAGATCATTACGGCGCCGCCCGGGCTCGTCCCCGATCCGCTGATTCATTTCGTGCCGGCGCAGATGCTGGATGGACACGCGAACGGCGGCTGCACGTTGCTCTACTACACGGGGATCACGCGGCTTGCGAAGAACATCCTGCAGAACGTGGTTGGCCGTTATCTGAACCGGGAACGCGCAGCCATGGCCACACTGGAACGCATCCATGCCTTTCCCGCGCGTGTGGCCGATGCCATGGCACGCCACGATCTCGAGGCCTTCGGCCGGGCGCTGGCGGCGGCATGGGAACTCAAGAAGCAAATCGACCCGGGGTCAACGAACGGGCAAATCGAGGCGTTGCTGCAGCGGATGGCCCCGCGCATCCACGGCGCGAAGCTGATGGGCGCGGGCGGCGGCGGATTTCTCCTGCTCGTCTGCAAATCGCCCGAGGACGCCCGGGCGTTGCGTGCCGATCTCGAAAAGGATCCCCCGAACGCGCGCGCACGCTTCTTTGACTTTGGCCTGAGCAATGATGGCCTCGTCGTCACAGTCTGCTGAACCGATCCCAAGGAAGTGCACATGCGGAAGAGAATCCTGAAGATTGCGGCATGCGTGTTGTTGGCGATCGTCGTGCTTCTGTGGGCGAACAAGGCCCACCGGGATGCGCATTACTTCGACAATTACGACCCGGCCGCGCCACTCAACCTGACGATCCTCGGCAAGGAAGAGGTGAACAAGGACACGCCCGAAAAGGGTTACGTCATCACCGCATTCACTTTCGACGGATACGCGGGCGAGCGGGTGCCCGCGTTGATTTCCGAGCCGATGAAGCGGCCGTCCGGCAAGTTCCCCGTGATCATCTTCCTGCACGGCGTCGGCCAGAACAAGAAAGCCTTGCGCCAGCTCACGGCGCCATTCAATCAGGCGGGATTCGTCTTCGTGTGCTTTGATCAGTACATGCAGGGCGAACGCAAGCTGGCAAAGGGCACGCCCATCCTGCGCTTCCTCAAGGCGTTTCAGGAACGGCCCGCGAAGACGATTAACGAGACGCGGCGGCTTGTCGACTATCTGGAGACCCGGTCCGACATCGATCCGAAGCGCATCTATCTCCTCGGGGCCAGCTACGGCGCGGTCATGGGCAGCACCGTGCTGGCGAGGGACAAGCGGATCGCGGGCGGCGCGCTCGTGTACGGGGGCGGCGACTTCTCAAAGCTGCTCGATTCCTATACAAATCATCTCGCCGTCGCGGTCGGACTGCAGCTCATTGACGGCAAAAACATCGATCCGGAGAAGGGGGCCTTGCCCACGTTGTCCGTCAATCAGGACTTTGTCGCGCGGTCGGTCCTGTCCTGCGTCATTCCCGTTGCGCGGTATTTCCTGGGGGCGGCCGACCCGATTCACTACGTCGATCAGATTGCGCCGACGCCCGTCTACTTTCAGAACGGCTCCCATGACGTGATGGTTCCCGCCAAGGCGGGCAAGGCCCTGCAGGATGCGGCGGGGGAGCCCAAGAAGATCACGTGGTACGATTCGGATCACGTGGGCATCAATCTGGAAGACACGAAGCGCGTTCTGGCCGACGATCTGCGCTGGTTTCTGGAGCTGGATGCGCCGTTTCGAAGTCCGGAAGAACAGGTGAAAGAACTGCCGCGATTTGAGATGGACAAGCTTTGAGCGCAGCCCCGCGGCCGTGTCAGCACCGCCTCATCGGGGAACTTCCTGATACAGCGTGTGCCCGTTGGCGGCGAGCTTGGCGACGGCCCATGGGGCGGCCTTCGGGTCGGAGAAGCGGAAAAGCACATCCTGGGATTGATAGGGGGGCACGGACACGGCGGCGCGCCGGGGCAGGACGGACACGGCGGGCAATTCCCCCAGCTCGGGCCAGAATTCCGAGGTCGTAATGAGGTCAAGGAAGCCCTCGGCGGGAATGCCGCCCTTGTTCTGAATCGTGATCTTCACTTGGGACTCGTTGCGCGAGACGGAAAGGGCGAGCGGTTCCGGATGCACTTCGAGAACGTCGCGGTAGATCTGGTCTCGATACGTCGTCCAGGCCACGATTCCGCCCGTGCTGTCTTCCGGTTTGGCGCGCAGCACGGACACGTCCTGCCGTGCAAACTCGCCGGGCTTGAGGTTGTAGTAGAACTGCCCCGGGCCGAGGCTCCAGCCGTCGGATGCCTGAAGATAAACGATGCCCTCGACGGACGCGTCCGTCAGGTTGTTCGAGATGAGCGCCTCAATCTTGGCATCGCCTTCGTCCACGGTGCCCCGGAGCAGGACGCTGACGGGCTGGAAGCCCAGGGGGGCCGCCCCAGTATTGTGCTGATAGAAACGGCTGTGGACCGCGCCAAAGACATCGGCCGCGGGTCCCAGCGGCGCCTTGTCGCCGTGCGGGAAGCGTGTGCCGGGCAACAGCCACAGCGACTCGATGGAATAGCCGGTCACCCGATGTTCGAGAACGCCATCGGCCAGCGTCAAGGCCTTCCCCGGCGCTTCCAGAAGGTTTGTCCGGGACGCTGAAGTCAGCGGGGTGAAGCAGCGCAGCGTGCCCTCCCAGGGCCGCCCCGTGCTCTCCCACGCGCGCACGACAAGCCCGTTGCGCGGATGGCCCGTCTCGGACTGCATCGCGGCCAGGGGATAGCCCGCGGGTTTGACGGCGCTGACGATCAGACTGGAAGGCGTGACTTCGAGGAAACTCTGCGTGGCGGGTTGCCGGCCCGCGTGGAGCGTGCTGACGGCCGCCTGCAGCGGCTCGTTGAATCCGCGCGCCTCCCGCGGCACGCCCGCGTCACGCCAGTCCCCCTCGAAGGGATAGAGGGCATAGCGGAACGACAGAACGCCTGGCACGGCGGTTCCACGGGCAAGCCCGAGCATCAGGGCGCCATCGCTTTCGACGCTGCACAGGCGCGCGCCGTTGAAGAGGACGGCAAAGCCGTGCTCCGGTTGCGGCAGGGCCGTGTCCGGCACATAGGCGGACGGGGGAATCGCATAGAGGCCGCGCGTCGCGACGGCATCGGCAAACTCACTCGTGAGCACGGCGGTGCGGTCCGGCAAGAGTCCCGCGAGAATCAGCGTGGGCACGGGACGGCAGCCTTCCGGCACGCCGGAATCTTCCACGAAGAGCACAGTTCCTTGCTGCAAGTGGCCGGTGAATTCCTTGGCCTGTTCCTCGCCGAGGGACTTGATCAGCTTGGCGCAGAGCGTATTCTGTTGCGGGTTGCCGAGTACGATGCGCATCGAGACAGTGCCATCGAGCGCGTTGTTGAGATCCTGGAACTCCGTCGAGTCGGTCCACAGGAAGTCGGGCTTCTTGGGCGTGTCGGAGACGGCGGTGACGGGGATGAC
>CAILVY010000069.1 GCA_903837785.1 Candidatus Hydrogenedentota bacterium
ACCACCATCACCGGCGTATCGCGCTTGAATCGCGTACAACGTGTCCACGGGATTTCCATCGCCGGTGCCAATGGCCACGCTGAAGCCCGTGGCCGTCACAGTGCTGATCACGGGCGCGACGGGGAGATTCGCCAGCGTGTACACCCCGACGGGCGCGGTCACAGTGGTCACATCCCCCGCGCCGTTGCGCGACTGGCCGGTGAAGGTGTAGAGCGTATTCGGGCTGAGCAGCGTGGAATCCCACATGTTCGTTTGTATCCAGCCCGAGTCCGTCATCGTCGTGGTGTTGCTGAAGAAGACGCCGGACATGCCGCTGGCCAGGTTGCTCAGCGCATTCGATGCCGAAACGCTGATGTGATCGCTTCCGGGAGTAAACGTCAAGCCGGCCACCGGCTCGATGAGCGTCCAGGCCGTAAAGTTCGTGGTCCGCGCACTTTCGCCGGCCACATTTACAGCAGCCACCTGGAACGCATACTGCGTGTTTGCGCTCAGGAGCGTGTGTTGCCACGCTTGCACACCCGGGGCCGTCGTCGTCTGGAGCGTGACCGGCGGTCCGGCGCCGGGGTCGTCATACACATTGAAGCCCGTTTCGTCGGGCGAATTGTCCAGCCACGTCCAGGTGATCGTGTCGATGGCGATGTTCATCGCGCCGGGGTTCGAGGGCGCTACCGGAACCAGCAAGAGCGCCCACAGTTCATAACCTTGCGCCGAGGCATCCGTGGCACTGAACAGGATTCTGTCGGTCAGCGCGGTGAAGGTGGCCGGGGTTGAACTCGATGCGCCCGGCGCGATATCGCCAACGGCGTTCGTTGACGCCGCGGCGCCACGCGATAACCACAGCTCATCGCCGGTGATGCCATCGCTGGCGGAAAAATACAGCACGCCGAAGAATGCCGCCAGGTTGTCGGGCGCGGAACCGATGGCGCCGGGCCAGATGTCCTTGACCAAGACCGTCCCGGGATCGCTCCCGTCGCTCTTCCACAGCTCAATTCCGGAGAGGCCGTCGTTGGCTGCGAAGAAGAGCGTGCCGTTCACGTTTGTCAATGCATATGGCGAGGAGGGGTTCGGCCCCACCCAGATGTCCTTGACGAGGGCAGCGCTCGTGTACGGGCTCGCGCAACTCCACAACTCGATTCCGTTTGTGCCGTTGTCCGCCTGGAAGAACAGCGTCCCGTTGACATTCGTCAGATAGAAGGGGTAGGCGTTCCCAAGGCCGGGGTTGATGTCCATGACAAGAACCGTCCCTGCGGGGCTTCCATCGCTCTTCCACAACTCGACGCCGTTCGTCCCGTCATCCGCTTCGAAGAAGAGCGTGCCATTGACATCGGTCAGTGCAGCCGGCGAGGAACTGCCCGTGCCCGGGTTGATGTCCGCCACCAAAACAGTTCCCGGTGCGGTGCCATCGCTCTTCCACAGTTCCACGCCGTTTCCAGGGTCAGCGGCCTGGAAGAATACAGTGCCATTCACGTTTGTAAGCAGATCGGGGAAGGCTCCGCCGGCCGGGTTGATATCCACGACAAGCGAGGCACTGGTGTAGGGACTGGCGCACTTCCAGAGTTCTGCGCCGTTGACCCCATCATCCGCCTGGAAGAACAATGTCCCATTGACCGCCAACAGCGCGGCGGGACCCGAACCGGCCAGGCCGGGATTGATGTCCATCACCAGCATGGTACCCGCGGGCGTTCCGTCGCTCTTCCACAATTCGGGGCCGTTGATGCCATCGTCCGCCTGGAAGAAGAGGGTGCCGTTCACGTTCGTCAGGAAAGACGGGAAGGAACCGCCCATGCCGGCATTGATGTCGGCCACGATTGAGGTGCCCGCCGGCGTGCCGTCGCTCTTCCACAGTTCGGGGCCGTTGATGCCGTCATCGGCCTGGAAGAACATCGTGCCATTCACGTTTGTCAGGAATTGCGGGTACGACCCATTCGAGTCGAGATAGATGTCCTTGACCAGAAGCGTGCCCGGCGCCGTGCCGTCACTGCGCCATAATTCGCCGCCGTTCGTCCCGTTGTCGGCCTGAAAGATCAGGGTGCCTGCCAGGTTGACCAGAAAGTCTGGGAACGAGCTGTTGATGCCGGGGTTGATACTGCGGACCAGCGCGGCGCTCGTGTACGGCGTGGCGCACTTCCACAGCTCGGCGCCGTTCGTCCCATCATCCGCCTGGAAGAACAGTGTTCCGTTCACGTTCGTAAGGTTTGAAGGATTGGAGCCCGTGGCGCCCGGGTTGATGTCGGTAATCAGTGCGGTTCCAGGACCGGTTCCATCGCTCTTCCACATCTCGTAGCCATTGGCCGTGTCAAAGGCGGCAAAGAGCAGCATGCCGTTGACGTCCGTCAGCGCATAGGGCGCCGACGAGCCGAGGCCGGCTTCGATATCCAATACGAGCGTCGCACTTGTGTACGGACTCGCGCATTTCCACAATTCGATACCGTTCACGCCATCGTCCGCCTGGAAGAACACCGTCCCGGTCACGTTCGTGAGGAGATCGGGCGTCGAGGCGCCCGCACCGACGTTGATGTCCGCGACGATCGTGGCGGCGGCATAGGGGGAGGCGCACTTCCACAATTCAGCGCCGTTCACGCCGTCGTCCGCGCGGAAAAGCAGCGTGCCGTTCGCATTGACGAACGCGGCGGGGAACGAATCGGCGAGGCCCGGGTTGATGTCGGTAACCATCACGGTCCCGGGGCCTGTCCCGTCGCTCTTCCACAGTTCATAGCCGTTCGTCGTGTCGTTGGCCTGAAAGAAGAGCGTCCCGTTCACATTGATGAGGTAGGAAGGGAACGAATCGGCGAGGCCCGCGTTAATGTCCGCGACCATCACGGTCCCGGCATCCGTCCCATCGCTCTTCCACAGCTCATAGCCGTTGACGCCGTCCGTGGCTTGAAAGAACAGCGTGCCGTTGACATTCGTGAGGTAGAGCGGGAAAGAATCGGCCACTCCCGGCATAATGTCCTTCACCAGCACGGTTCCACCGGGTGTGCCATCGGTTTTCCACAGCTCCGTGCCCGTCGCGCTGTTGGAGGCCGTGAAAAACATGGTGGTGCCTACGGCAGTGAAACCAGAGGGGTTAGAACTCCCGAAACCCGAGTTGATGTCTTGGAGCAGCACGGTTCCGGCAGTGGTTCCATCAGTTTTCCACAGTTCATACCCATTCACATAGTCCAATGCGGATAAATAGACCGCACCGCCCATTTCCGTCATCCCGTAAGGCAGGGAGCCAAGCCCTCCCACGGGAGGTGCCGTATTGATATCCTGCAGCAGAAATGGGGTGCCTTGCCCCGCCGCCCCGCCGGCCCATGCCACAAGCACTGCAAACGCCACTACGGAAACACTGGACGTCTTCATCGGTCTTCCTCCCATGGTCCTGTTGGCCGAGGCCGCAGGCCTGCATTGCAGCGCCCGTGCTCATGAAGCCTCACGGAGCGAGGCCTTGAACAGTCAGCCGATTCTCCAATCTGAACAGATGGCTCCCCCGCTTCGCTCGACGTAGCGGCGGAACCCCTGCTTCTCCTCCATGTACACCCTATTACACAACACGCAAGCACCGGCTCCTATTTCCACTTCGTTCGGCTGTGCCCGCTTGCCGTGGTGCTTGCGGGACAGCAAGCGTCGGGGGAGGGAAGAAGGCTCCCTCCCCCGGAGAACCTGACTACTTGAGGGTGGTGCCGGCCACAACGTTCGTGTACGCGCTGGTGCCGCTCGCGTTGTACGCGCGCACCTGATACCAGTAGATCTTGTTGTTGATCAGCGCCGTGTTCGTGTACGCCGTGGCGTTGGCAGGGACAGTGGCAATACGCGTCCAGGGCCCCGTCAATCCCGCTGTGCTTCGCTCGACGTAGAACCCGGTTTCATTGGTTGCATTGTCTTTCCACGTGAGCGCGATCGAGTTCCGCGTGATCGTGCCGGTAGCGAGGGTGGTCGGGGCCGCCGGCAATTGGCCCGGCGTGGTGACCGCCGGCGCCGCCGCCCATGCAGAGCTGCCGATGGCATTGTTGGCGCGCACGCGGTAGTAATACACGGTCTTCTGGGCGACGGCCGCATCGGTGTACGTGGTCACGTTGATGCCCACGGTGAACGTGGTCAGCCCCAGCGTGAACGCCACGTCCCTGGCGCGCTGGATGGTGAAGTTCGCTTCCGAATTCGAATTGTCCACCCAAGTCAGACTCACGGTCGGCGGACTGGCACTGAGGACCGATGCCGTCGCAACGAGGCTGGAAGGCGCCGTAGGCGGCGTCAGCGCCGGGGTGGTGACGGTAACGACGTTGGACGCCGTGGAGTCGCCCGTGACCGTGAAGGCGAAGACGCGGTAGCGGTAGGTCGTGGAAGCCAATGCTGTGAGGTCCGTGAGGACCTTGACGTTGGCCGCCACGCTTTGGAGCGGGGCAAAGGCGCTGGTGGCCGTGGCGCGCTCGACTCGGAAGCCGGTTTCATTGTTCGCATTGTCCGTCCAGGAGAGGTTGACATGGAAGGGGCCCATCACGGTGGCGGCCAACGCGGTCGGGGCGCGCGGCAACAGGCCCGGCGTGGCGACCGAGCGCGTCGCGGACCAGGCAGAATTTCCAAGGAAATTGTACGAGCACACCCGGTAGTAATACGTCCCCATAGGCCCAACGGTCGTGTCAAGGTACGATACGATATTCGCGCCTACGTTGAACGTGTTCAGCAGCAGCGTGAAGTTCGGGTCCAAGGCCCGCTGAATAGTGAAGCCGGTTTCATTGTTGGAGCGGTCGGTCCAGGTGAAGGTTACGGTGGGCGTATTGATGCTGGGCGGCGTGGCGGTGGCGTTCAGACTCACCGGGGCGGCCGGCATGGTCGACGTTGTCACAGTCACCACATTCGACGCGGCCGCGCTGCCGACCAGATTGTACGCGATGACGCGGTACCAGTACTTGGTGCCTCGGAGCACGCTGGCGTCCGCATAGGTGCTTACCGGTCCTACGGTCACCAACGGCGTGTACGCCGTGCCGTTCGTCGAGCGCTCGATGCGGAATCCCGTCGCGTTGTTGGCATTGTTTGTCCACGTCAGCACGACGCTGAGCGGCGGGCCGGCCACGGTGGCGGTCAAGCCACTGGCCGCGGCCGGTGGCACCTGCGGCACCTGCAAGACCAGCGGACGCATCATGTCCATCTCTTCATGCCCGAGCAGGTGGCAGTGCCAGACATATTCCCAGCCAAAGTTCGCCATTTCGTTGACCACCGTGTACTGCATGCCCGTCAAGGGATGCCAACCCTGGAAGGTGGCGCCCAGCGGCATCGAGGGATCGAGCGGTCGAACGCTCTCTGGTATAGCCCAGGGGAGGTTCTGAGCACGTGCCCGCATTGCGACGATGCAGTCCTCCAAGGGATTCATCCGAACCGTGTCCTTCCAGCCCAATTCGTTGGCTTCCGGCGGCTTGACTACCCCAGCCCAATCCACACGGTTGATGATCTGCGCATCGAAGAGGTGGAAATGGATGGCGTGGGTATCGACGCCGTTGTGCGTGATCTTCCAGATCTGGGTTTCTCCGTCCTGCAGAATCTCGGTGGCCGGCTCCCGGAAACCCATGGGCACGGTTGTTTGATTGTTCGCGTTTGTAAAGGGCAGTTCGACGCCCAGTGTCGAGTTCATCCGCCCATAGTCCGTTTCGAAGAGTTCCTGGATCGCCTTCGGCTGCAGCGCCAGCGTCGTCGGAACCGTCGCACCCAGGGGCGTGAACGTCATCGAGTTGCTGAAGATTCGTCCGTACGCCGACGTGTCGGCGGGGAATGTCCCGTTGTACGCGGAATTGTAAGGCGCCTGCGGCACGATGATGGGATCCTGAGACGCCGCGAATACGCCCTGCGAGGTGGGTGTCGAAGCAAAGGCCGCCTGCAATCCCGCCAGGTCGAAAGCCGGCGCGGCCGCGCCCGAGACGCGGAACTGCATGATGGTGCGCGTGTTGGGACCGTAACCCGGCAGTGTCGGGGGCGCACCGCCCGTGGCGGTCATATCCGGATGACCGGTGAAGTAGTCGAGCCGCGGGTCGGCCGCGGGCACCGGCGCGGGCGCGTCATTGTACAGAATGAGGTTAGAGCCACTCGGAACTTGCGAGAAGTCGATAATGACGTCGGCCCGTTCCGCCGGCCCGAGGAAGAGGGTGTGTTCCAGCACATTCAAGACCGTGATGCTGCGGCGGTCCATGTCGTAGCCTACCGGCGTATTGGGGAGTTCGACCGGCGCGGGCAAGAAGCCGCCTTCCGTGCCGATTTGGATCATGTTCGGGCCGGCCGTGACCGGGTCCGGCACGCCGCCGTCCCGGCCATCCATCGTCGGCCAGTACGCGGGGAAAGCCGGGTTCGGGTTCGCAGGAACCATCTTCACTTCCGTGCCGTAGCCGGGCGTGCCGGGAAGGATCGTCGGGTCCGCGTAGTACAACTGAAGGTTGAGGAAGCGGTCGTCGCACGCGTTCAAGATGCGGAAGCGATATGCCCGGCGCCCTACGGGGATGAACGGATACGCGGTGCCGTTGACCACGGGCGTGTCCATGAAAGCTTCCATCGTCATCGAAACATTCGGCACGCCGGGGATCTGAATGCCGCTGGGCAGCGTGATCGGCCCGTTGGCCACCATGTTCCACACGGGCCAGAACCAGGGGCCGTAGTCCCACCGCCCGTACGGGTTGATGCCGGCGAGATCCGCCGGGTTCTGGTTCGGCATATAGACATGCGGGAACCACAGGTTGCCGGGGCCGCCCCACTTGACCGTGTCCCATGTCGGATCCGTGGCCGCCAGCGCCGCCGCATCGGGCACAAAAGTCTTGTCCTGAATAATCAACGGGACGCCCCAATGATAAACGCCCCCCAAGTCCGGTATCTTGCCCGAACTGATCAAAGCCTCTTCCGCCGGGTCGGTGATGAGGTAGCCCGCCGCCTCGCCCGCATACACGTTGAGACGGGTGATGCCCCAAGAGTGGTCATGATAGAACAACAAGCGCGCGCTTTGCTGGTTCGTGTAGTAGAACGTCATCGAACCCTCGCCCGGATCCGGCATGTCCGGTACATTCTGGGTGCTGACCCCCTTGGGATAGGAGGTCATTTCTCCCGCGGGCGTGGTCCATTGATGCGCGGTGCCGTCGCTGATCCACGGCGTGTTGCCGCCATGAAGATGGAGCGTGGCGCGGTTCTGCTTGTATTCTTCCATCATGCCCGGCATGCCCGGCATCTCAATCGGTCCCATGCCGGCGCCCATGACGGTCGTGTCCACCGGGAGAAAGAGGTCGCCGCCCGTACCGGTGGGCAGTAAATTGGTGAATTTGACGCGCACGGGGCGGTCCTTGTGTGCCAGAATCAGCGGCCCGAGATAATGTACCGGGGCGGGCGCCACCGTGTTCAGTCCGGTGACCGCGTCCGTGCCGTTATTCAGCTGCACGTAACCTCGCAGCCGCGTGGGGCCCAGATCCCGGTGCAATTGCTCCGTATACTCCACCACGGCGATCTCGTAGTAGTCCGAATTGGGGTACGTGGTCGTATCCGCGTTCGCGATGGGAATATACTGGCCCAGATTGTTCTGGTTGGCAGAAGTCAGCCCGGGCAAGGAGTCCACGAACTTCCGAATGCCGCCCGTGATCGCGCCGCTGATGGGGTCAACGGTTGGCAGTGGGCTGTTGGTCCAATTGGCACACGTGAAGTAATCCGGCACTCCGCCCGGCACCGCGTTCGCCACCGCCAGTGCCGCAGGCGCCTTCTCCCCGCCGTCGGCTGCCTTGGCTTCCTCGGCTTCCTTGGCTTCTCTGGCCCGTTCCGCGGCCGCCTCCCGGTCAGCCTGAGTCACTTTTCGGAGCGTGCCCATGAAGGGTTCAAGGTCAAACGCCTCTGCTTTCGGCGCGATCACGCCGGACTTGAGTTGCGCGTGTGCGGGCTGCAGACTCAGCGGAAAGACTAGCGCCACCAGACTGACGAGCATCAGGAACGTTCGCGTATTCATACCTCTTCTCCTTGGTGATAACCACCGGTCAAACCGCCCATGCCGACGGTTCAACCCAACACGAGGGCTGCACTGTTCAACTCGTGGACAACCCGACCACACATACCCGCAAGCGGATCCTCTTACACCACCCGAAGGTTTTTTGTTTGACATCGCTTCCCTGCCGCACGGACGACGGCATTTTCCCCGCTCCTGATTTATCCGTATCGCGTACGGTTCGCCGATGGAGCGCGGTCTCTCATGCACTTGGCTCCTTGTGGGAAAGCAACTTGCGTACCAGTTTCATGAATACCCACAAATACCCTTTGAACAAGCGCTTAGCCTGCCTTCGCTGGCAAGACACTGCCGGTGAATGGGTGCGCCGTTTGAGACGCCTCTTCGCAATGAAGAGGCGTAACCCTTTGGATTGTGCGTGATTAGGGGAACGCTTCCCCTGACACAGTGTGCGAAAACTCACTCCGGTTCATCGCGCCACTTCCTGAGGCGGGCAGCCGAGACGGGGATCTGCCCGTTGATGCCCGTTTCGAGCCTGTCTGAAGACCCTGCTCGGGAATGGCCAGGGAGAATGCGCGCAAACCTTGCCGCATCGAGCGGTTCTTGCGACGAAAGACGTAAAGGCCGGGCGGAGTTGAGGTTGACCGATGAACGTTCCCCGTGTACAATTCCAACAAGGGCTTGTCTTAGTGATAGTGTCACGGTAAGCGCGGTCCAGCGAGGTGCGTCCAAAGGCGCATCAGAGGCGGCCGGTATCAGGGTGCTTATTCTGTCATGAAAAGCGGGGGGCGCAAGGTGTGCACTGCCTGCGCAGATTCCCCTCCGAGCGGCGCCTCGCAGCAATTGTGGAGCTTGGAGTGCGTTCCCCAAGCGGTGAGGAGGGACAAAGATGAAGCATTCAAGCTCGCGAAAGAATCCCATGCGCCTCTCAGGCCTCACCCCTTTATTGTTGCTCGTTCTCGGTCTCTTGAGTGCGACTGCCGCCGAAGCCATGCCGTCGAACCAGAAACTGTGGACCTTTCATCAGCCGGATGGCACGCCATTCAAGGCGGTGTTGATCGGAGACGAATTCTTCGCTTATCACAAGACCCCCACCGGCGAGATCATCCTCCAGGATCCCGCCACGGGCTACTGGCATTACGCAACCCCGAAAACGGACGGAACCCTCGAACGCACCTCCTTCGTCGTCGGAAAGTCCACCCCGCAAGCCGCCCTCCTGAATAAAGACCTCGTTCCCTGGCTCAAAGCCGCGACCGCGGCGGCGGATGCCCGCGCCGAAGAGATCGTGAAGAGTTTCAGCCAGGGCCGAAAGGTGCCGCCGATTGGAACCGTTCGAGGCGTGCTGTTGCTCGTCAACTTCTCCGATACGACCACGACGTTCGCCCAGTCCGATTTCAATGCACTGATGAACACGCCGGGCTACAACCTGAACTCGGCCCTGGGCAGCGTGAAAGACTTCTACTACGAGGCGTCCTACGGCGCCGTAACGATACAAACGGACGTCTACGGCTGGTTCTCGCTCCCGCAGACGCGATACTACTACGGCCACAACACGGGCGGGATCGCGGGCAACGACCAGAATCCGCGCCAGATGATCATCGATGCGGTCAACGCGTCAAATGCCACGGTCAATTATGCGGATTATGACGCGAACGGCGACGGCTGGGTGGATTTCTTCGGAGTGGTGCACCAGGGACAGGGCGAGGAACAGAGCGGCGCGCCCGAGGACTGCATCTGGTCCCACCGCTGGACATTGTCTACAGCCATGACCGTGGACGGCAAACAAGTCAAGGACTACCACACCGAGCCGGAGCGGCTCTATTCGAACCTGAGCACGATCGGGGTGTACTGCCATGAGATGGGGCATTTCTTCAATTTGCCCGACCTTTATGACACTGTGGGCAGTTCCGAAGGCATCGGCATGTGGAGTGTGATGGCCAGCGGGGGATGGTGCGGACCGGGAAACAACGGCGCCAAGCCCTGCCACTTCGATCCGTGGTGCAAGATGGTCTTGGGCTGGCTGCGCCCGACAACCGTGTACGAAACCCAAAGCGGAATACCCCTGCCGAACTACGACCAGAATGCATCCGTGCTGCGCGTTCCCGTGGACGCCTACCAGGACGGGGAATACTTCCTGGTCTGCAACCGCTATCAGCGGGCCGGAGGTGTCGGCGCCGGCTTTGATCAATATCTCCCGGGCAGCGGCGCCCTGATTCTGCATGTCGATGACTATGTGGCCAACAACGATACCGTTGCGAAGAAGAAAGTCGATGTAGAGGAAGCGGACGGCCTCGCCCAACTCGACAGCGGCTCCAATCTCGGCAATTCGGGCGATCTCTACCCCAATGGAACGGCGGCGTTCAACGACACGTCGAATCCGAACTCGCGGGATTACAGCGGGGCGAGCACGGGCATCGTGGTCAACACATTCACGGGCGCAGGCACGGCATCGATGACCTGTGCGGTTACGCCGCGCACGTTGAGCGGCAAGTACACGGGCTATGACGAATTTGGCGTCGGCGACGTGGCGATCGGTTTTGACGGCGTGGATTACGGCTGCGTGCGCTTTACGACGGCCTCGGGCGGAACGCTGCAACGGGTGCGGACCTATTTCACGTACACCGGGACCACCAACTACACCCTCTCCGTATACAGCGGCTGGAGCAGCGGACATCCCAGTGGCTTGCTGACCTCACAGACCGGATCGCACACGGGACGAGGATTTGGCGAGATCACGCTGACGACACCGCAGACCTTCACGGCCGGGTCGGATTACTACGTCCAAATCCTTTTCGATTCCGGGTACCTGTACAGGTTCGTGCTGCCCTTTGCCAAGGACTGGAACTGCGACAGCCGAAGCTGGGTAAGCAATGATGGAACCACCTACACGAATGCGACGCCCGCCTACAGCACGCCCTACGACCTGAATATCCGCGCAGATCTCCAGTCCGCTACGGGGACCATCAAGCAAGACGGCACGGCGGACTTCACTTCCTTCACGGATGCCATTCATTGGGCAAACGGCACTGCCGGCGCCAACACCCTGCTGGTGCTGGACACGGGCACGTACACGGAAACCCCGCCCGCCATTACCGAGGGCCTCACCCTCCAGGGCAACACGGCGACGCTCATCGGAAATCTCACGTGCAACAGCGCGGGCATTTCGATCAGCAACCTCACGATCAGCGGCACCGCCGCAAACCACCTCGACCTGGCCACCAGCGGCGCCGCCGTCACAATGACCAATTGTACTTTGGACGGGTCATCCGCCGACAATGTGCGGCTCAATGCGGCCGGAGCGAGCCTCAACCTCTCGAATTGCACCGTCCGGAACGCCGCGGCCAGCGGGATCTCGAACCGGGGCGGCACCCTCACGATGAGCGGCTGCTCGGTCTACGGCAATGCACTCTCGGGCGTGCGCAATGTGAACAGCGCCTGCGCGGCCGTGATCAGCGGCGGAACCATCTACAGCAACGGCGAACATGGCGTCACATGTGAATATGCGGGAACGACCCTGACGCTGGACACGAGCGCCATCATCCGTGACAACACGAAGAGCGGCATCTATCTCACCGCATCGGCTTCCATCAGCGCAACCGGGCTGACCTTGCAGGACAACGGCTATTACGGCATACACTGGACTGCAACGGCCACGAGCAACACGAACAACACCTTCACGAGCTGCTCGTTTCGCCAGGCGAACCTCTATCTCTGCAACGTGGAGGACGGCTGCTACGTGAAGCGTCTCGAGTTTATCGATCCGGTTTTCACGGGCAAGTGCGGGGACACGCTTGCGTTCTACGTGGGCACAAGCGGCGTGGGGTCCGCCAGTTCCGGAGACGGGCTCCGGATTGCCGGGACCGGCGCCGGCGCGCTCAAGGTGGACCTCGATCCGATTGTCAGCGGAGGGACGCAACGAATCGCACGGATCCGCAAAGGCGACCTGAGCCTCGTGAAATGCAGAGGAACGTTGATCTCCGCCGATAACGCCTATGCACTGGATTCCTGGGGCCCGACCGCGCTCGGCGGCGACGTCAAAGTGATCTTTGACCGCTGCTACTGGCGAAACGGCGCGGGAAGCTACGGGGCGAGGACCGAGGGCGGCGGCAGCGCCAAAGTGGTGGTGGAGGCGGTAAACACGGCCTGGGTCTGGGACAGTGCAGCCACCCGAAACCACGCTGCATTCCTGAGTCTGGCAGGAAATCACGCTGCCGCAAGCGAATTGTGGCTCAGGCACTGCACGTTCAAGTCGCTGAACAATGCGGGCGGTTACAATCTGACGAACAGCCTGGCGCGCGGCAACGAGAACTACGACGGAAGCGGCAACAGCCGCGGCGACATACTCTATGGCGGATGGACTGTCTTCGACGCTTCCGGCGTCACAGGTTTGGCGGCGAGTTCGGCCTCCAATCTCAGCCTGACACGCTACACGGGCTATCCGACGACGCCGTGTGTCGCGTGGCGTGCCAGTGGTGTGACCGGTTTCGCCTCCGTCCCCGCGGAAACCCGAAATGTGAACCCCAATCTCGCGGCATCCGGTTATCTTCAAGATCAGGTCAGCTATGCGGCGCTCAACCGCGCCGTCAACTCCGTCGAAGCCAGCGACATGGACGGCAATGCCCGCCCGCTGCCCGTGGGCACGACAAACGATATCGGCGCATGCGAGAGCAGCTACAACGATACGACGGCACCCACCCCGGGCACAGCCACCCCTCCCGCTTCTTCCAGCAGCAGTCCTTTCGATGTTTCCTACAGCGGCGCGCAGGACAATGCCGGGGGCAGCGGCCTCAACAAGGTCGAGCTGTGGTACAAGCTCAGTTCCGGCGGCACCTGGACGAACACCGGACTGACACAAACCGGCGCCACCGGCACTTTCAGTTTCAGTCCCGCGGACGGACCGGGAACCTATTACTTCGACTTGGCCGCGGAAGACAATTTTGGCAATCGCACCGCGAATCCCAGCGCCGGTGACGGTGACGGAAGCACCTCGTTCACCTCCTCGCTGCTGTCTGCATCGGGGATCACGCCCACCACCTCCAGTCCAACCAACGCGAGCACCATCGGCTTCTCCGTCCATTTCAGCGAATCCGTGCTGAATTTCAACAATGCTTCCGACCTGGTCATCACGGAAACAGGCGGAGTCGCCTACACCGGCGTCAGTGTCACGGGGGGACCACAAGACTATGCCGTCACGGCTACGGGTGTCTCAGGCTCGGGCACAATGACCCTTGCCGTGAGCACCAGTTCCGATGTCATGAATGCGAGTTCAACCCCCTTGGCATCGAGTGTCACCAGTGCCGCCGTCACGATCGACCATACGGCGCCGACCGCGGCCACCATCACGCCCACGACGACAAGTCCGACCAACGCCAGTTCCATTGTCTTCGCCGTCCACTTCAGCGAAACCGTGCAGAACTTCAATGCCTCGGCGGACCTCGTGATTACGGAAACGGGCGGGGTCGCCCATACCGGGGCCACCGTCACGGGCGGCACGCAGGACTATGCCGTCACCGTTACCGGCGTGACCGGGAGCGGCACGATGACCCTGGCAGTGAGCACCAGTTCCGATGTCCGCGATCTCGCCTCGAACGCGCTCGCCTCGAGTGTCACCAGTTCCGCGGTCACGATTGATCGCACGGCGCCCACCGCCGCGACCATCACGCCGACGACAACGAGCCCGACAAACGGCAGTTCCATCGTCTTCTCCGTCCACTTCAGCGAACCCGTGCAGAACTTCAACGCGGCGGCCGACCTCGTCGTCACGGAGACGGGTGGGGTCGCCCACACCGGCGCCAGCATCACGGGCGGCACCCAGGACTATACCGTCACCGTCACCAGCGTCACCGGCTCAGGCACCATGACGCTCGCGGTGAGCACGAGTTCGGATGTTCAGGATCTCCTGGGCAACGCGCTGGCGTCGAGTGTCACCAGCTCCGCCGTCACGATCGACCACACGGCACCGACCGCATCCACCATCACCCCCACCACCTCCAGCCCCACGAACGCCAGTGCGGTCGCATTCTCGGTTCATTTCAGTGAAAGCGTGCAGAATTTCGGGGGTACCGCCGACCTGGTGATTACGGAAACGGGCGGAGTCGCGCACACCGGCGTCAGCTTCACGGGCGGGCCGCAGGACTATACGGTCACGGCCACCGGCGTCACCGGAACCGGAACGATGACCCTGGCCGCAAGCACCGCTTCGGATGTCCGTGACCTTGCCTCGAATGCGCTCGCGTCGAGTGTAACGAGTTCGGCCGTCACGATTGACCACACGGCCCCCACCGCGGCCACCATCACGCCCACGACGACGAGCCCGACAAATGGCAGTTCCGTCGTGTTCTCGGTACATTTCAGCGAGAGCGTCCAGTACTTCAACGCCGCGGCAGATCTGGTCGTCACGGAAACCGGGGGCGCAGCCCATACCGGCGCCACGATCACGGGAGGGGCACAGGACTATACAGTTACAGTCACCGGCGTTACGGGTTCTGGCACTATGACACTGGCTGCCAATACCAGTTCCGACATTCGGGATCTCGCCCTGAACGCGCTGACCTCCAGTGTCACCAGTTCCGCCGTCACCATTGACCACACGGCGCCCACCGCAGCCACCATCACGCCCACGACAACGAGCCCGACCAGTGCCAGTTCCATTGTCTTCTCCGTTCACTTCAGCGAGGCCGTGCAGAACTTCAATGCGGCAGCCGACCTTGTGATTACGGAGACGGGCGGGGTCGCCCACACCGGCGCCAGCTTCACGGGCGGCACCCAGGACTATACGGTCACCGTCACGGGGGTCACGGGAAGCGGCACGATGACCCTCGCGGCGAACACCAGTTCGGACGTCCGCGATCTCGCCTCGAATGCACTCGCGTCGAGTGCCACGAGTTCCGCCGTCACAATTGACCACACGACCCCCACCGCGGCCACCATCACGCCTACAACGACAAGCCCGACAAACGGCAGTTCCGTCGTCTTCTCGGTACATTTCAGCGAGGCCGTGCAGTACTTCGACGCCGCGGCCGACCTCGTGATTACGGAAACGGGCGGAGTGGCCCACACGGGCGCCAGCTTCACGGGCGGCACCCAGGACTATACCGTCACCGTCACCGGGGTCACCGGGAGCGGCACCATGACGCTTGCGGTGAGTACAAGTTCGGGCGTTCAGGATCTGCTGGGCAACGCCCTGGCCTCGAGTGTCACCAGTTCGGCCGTCACGATCGATCACACGGCACCGACCGCCGCGACCATCACCCCCACCACCTCCAGCCCCACGAACGCCAGTGCGGTCGCATTCTCGGTCCATTTCAGTGAAAGTGTGCAGAATTTCGGGGGCACCGCCGACCTTGTGATTACGGAAACGGGCGGGGTCGCCCACACCGGTGTCAGCTTCACGGGCGGACCGCAGGACTACACGGTCACGGTGACCGGCGTCACCGGGAGCGGGACCATGGCCCTGGCCGCAAACACCGCTTCGGATGTCCGTGATCTTGCCTCGAATGCGCTCGCGTCGAGTGTAACGAGTTCGGCCGTCACGATTGACCACACGGCCCCCACCGCGGCCACCATCACCCCCACGACGACGAGCCCGACAAACGGCAGTTCCGTAGCCTTCTCCGTCCATTTCAGCGAGAGTGTCCAGTACTTCAATGCCGCGGCGGACCTCGTGATTACGGAAACGGGCGGGGTCGCTCACACCGGCGCCACGTTCACGGGTGGACCGCAGGACTACACCGTGACCGTGACCGGCGTCACCGGAAACGGCACCATGACCTTGGCTGTGAGCACCAGTTCGGACATTCGAGATCTCGCCATGAACGCGCTGACCTCCAGTGTCACCTGTTCCGCCGTCACCATTGACCAGACAGCCCCTACCGCCGCGACCATCACGCCCACCACGACGAGCCCGACCAGTGCCAGTTCCATCGTCTTCTCTGTGCATTTCAGCGAAGCCATGCAGAACTTCAACGCCGCGGCCGACCTTGTGATTACGGAGACGGGCGGGGTTGCCCACACCGGGGCCACCATCACGGGCGGCACCCAGGATTACACTGTCACCGTCACCGGCGTCACGGGAAGCGGTACCATGACCCTTGCCGTGAGTACCGGCTCGGATGTCCGCGATCTTGCCTCGAACGCGCTCGCCTCGAGTGTCACCAGTTCCGCGGTCACCATCGAACAAACGGCCCCCACCGCCGCGACCATCACGCCCACCACGACGAGCCCGACAAACGGCAGTTCCGTCGCCTTCTCTGTGCATTTCAGCGAGGCGGTGCAAAACTTCGATGCCGCGGCAGACCTCGTGATTACGGAAACGGGCGGCGTGGCCCATACCGGCGCCACCATCACGGGCGGCACCCAGGACTATACCGTTACCGTCACCGGCGTCACCGGGAACGGTACCATGACGCTTGCGGTGAGTACGAGTTCGGGCGTTCAGGACCTGCTGGGCAATGCTCTGGCCTCCAGTGTCACCAGCGCCGCGGTCTCCCTCGACCACACCGCACCGACTGCATCCACCATCACCCCCACCACTTCCAGTCCGACCAACCTGGCTTCGATTGTGTACTCGGTGCACTTCAGTGAGAACGTGCTGAATTTTAATGCCGCGGCAGACCTTGTGATTACGGAGGCAGGCGGGGTTGCCCACACGGGAGTGAGTATCACCGGCGGTGCCCAGGACTACACCGTCACCGTGACCGGCGTCACCGGCGCGGGAACCATGACGCTGGCCGCAAGCGCTTCCTCTGACGTGCAGGATACCGCATCGAATGCGCTGGCCTCGAGCGTCACCAGCGCGGTCGTCACCATCGACCGGACAGCACCCACCGCGGCCACCATCACACCCACGACAACGAGCCCGACAAACGGCAGTTCCGTCGTCTTCTCCGTCCACTTCAGCGAAGCCGTACAGAACTTCAACGCCGCGGCCGACCTCGTCGTCACGGAGACGGGCGGGGTCGCTCACACCGGCGCCAGCTTCGCAGGCGGCGCGCAGGACTATACCGTCACCGTCACGGGGGTCACCGGGAGCGGCACCATGACGCTCGCGGTGAGCACAAGTTCGGATGTTCAGGATCTCCTGGGTAATGCGCTGGCTTCGAGCGTCACCAGTTCGGCGGTCACGATCGATCACACGGCGCCTGCCGCCACGGCCATCACTCCGACGACTTCGAGTCCCACCAATGCGAGTGCGATTGTCTTCGCCGTCCACTTCAGCGAAAGTGTGCAGAATTTCGGCGGAACGGCCGATCTTGTCATCACCGAGGCGGGTGGAGTCGCCCATACCGGCGTCAGCTTCACGGGTGGACCGCAGGATTACACCGTCACGGTGACCGGCGTCACCGGCAGCGGGACCATGACCCTGGCGGCGAGCACCAGTTCGGATGTCCGCGATCTCGCCTCGAACGCGCTCGCGTCGAGTGTCACCAGTTCGGCCGTCACGATTGACCACACGACGCCCACCGCCGCGACCATCACGCCCACGACTACAAGCCCGACAAACGGCAGTTCCGTCGCCTTCTCTGTGCATTTCAGCGAGGCGGTGCAAAACTTCAACGCTGCCGCGGACCTGGTCATCACCGAGGTGGGCGGGGTCGCCCATACCGGCGCCACCATCACGGGCGGCACCCAGGATTACACCGTTACGGTGACCGGCGTCACCGGGAGCGGGACCATGACCCTGGCGGCGAGCGCCAGCTCGGATGTCCGCGATCTCGCCTCGAATGCGCTGACCTCCAGTGTCACCAGTTCCGCGGTCACGATCGACCATACGGCGCCAACCGCCGCGACCATCACGCCCACCACGACCAGCCCGACCAATGCCAGTTCAATCGTCTACTCCGTGCATTTCAGCGAGGCGGTGCAAAACTTCAACGCCGCGGCCGACCTCGTCGTCACGGAGACAGGCGGGGTCGCGCACACCGGCGCCACCCTCACGGGCGGCACCCAGGATTACACTGTCACCGTCACCGGCGTGACCGGGAGCGGCACGATGACCCTGGCGGTGAGCACCGGTTCGGATGTCCGCGATCTCGCCTCGAACGCGCTCGCGTCGAGTGTCACCAGCTCGGCCGTAACGATCGACCACACGGCCCCCACCGCGGCCACCATCACGCCCACGACAACGAGTCCGACCAACGCCAGTTCAATCGTCTTCTCTGTGCATTTCAGCGAAGCGGTGCAGAACTTCAACGCCGCGGCGGACCTCGTGATTACGGAAACAGGCGGGGTCGCCCACACCGGCGCCAGCTTCGCGGGCGGCACCCAGGACTACACCGTCACCGTGACCGGCGTCACGGGAAGCGGGACCATGACCGTGGCGGTGAGCACCAGTTCGGATGTCCGCGATCTCGCCTCGAACGCGCTCACGTCGAGTGTCACCAGTTCCGCCGTCACCATTGACCACACGGCCCCCACCGCGGCCACCATCACGCCCACGACAACGAGTCCGACCAACGGAAGTTCCGTCGTATTCTCGGTGCATTTCAGCGAAGCGGTGCAAAACTTCAATGCGGCGGCGGACCTGGTCATCACGAAAACGGGCGGCGTCGCCAATACCGGCGCCAGCTTCGCGGGCGGCACCCAGGACTTTACGGTCACCGTCACCGGCGTTACAGGAAGCGGTACGATGACGCTGGCGGTGAGTACGAGTTCGGATGTCCGTGATCTCAGCGCCAACGCCCTGGCCTCGAGCGTCACGAGTTCCGCCGTCACCATTGACCACACGGCGCCCACTGCCGCGACCATCGCACCCACGACTACTAGCCCGACGAGCGCGAGTTCCGTCGTCTTCTCCGTGCACTTCAGCGAAGCCGTGCAGAACTTCAACGCCGCGGCCGACCTCGTCGTCACGGAGACGGGCGGGGTCGCCCACACCGGCGCCAGCATCACGGGCGGCACCCAGGATTACACCGTCACTGTCACGGGCGTTACAGGAAGCGGTACGATGACCCTGGCGGTGAGCACCAGTTCGGACGTGCGCGATCTCGCCTCGAATGCGCTCGCCTCGAGCGTAACGAGTTCCGCGGTCACAATCGACCACACGGCGCCCGCTGCCGCGACCATTACGCCCACAACTACAAGCCCGACGAGCGCGAGTTCCGTCGTCTTCTCTGTGCACTTCAGCGAAGCCATGCAGAACTTCAACGCCGCGGCCGACCTCGTCGTCACGGAGACGGGCGGGGTCGCCCACACCGGTGCCAGCATCACAGGCGGCACGCAGGATTACACCGTCACCGTCACGGGTGTCACGGGAAGCGGCACCATGACGTTGGCGGCGAGCACCGGCTCGGACGTTCAAGACCTCGCCGCCAATCCGCTGGCATCGAGTGTCACGAGTTCCGCGGTCACAGTTGACCACACGGCGCCCGCCGCCTCGACCGTCACGCCCACCACGACGAGTCCGACCAACGCCGGCACAATTGCCTTTTCGGTGCATTTTAGCGAGTCCGTCCAGTACTTCAATGGCGCTTCCGACCTGGTGATCGCGGAGACGGGGGGCGTGGCACACACGGGCTCGAGCATCACCGGAGGGCCGCAAGACTATACCGTGAATGTATCCGGCGTGACCGGGTCCGGGACGATGACGCTGGCGGTCAGCACCAGTTCTGATGTGCGGGATCTGGCCTCGAACTTGTTGGCTTCCAGCGTTACGAGCTCGGCGGTCGCCATTGATCATACGGCACCGACAGCCACCACGATTGTCCCTGCGACATCGAGTCCGACCAACGCGAGTTCCGTGCTTTTCTCTGTGCATTTCTCCGAGTCCATCCAGTACTTCAACAATGCGTCCGATCTCGTGGTCAACGAGACGGGGGGGGTGGCCCATACCGGCGCGAGCGTGACCGGCAGCGCTCAGGACTATACCGTGACCGTTTCCGGCGTGACGGGGAACGGGACGATGACGCTGGCGGTCAACGCAGGCTCGGATGTCCGCGACCTCGCCATGAATGCCCTGGCCTCGAGCGTCACGAGTTCGGCGGTAACTCTTGACCACACGGCACCCACCGCCACCACTGTCACCCCGACGACATCCAGCCCGAGCAACGGCAGTTCTGTGGCGTTCTCCGTCCACTTCAGTGAGGGTGTTCAGAACTTCAATGCCGCGGCCGATCTCGTCATCACCGAGACGGGCGTGGTCACCCACACCGGCGCCAGCATCACGGGCGGCACCCAGGACTACACCGTCACCGTCAGCGGCGTTTCCGGCACGGGGACCATGACGCTGGCCGTAAGCACGGGCGCTGACATTCGCGATTTCGCCGCCAACCCCCTGTCCTCCAGTGTCACGAGCGCGGCCGTGCAGATCGACCAAACGGCGCCTGCCGCGGCGGGCATCACCCCCACAACGACGAGCCCAACCAACGGCAGTTCGGTTGCCTTTTCCGTGCACTTCAGTGAGGATGTGCAGAACTTTAATGCCGCAGCCGATCTCGTCCTAAGCGAGACGGGCGGCGTGGCGCATACCGGCGCAACCATCACGGGCGGTCCACAGGATTACAGCGTCACCGCAACCGGCGTCACCGGAACGGGAACGATGAGTCTTGCTGTCAGCACGCTTTCGGACGTCCGTGACATGGCCACGAACGCCTTGGTCTCGAGCGTCACGAGTTCCTCAGTTACGGTTGACCATACCGGCCCGTCGGCCACCAGCATCACGCCGACCACACCGAGTCCCACCGGGGGAAGCACCGTGAGCTTCTCTGTCCAGTTTGACGAGGCGGTTAGCGCCTTCAATGATGCTGCCGACCTGGTGATCACGGAAACCGGCACCGTGGCCCATACGGGCGCCACCGTTTCCGGCGGGCCGCAGGACTACACGGTCACCGCGACCGGCGTCACGGGCACCGGCACGATGACGCTGGCCGTCAACACGGCGTCGGATATCCGCGATTTGGCCACGAATGCCCTGGCGTCGAGCGTCACGAGTTCTTCGGTTACGGTTGACCATACCGGCCCGTCGGCCACCAGCATCACGCCGACGACGGCAAGCCCGACAAACGGCAGCACGGCCGCGTTTTCGGTGCATTTCAGCGAGAGCGTGCAGAATTTCAATGATGCTGCCGACCTGGTGATCACCGAAACCGGAGGCGTGGCGCACACCGGCGCCAGCGTGACCGGCGGGCCGCAGGATTATGCCGTCAGCGTGACCGGCATCACCGGAACGGGCACGCTGAGTCTCGCGGTCAGCACAAGCTCAGACGTGAACAACCTCCTCGCCATTGCACTCGTATCGAGTGCGGTGAGTTCCGAGCTTGTCATTGACCATACGCCGCCGGAAGCGGCCACGATTGCGCCCAACGCCACCGGTCCGACGAATGCTGCTTCCATCCTCTATTCCGTTCACTTTGATGACGGCATGCAGAATTTCAACGATGCCGCCGACCTGGTGATCACGGAAACCGGCGGCGTTGCCCATACCGGCGCCAGCATTACGGGAGGTCCGCAAGACTACAGCGTCTCCGTCACCGGGGTAACGGGCAATGGCACGATGACGCTTGCGGCGAACACCGCTTCGGACATTCGTGACCTCGCGGGGAACGCCCTGAATGCGAGCGTCGTCAGTGCGGCGGTCACCATCGACCATGCGGCACCGAGCGCCGCGACAATCACGCCCGTCACGTCCAGCCCGACGAATGCAAGCGCGGTACGCTTTTCCGTTCACTTCAGTGAAGCCGTGCAGAACATCGAGAGCATCGCTGACCTCGTGATCACGGAGGCAGGCGTGGCGCATACGGGCGCGAGTGTGAGCGGCGGCCCCCAGGACTACACGGTTGACGTAAGCGGCGTCACCGGAAACGGTACGATAGCGCTTGCCATAAGCACGGGCTCGGATGTGCGCGACCTTGCCGGAAACGCCCTGGCTGCCAGTGTCACGAGCGCGGCGATCACAGCCGACCACACCGCGCCGGTGGGCCTTACGCTCTCTCCAGGCACTTCCGGTCCCACAAACGCCAGTGTCATCACTTTTGCCGCCCATTTCAGCGAAAGTGTGCAGCACTTCGACAACGCCACCGACCTCTTGTTCTCGGAAACCGGCAACGTGACCCACACCGGAGCGGCTATCACCGGCGGCCCGCAGGACTACACGGTTTCCGTAACCGGCGTCGCCGGAACGGGCACGATGATGCTGGCGATAAGCACGGGCTCTGACGTGAGCGACCTCGCATCAAACGCCCTGGTTTCCGCCGCGGCAAGCACGGCCGTGACGATCGATCACACGGCCCCCCATGCCGTCTCGATCACGCCGTCCACGACAGGACCGGTCAACAGCGATCTCGTGGGGTTCACAGTTCATTTCAGTGAATCCGTCCAGAACTTCAACAATGCTGCCGACCTCGTCTTCACGGAGTCCAGCGTGGCCCACACAGGCCTCACGATCAGTGGAGGACCGCAGGACTATTCCGTCTCCGTGACCGGAATCACGGGAACCGGGACGATGGCACTGCGGGTGAAGACGGCCTCGGACATCGATGACCTGGCTGGAAACGGGCTCGCCTCCAGCGTGACGAGTACGGCAGTCACCTTTGACCACACGCCCCCTTCCGTCAGCACGATCACGCCTGCAAACCCAGGCCCGACCAATGCCAGCACGATTGTCTTCTCGCTGCATTGCAGCGAGGCGGTCCAGAACCTGAACAACGAATCGGACCTCGTGGTCGCGCAGACCGGAAGCGTGTCGCACACGGGCGCAACCGTCAGCGGCGGCCCGCAGGATTACAGCGTTGCCATTACGGGGGTCACGGGCACCGGCAGCATGACCCTGGCCGTCAAGACAGATTCGGATGTGCGAGATCTCGCCACGAATCTCCTGAGTTCCAGTGTGACGAGTTCGGCCGTCCTCGTTGACCACACCGCTCCCGCGGCGGCTTCGATTGTCGCCGCCGCCTCCAGTCCAACGAATGCGAATGCCGTCGTCTTCGCGGTGCACTTCAGCGAATCGGTACAGAACTTCAATACCGCCGCAGACCTGGTGGTCAGCGAGACGGGGGGGGTGGCGCACACGGGCGCCACGTTCACCGGTGCGGCACAGGACTACAGCGTTACAATCACCGGTGTGACCGGCAGCGGCTCGCTGGCGCTCGCCGTAAACACGGCGTCGGACGTGCGCGACGCCGCCCTGAATCCCCTGGCCTCCAGCGTCACGAGCGCCGCACTGCTCATTGACCACTCGGCCCCCTCGGCCGACGCAATCGCCATAACATCGCCCAACCCGACGAACGGCAACAGCGTCACATTCTCCGTGCACTTTAGCGAGGATGTCCAGGGCTTCGACGCGGACGCCGATTTGAACATCGTACAGACGGGCAATGTGACCCGTGGCGCTGCAAGCGTGACGGGCGGTCCGCAGGATTATGCGGTTGTCGTGAGCGCCGTCGCGGGGGACGGAACCATGACTCTCGCAGTCAACACGGCGTCGGACGTGCGCGATCCGGCTGCCAATCCGCTGCTCTCCAGCGTGAGCAGTGCAGAACTCCTCTTGGACCATATCGCGCCCACGCTGACGGTGGACCGGTTGTCCACAAACGATACCCGTCCGCCCCTTTCGGGGACCGTGGACGACCCTGACGCATCGATCACCGTGAGCGTGAACGCGCAAACCGTGCCCGCGCTGAACGAGGGCGACGGCAGGTGGACCGTGGCGAATGATGTGCTTGCCGCAATTCCCGAAGGCGTGTATGACGTCCAAGCGCAGGCCACCGACGCCGCGGGTAACACGGGTGCGGACGTTGCGACAGTGGATCTCACGGTCGATACGACACCGCCGGTCATTCATCTGATTGGCGCGGCGGAGCTCAGCACAGAGGCAAAGCAGGCTTACGCCGATCCCGGAGCGACGGCCACGGACAATCTGGATCCTGCGGTGGCAGTGACAGCGACCGGGCTTGTCAATACCGACCTGATCGGGACCTATGCGCTGACATTCAACGCGCAAGACGCGGCCGGAAACGATGCGATTCCCGTGGAACGCACCGTGCATGTCGTGGATACGACTCCCCCGGCGATTACGCTCCTGGGTGACGACCCGGTGACTGTGCAACTCGGTCAAGCCTATAGCGACGCCGGCGCATCCGCTTACGACGGCTACGACGGCGACATCAGTGCACAGATTGTAGTCACGGGCCTGCCGCTGGATACCTCGGTGGCCGGTGAATTCACGATCCGTTACAACGTGGCTGATTCCAGCGGGAACACCGCCGGTGAACAGACCCGAACCGTGGTGGTCACAGGCGGATTCCACAGCGCGGATACGGATCAAAGCGGCGCAATCGAACTCTCCGAACTCCTGCGCGTGATTCAGTTCTTCAACATGAGCGCGTATCACTGCCAGCCGGGGACCGAGGATGGATACGATCCGGGAACGGGCGACCAGTCTTGCGCACCGCACGATTCCGACTACCTTCCGCTGGACTGGAACGTCACGCTCTCCGAATTGTTGCGTGCCGTGCAAATCTTCAGTTTCCAAAACTACTACGCCTGCCCGGACGGGGGCACCGAGGACGGGTATTGCCTGGGTCTTCAACCCTGATGGCCGGGGACCCTTGCGCGCGCCCTGTCGTGCGGGTTCAGGCAGCTCTTGGCGGGGTTTTCTGTTTTTTGACTATTGTCAGAAAACGAACTTGCGTGTATGCTAAGACGCAGTGAGTTGCAGGCTTGGGGTCGCCATTCTTCCAGCTCAGGGGTACCCCGTGATGTAGGTTTAGCGCGCGGTGAATCTGCCATGACGACCAGTTGCGGCAAACAGATGCAGAGGGGACTGAATGAAAAGGGACGGCTTTACTCTCATCGAACTTCTCGTGGTCATTGCGATCATCGGAATTCTCGCCGCGGTGCTGCTTCCCGCCCTGGCGCGGGCGCGCGAGGCGGCCCGCCGGGCCAGTTGCCAGAACAACCTCAAGCAGAGCGCTCTCGTATTCAAGATGTATGCCAACGAGAATGGCGGATTCTTCCCCACACTGAAGATACGGAGCAGCGAAACTGGTCCCTGCCAGGATTTCAATATAAGCAATCTCTGTTTTGACGGCCAACAAACGTATCCCGAATACCTCACTGACCTGAACATCCTGTTGTGCCCGTCCGATCCGGATGCAGAGGAAGTCATGAAACATTCCATGTTTTACGCTGGCGATCCCAACAAGCCGGACATTTGCGGCCTGACAGCCTTCTCCTATGTCTATCTCGGGTGGGTGTTTCGTCCGGAAGACTACCTGATCGGGAACGCAAGCGATAACGAGAAGAATCCGCAGCTTGGCGTCAGCGTGTCCGCCCAGCTTTCCCTGCTGCTGATACGGGTGCTTCTCGACACAAGCGATCAGAAGCGGTGCTATGAACGGGACCTTCCGGAATTCAACCACGAGAGCCGGGGCCCCGTCACAATCCCGCGCCTGCGCGAAGGCATTGAACGCTTTCTCATCACGGACATCAATAATCCCGCCGCCGCGGCTCGCGCACAGTCGGATCTGGTCGTAATGTACGACCACATTGGCCCGCCGCTTTCCAAAGGCGGGTACAACACGTTCAACCACGTTCCGGGCGGCTGCAATGTGCTCTACATGGACGGCCACGCCGCGTTCGTACGATATCCCACGGAATACCCCGCGAGCCGTGTTTGGGGCTGGATCGCCTCGTACATTGACTCATTCAACGAATAAGCGCGGCCGGGACGCGAAATACGGCATTCCTGAGCACCTTCCTGCCTTTCAATGCGCGTTTTCTGTTTCGCTCACCCGTCGGTCGCTCCCCCGGGCAGATGCACGAAAGACTCGTGCGTTGGTAGGATACCCGGACGGCCGCCAAATGCTTGAGAGAATCGGACTGTAAAGAAAGGAACGATGGTCATGAAGCGGGGCGCAATCTCCCTGTGCTTGGCCTTTGGGCTCGCATTCACCCTTCCTGCTCCCGGGGCGGATTGGCCGCAGTTCCGTGGCTTGAATCGGGACGGAAAATCCCCGGAAACCGGCCTGCTGAAATCCTGGCCGGCGGACGGACTCCGGCCGCTGTGGGTGGCAGAGGGTTTGGGGCAGGGTTTCTCCGGGGCAACAGTGGCCGATGGCATCGTCTATGTCACAGGGATGGCGGAGGTCAGCCATGAAGGCGCGCTGCTGGCATTCAACCTGGATGGAAAGCTCCTGTGGCGCACGCCCTACGGGCAGGAATGGGAGCAGAGTTATCCCGGAGCGCGCGCCAGTGTGACGATCGACGCTGGACGCCTTTACCTCCTGTCGTCTCCTGGCCTGCTGGTCTGTTGCGATGTGAAGACCGGCGCCACGCTGTGGTCGAAGGACATCACCAAGACCTTCGGCGGCGAGATGCCCCGCTGTGGCTTTGTGGAGGGGCTGCTTGTGCATGGCGGCATCATCATGTGCACGCCGGGAGGCAAAGACGCCGCTCTTGCCGGACTCGACAAGCAGACGGGCGAGACGCGCTGGGTCAGCCGGGGCTTCGGCGGCCTGTCCGGCTATTGTTCTCCGATTCTCGTCGAGCGGGGCGGAAAACACCTCGCACTCACGCTGACCGCCCGTCATCTAGTGGGAGTGGACCCCGTGACGGGCTCCATTGCCTGGAGTGAACCGTTCGATCCCGTGGCCGAAGACCCGAACCATTCTGTCAGCCCCGTTTACGAAAATGGATGCGTGTATGCGACGAGCGGCCATGGCGAAGGCGGCCGGATGTTCGAAGTCTCGCCGAGTGGCGAGGCCATCCACGCCAAATGGACTGACAAGTCGCTCAACAACCTTCATGGCGGCGTGGTGGCGGTGGGCGGCTATCTCTATGGGTCAAACCTGAAGGGGAAATGGGTGTGTCTCGACCTGAACACTGGCGCGGTGATGTACGAGGCTGCGGGCGTGGGCATGGGTTCGGTCGCCTATGCCGACGGCATGCTCTACTGCTACGGCGAGAAAGGCACGCTCGGTTTGGCCAAAGCGTCCCCCAGCGGATTTGAATTGGTCGGGAGCTTCAAAGTGACTCAAGGTTCAGGCCAGCATTGGGCGCATCCCGTCATTGCGGGAGGCCGCCTCTACATTCGGCATGGCGATGTCCTTCTCGCATACGACATAACCGCGCACTGAGTCCCGGCCATTTTGCCGCGGCAACACAGGTCGGCTAGAATCATCATGATCCTGAAGAGGCGGCTTGACCTGCCTCGAAGTTCCTGCGGGTAAACAAGGAAACGTCATCATGCAGTGTCCTTCCGGAATCTCTTCCTCTCACTCACGTGCGCTGTCGAGGCTGAAACCCGCCCTGCTGGCGGCATTGCTCGGATTGAGCACCATCTCTTGGGCCGCGTCTCAGGATGCGCCGCCCCCCGGCTGGCCCGAATTTCGCGGTCCCTGGGGCAACGGCCTCGTTCAGGCGGCGGGCGAAACGAAGCCGCTGGACCTCCCGCTTCAATGGAGCGAAACGGAGAACGTGAAATGGAAGACGGAGATTCCGTTTCAGGGCTGGTCCACCCCGGTCGCGCTGAACGGCCAGATCTGGCTGACCACGGCCACTCCGGAAGGAAACGACTTCTACGCGATCTGCGTGGATGCCGGGACCGGCGCCATCAAGTACAACGAGAAGCTGTTCCACTGCGACAATCCCGAGCCGCTCGGCAACAACGTCAACTGCTATGCCTCGCCATCGCCCGTCATCGAAGCCGGGCGCGTGTATGTCCATTTCGGCAGTTATGGAACCGCGTGCCTGGACACGGGCACCGGCAAGGTGCTCTGGCAGCGGCAGGACCTGCCCTGCCGCCATTACCGCGGCCCCGGCTCCTCCCCAATCCTCTTTGAGAATCTGCTCGTGCTGTCCTTTGACGGCGTGGATGTGCAGTACTTGACCGCGCTCGACAAGATGACCGGCAGGACTGTATGGAAGACGGACCGGACGACGGCGTGGAAAGATCTGGACGAGCAGGGCAAACCCAAACGCGAAGGCGATTTCCGCAAAGCATTCTCGACCCCAATCGTGATTGAGGCGGCCGGCAAACTTCAGTTGATCAGCCTGGGCTCATCGGCCGTCTATTCCTACGAACCTCGAACGGGCAAGGAGATCTGGAAGACGCACAACGCCGCCTACACGCCGGCCTCCCGCCCGGTCTTCGGCAAGGATCTTGTTCTTGTGATTACCGGCCGAGGGGAGGCCGAGTTGTTGGCCGTGCGCCCGGACGGGCAGGGCGATGTGACGGACACCCACATCGCATGGAAGGCCGAAGGCCGCATTGTGCCACAGGAGCCCTCGCCTATCCTGATCGATGACCTGCTGTATCTTGTCAGCGACGATGGCATCGCCACGTGCCTCGAAGCGGCCACAGGACAACAGATCTGGAGCGAGAAACTCGGCGGCAACTACATGGCTTCGCCGATCTATGCCGCTGGCCGCCTCTACTTCTCGAGTTCTCAGGGGAAGACCACTGTGCTCAAGGCGGGCCGCAGTTTTGAAATTATGGCCACGAGCAAACTCGATGCCGGATTCATGGCCTCGCCTGCCGTCCTCGGGAGGGCGCTGATTCTGAGGACCAAGACGCATCTGTACCGGATCGAGCAGGCCGGCCAGGACGGGAAATAGCCCGGGATAACGGGCCCCGCGGGGATCTCATCGGCAAGGGTTTCTCCGGCGGCGGGGAACTGGGGTATACTGGGTTCTTATGACGCAAGATTCACTCGAGGTGAGCGTGGTCATGCCGTGCCTGAATGAAGAGGGCACGATAGGGCTATGCGTTCGCGCGGCGCGGACCGCACTGGAAAACGCCGGCATGAGCGGGGAAGTTCTCGTCGCCGACAACGGCTCAGAGGATCGATCGCGCGCGGTTGCCACAGAAGCCGGCGCCCGTATCGTGGACGTGAAACAGCTCGGCTACGGCAACGCGCTGCGCACGGGCCTGCGGCAAGCCCGGGGAACCTATCTGGTCTTTCTCGATTCGGACATGTCCTACGACTGCGCCGACATCCCGCGCTTCATCGAGGAACTGCGCCGCGGACCGGATCTGGTGATCGGTTCGCGGATGCGCGGCGGAATAGATCCGGGCGCCATGCCCTTCCTGCATCGATTCCTGGGCACCCCCGTATTGACCGCCCTCGCGAATCTGCTCTTCGGCTGCGGTGTCAGCGATATCAACTGTGGCATGCGCGGCCTGCGCCGCACCGCCTTCGACCGGCTTGACCTGCACGCGGAAGGTATGGAATTCGCCTCGGAGATGATGATCAAGGCGGCACGCGAGCGATTCCGCATCACAGAGATCCCCATTGACTTCCACGTGGATCAACGGGGCCGCAGCCCGCATCTGCGTTCCTTCCGCGACGGCTGGCGGCATCTGCAATTGATGATGCACTATTGTTCGGTCTGGGTCTTCTTTCTGCCGGCCCTGCTTTTCCTGCTCGCGGGATTTGCCGCCATGCTGGCCGCACCCAGCCGTCCCGCGGAATTCCTGGCGGCCTCGCTTGTGGGCATGTTCTCGGTCACACTCGGCATCCTGGTCTTCCTGCTCGGGCTTACGGCGCAGGGGCACGTTAAGGGCTCCAAGTATGCGAAAGCGAACAACACGCCCTTCTTGCGCTTCGTGCGCACGTGGTTCCGCGTCGAAACCGGCGTGGCACTTGGGATTATCGTGATGTTGCTGGGCGCGCTGTGCATGGGGGGAGCAATCCTCTACTTATTGCATGCCGCACCCGAACTGCAATTCCTGGCCGCGAAAGCCGCATTCTTTGGCGCGGCGACGTTCATCAGCGGGCTCGAAGTGGCGTTCGCCTCGCTGTTCCTGGGTTTGTTCGGCATCCGCGTGGCCGAAGATGAATAAAGAGGATCGTTCGGCACGATGAATATCGTCTTTGTCCTCCCGCCCTATGACTACTCGAAGTCCGTGGGCAATACCCGGAAGAAGGCGCAGATAGGGCTGCTGCCGCCCCTGGGCGTCGGCTATCTTGCCGCGTATGTCGAACAGCACGGGCATACCGCCTCGCTCGTGGACGCCGTGGCGGAACAATTGGACGTGGTGGAGGCGGCAGAAGAAGTCGCGCGGCTGCACCCGGATGCCATCGGCATCTCGTCGTTCACCACCCTGACCCCCAACGACGCCTATGCCCTGGCCCGTGAGCTGCGCCACCGGCTTCCGGACACGCCGTTGATCATGGGCGGGCCGCATGTCACCTCCTTCGCGAAGACGATTCTTGACGAATGCCCGGAAGTGGACGTGCTCATTCCCGGCGACGGAGAAGTCCCGCTGAACGACGTGCTCACACGGCTCGAGGCGAAGCGCCCGATCGACGATGTGCCCGGCATTCTCTTTCGCGGGCCATCGGGCGATATCGTGGCCACGCCGAAAGCGGCACTCGTCAAGGACCTCGATGTTTTCCCCCCGCCTGCACGGCATATCTATAAGCGCCACCTCTATCTCCCCCTGCCGAGCCTGAGCGCGCGCCGACCGGTCACCTCGATGATCACTTCGCGCGGTTGCCCGTGGGCGCGCTGCCGCTTTTGTTATCAGGGCGGCGAGTACGCCTCACCTTACCGCCGTCGTTCCCCCGAAGATGTCCTTGCGGAAATCGGGCAGCTCGTGCGCGACTATGGCATCCGGAACATTGTTTTCTGGGACGACAATTTTTGTTTCGTCCCGAAATGGATCGATTCCTTCTGCGAGCTGCTCGAACGCTCCGGTTACGATATCGTTTGGTCCGTCCTGTCGCGCGTCAATACGATTACACCGGAGATGTTGCGCCGCATGGCGAAGGCCGGCTGCTACAGCGTCCAGTACGGCATTGAAAGCGGCCACGAGGGCATCCTGAGCCTCGTGAACAAGGGCCACACGCTCGAACAATGCCGGCAGGCGGTGAAATGGGCGCAGGACGCGGGCATGGACACGCGCGCCTTCTTTGTGCTGGGTTTCCCCACGGAAACGCCCGAGATGTCGGAGCACACGATCCGTTTTGCCTGCGAGCTGAACGTGGACTACGCGGTCTTCTTCTCGTATCACGTGCAGCCGGGCACGTCCCTGGCCGACCTGGCGTTGTGCGAGGGGCGCTGCGGTGATTTCCACGGGCAACATCTCCCCTCCTACGTGCCCAACACGTACCCGGACGCGGAGGAACTGGGAAGGAAGGTCAAGGAAGCCTACCGCCGCTACTACTTCCGCCCGGCCTACATGCGGCGGGCCCTGAAGCGGCTCCTTCGCAAGCCGTCGCTGATCAGGAACCATCTCCTGGGCTTTTATTACTGGCTGGGGCTGATGGGGAAGTAAGGGGCGTCATGCAGGGCCGGCCGAGGCCGGCCTCGAG
>CAILVY010000070.1 GCA_903837785.1 Candidatus Hydrogenedentota bacterium
CTGCACGTCTTCATCCCGCACTACGGAACTCCAGACGAGGCCGCGCAGCTTTTCTTCGGGCTCGCGCGGCGTGAGCAGGCTCACCACAACGACCACAGCCAGCGCGAACACGAAGGACCACCACGCCACGAATAGGAAGGGCTCCTCGGAGGGGAAGAGGCCCGGGGTGTACTTGAGGACGAAGCAGAACATGACGCCCAGAACGAGCCCCGCGAGACCGCCCCATTGTGTGGCGCGCGGCCAGACGATGCCCAGGAGCAGAATGGCGAGCAGAGGGCCCTGGAACAGCGAAAGAATTGTCTGCATGAACACGTAGATCTGTTCGCGGTTGGCGATGGGCTCGGCCAGCAGCGCCGTCGAGATGATCAGCGCGGCGGTGATGAAACGGCCCATGCGCAAGGCGGTTTGCTCGCGCACGGGGCCTTTGCCTGCCCATGCGCGGAGCTGGCCGACGATGTCCGTGATGAAGATGGTTGTGGTCGAGTTCAGTGTGGCCGAGATATGCGACATCATGGCGGCGAAGAGGGCCGCGAACATCAGCCCCCGGAGTCCCGCCGGCATCAGCACGCGAATCATCTCGGGCACTGCGCGGTCGGCGTTTTCCGTGCCCAGGTTCGGAATCAGCACGATGGCGCAGAGGCCCGGCAGCGCAACCATCAGCGGAATCATGGCCTTCAGGAAGCCGCCGAAGAGCATGCCGCCCTTGGCGTCCCATTCCGAGCGGGCGCCCAGCGTGCGCTGCACAATGACCTGGTTGCCGCTCATGTAGGCGACCGCCATCACGAGGCCGAGGCCGAACACGATGCCGGTCCACGGGAACGGGCCGGTCGTGTTGTGCGGGAGCAGCAGCTTGAAGTGGTCCTGATACGCCGGGCCCAGCGCCAGGACCTTGTCATGGAGCGCGGTCCATCCGCCCACTTCCCACAGGCTCAGGGCCAGCAGCCCGAAGCCGCCGACGTACATGACAATCAATTGGACCACATCCGTGAAGACCACCGCGGTCAGCCCGCCGGAAAACGTGTATATCCCGGTGATGATTGCCGTCATCCACAGCGTGACGTACGTGTTCCAGCCGAGCACTGTGTGCATGAGCTTGTCCGCGGAGAGCCACTGCATGATGGCCAGCATGAAGAAGAGCACCACCGCCCAGATGAGCCCGTTGATGAACTGCACGGCGGTGTTGTAGCGGCGGCCCAGGAATTCCGGAATCGTGAAGACGCCCGAACGCCAGAAGTACGGCACGAAGACAAACGCCGCAATCACCATGGCCGGCATCGAGCCCATCCAGTCAAAATTCGCCGCCGATACGCCGTTGCGATAGGCCGCCCCCGCCACGGCCACGAAGTCCGTCGCGCCGATGTCGCTCGTCACGATCGAGAAACCGATCGCCCAGAACGGCAGGGCTTTGCCCGCGATGAAAAAGTCCTCGGCGCTCCCCACGTAGCGCGTGCAATACGTGCCCAGTGCCAGTGATCCCGCCATATAGACGAAGATGATGAGCACGTCGATGAAATGCAGACCGATGTATGACTCCATGAGAGACTCCGCGCGTCGCGTTTGGCTATGGTTAGGACCCCAAACGGGGTCCAACATGGAAGGCCCAAGTATGCCAGAAACGTTCCAACGACACAAGCCGCGCGGGACGCTGTACAGCGGGGCTTGTATTTGCTAGAGTATTGAACCGTGTTTGCGTTGAACAGGCGGACACGGGTCCGCCCAAGGGAGGGAAAGCGCCATGGGAGCGATTGCACTGAGCCTCTTGGTTTCCGCCGGAGCCTTTGAACCGACATGGGAGTCGTTGGATACGCGCGCGAACCCACAGTGGTTTGAGGACGCGAAATTCGGCATCTTCATCCACTGGGGCGTGTATTCCGTGCCCGCGTGGGGACCGAAGGACCAGTATGCCGAGTGGTACTGGAACCACATGCAGGACAAGAACGGCGCGACCTGGAAATTCCATGAGAAAACCTACGGGCCGAATTTCCAGTATCAGGATTTCGCGCCGATGTTCCGGGCGGAACTCTTCGACCCGGATCAGTGGGCGGACGTCTTCGCGCGTTCCGGCGCCAAGTACATCGTGCTGACCTCGAAACACCACGAGGGATTCTGCCTCTGGCCGAATCCGCAAAGCTGGAATTGGAACGCCATGGATGTTGGGCCGCACCGGGACCTCGCGGGCGACCTCATCACCGCGGTGCACAAGCGGGACATTCGCATGGGCTTCTACTACTCGATCTACGAGTGGTACAACCCGCTGTACAAGTCCGACGTAAACCGTTACGTGGACGAACACATGCTGCCGCAACTGAAGGACCTCGTCGAGCGCTACAAGCCGGATATCATCTGGCCGGATGGCGAATGGGATCATCCCAGCAGCGTCTGGCGCAGCACTGAGTTCCTTGCGTGGCTGTTCAACGAGTCCCCGGCCCCGAAAGATGTCGTCGTGAACGACCGCTGGGGCAAGGAAACGCGCAACCGCCACGGGGGCTTTGCCACGCCCGAGTATGGCGGCATTCCCGAAGGCAAGCTCATTCAGGAAGGGCATTTCGAAGAATGCCAGGGCATGGGCAAGTCCTTCGGCTACAACCGAAACGAGGACGCCCTCTGTTACCGCCCCGCAACCGAACTCCTGCACCTCTTGATTGACAACGTCAGCCGGGGCGGGAACCTCTTGCTGGACATCGGCCCCACGGCCGACGGGCGCATCCCCGACATCATGCAGCAGCGCCTGCTCGACATGGGCGACTGGCTCAAAGTGAACGGCGAGGCCATCTATGGCGCCGAGCCTTGGACGGATGCCCCGAAGATGGAGGATGTCCGCTTCACGAGCAAGAACGGCGCCGTGTACGCGATCTGCCTGAAGTGGCCGGGCCCCGAACTCGAAATCAAGAAGCCCGAGGCGATGCAGGGCGTCAAGGTTACCCTGCTTGGCCACGACAAGAAACTCGACGTGACGGAAAAGGAAAAGAAACTCGTTATCCAGACGCCCGTGCTCGACATCGACCACATGCCCTGCCGGCACGCCTACGTCTTCAAGATCGCGCCGTGATCCGGGCCTGTCTGCCGCGGGATCAGGACGCAAGAGTGTTTGGGCAATGAGGGAGAAGAAAGAAATCATGGCCAGCCGCAAATCCGACAAATCCGCAATGAACGAGCCGAACCGCCTGCTGAGTTCAGGCTTTTCCACCCGCGCCGTGCACGCCGGCGAAGACCGCCTGCGCTACGCGGATTCGATCACCACGCCCATCGTGCAAACCTCCACGTACGCCTTCAAGAACAGCAAGGACGTGGAAGACTATACGAAGCATGGCAAGGCCCGCTTTGAGTACGGCCGCTACGGCAACCCCACCGAGCAGGTGGCGGCACGGCGGCTCGCCGCGCTGACGAACGCCGAGGACTGCGTCGTCTTCAGCTCGGGCATGAGCGCCATTATCACGACGATTCTCGCGTTTGTGCGCAGCCAGGATCATATTGTGATCACGGACGATGCGTACAAGAAGACCCTGGAATTCTGCAGCAGCTACCTCCAGCGCTTCGGCGTGGACTGCACGATCGTGCCCTTTGGCGACTATGCCGCGCTCGACAAGGCGGTCCGCCCGAACACCCGCTTCATCTTCTCGGAATCGCCCACGAACCCCTACCTCAACATCTTTGACCTCGAGCGCCTGAAATCCATCGCACGGAAGCACAATGTGCTGACGATGATCGATGCCACCTTCAGCACGCCGATCAACCAGCGGCCGCTGGAATGGGGTGTGGATCTCGAACTCCACAGCTGCACGAAGTACCTCGCGGGGCACAACGACATCCTCGCAGGCGCGGTCATGGGCCGCAAGGAACTCGTGGATCAGATCCGCAAACTCCACAAGGCCATCGGCGGCGTGATCGATCCCCATTGCTGCTACTTGCTGCTGCGCGGCCTGAAGACCTTCCCGCTCCGCATGCAGACGCACAACGAAACCGCCCTGGCCGTCGCGCAATTTCTGGAAGAACACCCGCTCGTCAGCCGCGTGTACTATCCCGGGCTCGAGAGCCACCCGCACCACGCGATCGCCAAGCGGCAGATGCTCGGCTTCGGCGGCGTCGTCACCTTCGAAATCAAAGGCACGCTGAACTCGGCGAAGCGGTTCCTCGACCACCTGAAGCTCTGCTACATCGCCCCGAGCCTCGGCGGCGTCGAGACGCTCATCACGCACCCCGCGACCGTCACGTACTACGATTGCAACCGCAAGCAACGCTACGCGCTCGGCATCACGGATACGCTCATCCGCCTGGCCGTTGGCATTGAGAACCGGGACGACATCATCGGCGACCTCGACCAGGCGCTGAGAAAAAGTGTGAAACGAACCCGCTGATCCCGGCGGCGGGCGGCTGAGTGCTGGACCTTTAGGCAGTCATGGCACACAAGACGCTGAAATCGAGCTACGACCGGCTCACGGATCGCCTGAACCGCTTTCCGCAGGGCGCGCCGCCCTCGGAACTGCTGTTCAGGATCCTGCACATGCTCTTCAGCGAGCGCGAAGCCGAACTGGTTTCGCTCCTGCCCATCAAGCCGTTCACCACCGCAAAGGCCGCCCGTCTCTGGCAACAGACAGAGGATGACGCGCGGAAAACCCTGGATGCGCTGGCGGACCGCGGCATCCTCGTCGACCTCGTCGGCGAAACGGGTGAAGTCACCTATTGCCTGCCGCCGCCCATGGCCGGGTTCTTCGAGTTCTCCATGATGCGCGTGCGCGGCGACATCGATCAGAAACTCCTCGCCGAACTCTTCTATCAGTACTTGAACGTCGAAGAGGACTTCATCAAAGCGCTCTTCACGCAGGGCGAAACCCAGCTCGGCCGCGTACTCGTCCACGAGCCGGCACTCCCGGAGGAGAATGCCCTGCGCGTCCTCGATTACGAGCGGGCCAGCGAGATCATCAGGACGGCCGAACACATCGGCATCGGCGTCTGTTACTGCCGCCACAAGATGCAGCATCTTGGCCGGGCCTGCGACGCGCCCATGGACATCTGCATGAGCCTGAACACCACCGGCCATTCACTCGTGCGCCACGGCATCGCCCGGCGCGTCGATTCCGCCGAATGCCTCGACCTGCTCCAGCAGGCTCAGGCGCACAACCTTGTCCAGTTCTGCGAGAATATCCAGCGCGGCGTCAACTTCATCTGCAACTGTTGCGGCTGCTGCTGCGAAGCCATGATCGCGGCAAGGCGCTTCGGCATGCTCCACCCCGTTCATACGACCAACTTCCTGCCCCGCGTGGACGACACTGCCTGCGCGGGCTGCGGCAAGTGCGCGCAGGTATGCCCGGTCGAGGCCATGACCCTCGTCTCCGCCAACGACCCGCACAAGCCCAGGCGCCAGAAGGCGAAACTCAACGAAGACCTTTGCCTCGGCTGCGGCGTCTGCGTGCGGAACTGCCCCGGCAAGAGCCTCCGGCTCGTATCCCGGCCCGAACGCGTCATCACCCCCATCGATTCCGTTCACCGCGTCGTCATGATGGCCATCGAGCGCGGCACCCTCCAGCACCTCCTCTTCGACAACCAGGTTTCAAAGAGCCACCGGGCCCTGGCCGCCGTGTTCGGCGTCATCCTGCGCCTGCCCCCGCTGCAACAACTGCTCGCGCGCCAACAGCTCAAGTCCCGCTATCTCGAATCACTGTTCTCCCGCCGCAACCCGACGGTCCGCCGCTACCTCGATCGCCTCCAGACCTCCCGTTGACCCCGATCCGCTCTTCCGCGCGCATTTGACACTCGCCAGATTCCCCTGCTATACTTCCCCTGCTTTCGGGATCCCCTGCCTGTAGATCCTAATGCCTACCGGCATCCCCGCGGCACTACTGCGTCCCCATCGTCTAGCCTGGTCTAGGACACCGCCCTTTCACGGCGGCGACAGGGGTTCAAATCCCCTTGGGGACGCCATTTTTCTGCCCTTGTTTTTCAACCACTTACGAAGATTCTCCCGTCCTACCCCCAACGAGATTTGAACCTTCTGCCGCGTTCGAAGCGCGTCTTCTTTTAGAAATCCCCAGCGCCAAGTTCTCTGGATTGTACTTCCGAGTAGTTGCTAGAATAACTCGCTGGGTCTAGGCATACGAGGAGAGCAATGCGATGCGATGCATCACGGTAGTATGCATGATGGCGTTTTGCGGAATATCGGGAGTCGCCGCTGACGAGAAGAGCGATCTCAAGGCGGGCGATACGAAGACCGTTGACGTTGGCGGTGATACTAAGATGGCATTCGTCTGGTGTCCGCCGGGCGAATTCTTGATGGGCATTTCCGACAGTGAGACGCCGCGCGGTGCCAGTGAGACTCCGCAACATACTGTCACATTCAAACAGGGCTTCTGGATTGGCAAATGCGAAGTCACGCAGGACCAGTGGAAATCCGTAACGGGCGAGAATCCGTCACATTTCAAAGGAAGCCCAAATCTTCCTGTGGAACAGGTGTCGTGGGACGATTGCCAGCAGTTCCTTCGGAAACTGAATACGAAAAGTGGCGGCACGTTCCGCTTGCCCTGCGAAGCCGAGTGGGAGTATGCGTGCCGCGCGGGAACTCGGACCCCTTTCGCCTTTGGTGAGAGTATCTCGACAGAGCAGGTGAATTATAAGGCGCCCTTTAATAAGGGCGTCGCTAGAGAGAGGACCACGGAAGTGGGCCTCTTTCCAGGAAACGCATGGAATCTATGCGATATGCACGGAAATGTCCACGAATGGTGTCAGGACTGGTATCATGATAGTTATACTGACTCGCCAGCTGATGGAAGCGCGTGGGAATCACCTGCCAATACTGACCGTGTGTTGCGGGGCGGCTCGTGGAGCAGCAGTCAACTCAGTTGCCGGTCTGCTGCCAGGGGGCACTACACTCCCGACAGTCGGCTAATCACCATTGGTTTCCGAATAGTGTGCGGCTCTCTGCCTCGCTAGCCTTTTCCGAGGGTCTCCAGATCCTTGTCATTTACATGCCGGGCTTGTCTCTGAGTTCAACTCATTGACAGCCTTTTCTGTGGGCACGCAGGTTGGCTAACCATTCGGGAACCTAGGAGGAGTTGAAGTTAAAGGCGCTGCCTATATTGGACTTACGATTGAGTAGGAAGCCTTTTGAAAAGTACTTTATACGGCAACATTGGGGACGCCATTTTTCTGCCGTTATTTCTCAACGACTTGCGGCGATCTTGTGTGCCCACCCCGTAGGGAATTTGAGCTTCTGCACGGAACTTCGTCTGCTTATCCAATCCTTTCGCTTCCCTATTCCCTATTCCTAGCCGTTTTCACGGTCGAAGAACTTGTTGCAGGACGAACACCAGAGCCGAACTCCAGATACAAACACGTCCGAGGAGTTACAGTATGGACATGGCCGTGGTCCCTGTGTCAGCTGTAAGGCACCTTCACGTTTGGAGTCTTCTTTGGAAACCCTACGCTTCCAGACAACCAGACCACCGAGCAACGATCCTGCGAAACCGCCGAGAGAGAATATGGGGATAAACAAGATTTGCCAAGCGAGGAATTCGGAGCCCGGGTTAAAGAGTTCGTGAAGATTGGGCCCCCAGAACACCCCGAAGCCAATCAGGATGGGCACTGCTAAATGCAGGGGTACGCTGAAGCGTTTCCTGAGTCGGGAATAGAATAACGAGATTACAAACGCTATGGCGCCGCCCGTCAACATACCAGGCATGAATATTCGCGCAAACTCACTCATTTTCTCATTCCTCCATTCTGACAAGACACTGTCGTGGAGACACGTCGTATTTCGCTCAGACATTCTGCAATCTTTCGACTGGGAGCCCCATTTCTACTGCCTCATTGACTTTAGTTCACGCTAAGCGTCTCTATTCAGTGCCACCATGCTGTAGAAGCAGTTGCACCATATTCATCTGTCCTTTGGCCCTTGCAGCCGAAAGAGGCGTCTTACCTTCGGAACGGGCGTTCACGTCGGCGCCCCTTTCAATCAAAGCCTCGGCGACCGTTTGATATCCCCGCGTCGCCGCGACAAATAGCGCGGTCACATCCTGAAAACGCACATTGGGGTTTGCGCCGTTATTGAGCAACAGTTTGACCACGTCTCCCGTCTGAGACAGGCGTTCGAAAGTGCTTGCCGATACCAACGGGAAGTTCCCCAATGTGTCGCCGCAGTTGACGTCGGCGCCATGCTCTATAAGGTATTGAAGGAAATCGGTCTCAGCTTTCCCGGCCGCAACGGCGCCGACGCCAAGCATCAGGACGGAGGTGCTGCACTCCCGTGGTTCGCTTCCCGGGGGGGCCATCCACTTGATTGGCGCCTGCAAACTTGCGCCGCGGTCCAAGAACGCCTGTATCTTCTCCCGGTCGCCCGACCCGATAGCCGCCCCCAATGCGGAAGTGCTGACCGCGCCTTCAATGTTCACCATGGCGTTTGGGTCGCCGGTTCTTGCTCCGGGGACTTCATTTCCTCTCATGAGGTTGCCTGCCAGCGGCAGGACTACGAGTACCAAAACGAGCGCCAAAAGAACCAATGCAGTGCGCTTTCCCAGCGCCCCAATCGCCGGAACAAGCAACAACAACCCGGACACGAAACATGTAAGGAATGTCACGGCTACGGCCGCCTGCGCGAGCAACCCGGGCAATCCGAACAGGATAAGAAATTTTAGCCCCCACCAGAAGTTGCCCGGCCCCACCGCGTACCACTTTATTGGGGCGCGGTGGTCCATTCTCGCAATCCCATCGGCAGCCATGAATCCGATCAGGTAGAACGCGACGATACAAATCAGGCTGCTCACAATGAACACACTCAGCGTGAGTATCATTCTGCGGTTCATAACGGTTTCCTCCATACCCGGATGTTGGGACCGCGTTCCTTCACTCTTTCGGTTTCCACTCCCGAGCAAGCTTCTGCGCCTCGCTAATCTCTTCCGGCTTCATCTCACGGGTGACCAGGTCCAGTATTTCCTTTGCTTTCCCTTTGCCTCCCCATGCGTCGTCTCTTCCTTCCCCGTACTCAAGACAACGGCTAGCCCACATATGGGCCTTCTTGGTGTCCTTCTCAACAGCTTTGCCCTCCGCATAAAAAGCGCCAAGAAGACCCATCGAGCAGAAGTGTCCTTGCTCGGCGGCTTTTGCCAGCCAATTGAAGGCGCCAACGGCATCACCGTCTCTCATAAGATCTGTAATGGCCGCTTGAAACTGCGCATCAGGAAACCCCTGCGCCAGCGCCTTATCCAGCCACTTGCCCCCCTCAGCCCTGTCCTCTGGGGAACCAAATGAAAAATGAAAGTAAAGCCCTGTTTGTGCTGCCGGATGTCCCTGTTCGGCTGCTTTACGCCACCACTTCACAAACTCCGCGTCGTTCCTGGGGATCTCCTTCCCTTGCATGTACACTTCACCCAGTTTGAATTGCGCCTCAGCGTCTCCCTGTTCCGCGGCTTTGCGTAACTCAGAGATAGACATTCGCTCGCACGCGCCATTCTGTTTGGATTGCGCCTGAGCATCTCCCTGCACGGACTCCCCATTCTGGCCCTTCTTGGCAAGACCCGCTAGGAGCGGTATCCCAAGCAGAATCCCCACTGCGACCACGACCACGACCACGAAGACATGCTTTGTTTCCATGGCCATTCCCTCCTTGCCTCAACCGGATCATTCCGGCCTCGTTGCGTCCTGGTCCTGAGTCATTACTTCCTTTGGACCTCAAACTGCCTTTGGAAAAGCAACTGCCGTACCACGGACCCAAGGATTGCTAAAGTGTTGAATGGTCACGACTTCATTATAGCACTACCCGGAAACCACCAGATTCAATGATTCCGACGAGCACTTGGAATGTATGGCAGGCATACATCCAATGTACGAAGGCTAACTCGGGCTCTATAGTCCTGAGTCTATGCCTCACACAAACGCCACTCTTTGCCCAACGAGCCTCCGCAACCGGAACTCATTCAAGCCCCCTTCATTCCGCAACTTCACCCGGGGCTCCTCCGGCAGCTTCATCAGCCGCAGTAACTGGCCAATCCGCGTCCGGTCGATTCCAAGCCTGTCTTCCAACTCAGATTGAGATCTCGCCTCACCTTGGGCAAGCAAATCGGCCAGCCATTCGGCAATTTGGATGGGATTGAACCGCAAGACATTACCGTGTAAAGACGTGGAGCAATACTCGAAATTCGATAACGAGTACATAGCTGCTTTACATTGGGGACGCCATTTTTCTGCCCCTGATTTTCAAGAACTTACGGCGATTCTTCCCCTATACCCCCAACGGGATTAGAACTGCGGAACGCGATTCTTCTTTTCCAGGCGCCTTCCTGCAGGAAATCCTACTTTGGGCAATGCTCGATTGCTTTGATGTAGTTGACCCCGGTCTCCGGGTCGCGGTAGTCGAGGACCCATTCTATGGCGTTTTCTTCAATGCCAGATATCAAGTCGCAGCCTTCAATGGTGACCGTGGTCGTCACGGGGTCGACGTTGTCCCATTCAACACCAGTGCGGAATTGGCTGATGACTGTGTCGCGGATCGTGGCGGTGATGCTTGTTCCGGGACGGTTTCCCCCATACAGGTAGATGCCCTCGCTGCCGTTCGTGTTCTCCGCGGTGGCGCTTCGAATCCAGCAGCCGTCCACTTCGAGTGAATGCGAACCGGCCACCTGCGGCGTGAAATCGACACCCATGAGAGGAAGGGGGACCGGCTTGTAGACGTATATCTCGACGTTGCATAGCTTCAGATGCCCGGAGCCGGTGACGGCCCCGGTGGATCCGAGATCGGGGGACTGGTACCGAACGATCGTGAGGTCTCGTATGACCGTGTCGCCTCCCGCGAGGATGCTGAACCACGCGCTGGAGTCTGTAAGCATGAGGGTGGTTTCGCCCGGACCTTCCCCCGCCAGCACGATGCCGTTCAGGCCCACGTGGGCCAACTTGGGCGAGTGCCAGTCCTCCCACCCGGGGATGGTCCAATCCGACGCTGGGGGATTATAGGTTCCTGCATCCAGATGGATCGTATTTCCCGGGGTGATGGCATGCAGCGCGGCGACCAATTCGTCGGTCGTGGCCACTTCGACCGTGTTGCCCGCGAGATCGCCGCAGGGATCCTCGACCCAAATCTCGAAGAAGCCCGGGTTGGCAATGTCGAACCAATCGACGTCCCAATGCGGATGGGTGAAGAAGAGATGGGCTTTCGAGCCGGGGTTGAAGGGAATCTTGATCTCGTCATGCTGGATGGAGAGGTCGCGCACAATCATGTTCTTCACGTCGTTGCCGTCCTTATCGACCACGATAACACCGACGTCGAATCCGAGGTCGGGGTCGGTCTGCTGCAGTTTCAGATGCAGCTTGCCGCGCAAATCGAAGCTCTCGAAGATGAAGATATCGGTGGTCAGATACTGGGGCAACAGGTACTGAACAAGCCGCTTGTTGGATTCGTCATCGCCCGGTTCGCCCATCCGGAGTTGGATGTTGTTCGCATCCCGCACCGTGGTCTTGCGCGAAGCCCCCATACTCTTCGTGTGCCACAGTTCACCCACATTCGTCTCGCTTTGGTCAAAGTCTTTCCAATAGTGGATGTCGAGGATGAACTGGCTGAAATCGACGTCGGGATAGGCGGCGAGGAAGGGGGCCAGGTAGTTCTGTGTCGTGCCGTTCTGGGCGCGCCAGATCTTGCCGACATCGACGCGCAAGGTGTGGGTGGCGGCGTCCTGCGCCAGGATGGTGGCCAGGATCGTGTTGCTTTGCCTGGCTTCTACCCATTTCCAGAAGCCGCATGTCTGATAGGCGAGCGGAGAGTCCGTTTCCTGGTTCAGCGGTGTCATGAAACGGTCCCACCGAGGCGCGTGGTAGCGGTCGGGGATATTGTCGTAGACTTCGTCCGCGGCCCACTCGGAGACCCCTTCCCTGAACCAGTGGTCCTCCTTCCAATAATAGTTGATCGAGGCGTTGTTCGTCGCCGCCGCCTGGATGCAGTGCATGAATTCGTGGGCGACGACCTTTTTCACCCGGTCCAGATCGCTCATGGACGCCGCGAGATAGATGGTGGTGGGGTCATACAGGCTGACCCATCCCAGGGTCCCGCTCTTTTTCGGCTTGCAGACCCAGATATTGATAAACAGCGACGGCAGCGGAAAGCCCCGTGCCCCCACAAGCGTCTTCGCCGCCTGCGTGCAGCCTTCCACGGCGGCGTTGCGATAGAGTCCCTCATCGAAGGGCTCCTCATCGAAGTAGACTCTCACGGTGAATTCCTCAGCGGATTTCTCACCGAAATTGACCGTATGCTCCGTCACGTTGAGCGGTTCCGCGAGGGCCACGAGTTGGAATGTGCCGCTTCCAAAGGCATCAAATCGCACGGATTGGCTCTTCGGGGAAGCGGCCGCCGGGGCGATTGGATAGAGGACCACAGGCGGCCTGTCTCGAGACTCGGTCGCGTCTGGATTGAGCACGGGATAGGTCACGGCTCGTTTCATGACGCCGATATTGAGGGCCTTCGCGCCGGGCGGGAGTTCGTCGTAACTCAATTCGATCGTAAACGGCGTGCCCGCCTGGACCGGGGTCTCAAGTTCGTAGGTCGGGCCGAACGGGATACCTCGGCCGGACTCCAGATGCAGGGCGGCGGATTCGGCCATACTGGGCAGTTCCGTCAGCGTGAAGGGCAGGCTGATGGGGTTGAAGTCCGGGGCGATCTCGACCAGGCAGTGGCCGAGTTCGACGCTTCCGCCGCCGGGACCGACGTTGCCGGTTTGCGAGGGCATCGTGCCGCCCACTGCAACCGTTGTCGTATCGCTTATTGAGAACTCGCCGTCCGAGACGGTGACGCTTACCGTGTAGGTCCCGTCTGTTGCGAAGGTGTGCTCCATGCTCTCCGGACCGGCTTCTACGAAAGTCCCATCGCCGAAATCCCAGGCGTACGTGAGCGGATCGCAGTTCGGATCTTCGGCGAAGGATTGCAGGACGGTCTTGAGCGGCGCTCCGCCGGCGGGCGGATCGGCGGCGAGACGCACCAAGGGCGGATCGTTGGCGGCGTCGCCCGTTCCCTCGCACCCGAGATTGCCTCCAAACGACCAGACATCGCTGCAATGTTCTTCGGTGTAGCTCCGGTATCCGCCCAGAACCCAAATCTTGTCCTGGAACGCCACGGACGCATGTGCAGCGCGCGCGCCCCATACCGGTACGGCGAACCGCTCGCGCCATTCCAGGCCATCGGGCGAGAACCAGAGGTCACTCCGGTCGCCACTGTTGTCTCTTCCCCCCATGAGCGCAAGGTTGTTGTGATATACGACCCCGGCTGTACCGTAGCGGGCGGACCACGCCACGTTATCGGTCACTCTTGCCCAATCCACGCCGTTTGGCGACTTCCATACCTCATGCTGGTTGTCGCCGGCCATGATAAACCAGAGGGAGTTATCGAAGGACAGGCAGACATGGTCATCGTAGTTGATACGCGGGTCCGTGGAGACGCGGAACCAATCGATGCCGTTGCTGGTGTTCCAGATATCGCGGGAATTGCCGCCCAACACCCACAATTTGCCCTGAAATACCAAGGCCGTGTGTTGCGACCGGCGCGGCCATTCCGGCGGCGCGGCGATTTGCGTCCACGTGGCGCCGTCCGGCGAAGACCAGATGTCCGCTTCGTAGCGGTAGCCGCCCTCCCATGACCAGCCGCTGTAGCCGCCTATCACCCACAACTTCCCGTCGAAGGAAACCGCGGCCAGGTCACATCGGGGTCTCCAGGGTGCCGCGTACTGCGCGGACACTTCCTTCCAATCCGTTCCATTGGAGGATGACCAGACGTCATTCATGAAACTGAGGTAGCCAAAAGACCCACCCAAGACCCAGAGCTTTCCGTCATGAACTACCACGGCATGCCCGCCCCGCCCAGGCCAAGGAGCCGCAGCCGTCACGCGAACCCAGCCTCCCTCGCCTTCGCCCTCGCCTTCGCCCTCACCCTCACCCTCCCCTTCGCCTTCGCCCTCGCCTTCACCCTCGCCTTCGCCTTCGCCCTCGCCTTCGCCTTCTCCTTCGCCCTCACCTTCGCCTTCTCCTTCGCCCTCACCTTCGCCCTCACCTTCGCCCTCACCTTCGCCCTCTCCTTCACCTTCGCCTTCACCTTCACCGGCCGTAACGACAATGGACTTCGGCGGGCTTGTATTGCTTCCGACGCTTGTTGTTACAGTCAACTTAACAGAATAAACACCGGGATTCGGATATTGATGAGATGGGTTCTGGAAGTCATCCGTTTGCTGGTCACCAAACTCCCAATGCCAAGCCGCTACGGCCTCAGTACCTGGAACACTCAGGTCCGTGAACTGGACGGCCAGTGGCGCTGGCCCGGATTCAGGTTCTGCCTTGAAGGCCGCCGTCGGCCCTGTCTTTGGTAGGCAGCCGCACAATGGCCCAACCATGAACGGAAGAAGCATGCATGCAGCGAGGAAAGACTTTCGTGTAAACATAGGTTCAGCCCCCTATGGTCTGCCGTCTCTTGTATTGACAGCATAGCAGTGAAAGGCTGATCTGTAAACTGCTCACCACTGCAGACAGCGGGCTTGTCTCACGAAGCCCCACCCGGAATTGGAGGCTCCAACAATTCCGAGATCGCACATTTCATTTCCGCTGCTGGGGCTTTCGTGGCATAAACGGCATCCTTATGAGTGCCACGAGTGATGCTTCGAGTTTGGTACTCGTTCAAGTTGGGTGTCGCCCTAAGCCTGGCTCGCGTCGCGGCGGGCACCCACATCAGCCGAAGGAACTGGCCAATCCTCGTTCGGTCGATGCCCAACTTCTCTTCAAGTCCAGCCTGAGACTTCGCCTCACCCCGGACAAGCAAATCGGCCAGCCATTCGGCAATTTGAATAGGATTAAATCGTAAGACCCTATCCTGAAAAGACTTGCTGCAATACTCGAAATTCAATAATGAGTACTTAACTGCTATACATTGGGGACGCCATTTTTCTGCCCTTGTATTTCAACCACTTACGACGATTCTCCCGTCCTACCCCCAACGAGATTCGAGCTTCCTTTGTTCCATTTTTTCCATTCTTTGATGCACAACATCGACCCTACCAAGCCCTGTAACGAACTCTGCGTTGCCGACACTCTTGTAAGCGGCTATGACTAGGCTACGTTATCTCGTTTTTAGGAAACAACACAAAGCAGGGAGTCAGAAGATGGACCGGCCAGAAATGTCTGTACTCGGTACGCTGCAGCGTTCCCCTTTGACGGTGGGAGCACAGAGCCAACCGGCCCCAAGACAACCTGAAAGCAGGCCTATGGCCGACATTGTCACGTTGTTTCCGGAAGAGACGCAGGTCGCGCTGCGTGACGTATTGAGTAGTCTTACAGCGGAGGAAAGAGAAAGCCTCAAGGGCAAGATGGATGGTCTTCGTGTTGAGGAAAGGCAGTTTTCCCGCGAGAGCATTGCGGAGGCGCTTGTCGGTTTTCTCAAGGAAATCCAGGATACTCGCCTGAGGTCCGGCTCGAACAGCCATGGTTTTGACGTTCAGGTATAATGGCGGATGGATCTGCAATGCATTGGCATCGAAAAATTCCCCTTTTCGTGGATTTGCTGTGTCTCCACGGGTGCGGAAGAGCCGTTGACTTCACCAGATGAAAACGCCAACGAACTCGACGAGATTCAGCAGGCGGTTGGCGGCGATGAAAAGGCTTTTGCGAAGCTGATGCGGCGGTATCAGCCGCAGGTGTTTCGGTATATGTGGCGGTTCACGCGGGATCGCCATGAGCAGGAAGACCTCGTTCAGGAGGTCTTTGTGCAGTTGTATGGCAGTCTGCGGCGTTTTCGCGGCGATGTCTCGCTGGGCTATTGGATTCACCGGATTGCCACGAATGTAGGATATGCGTTTTGGCGAAATATGAAGAAGAACCGGCATATCCGTGCCGGCGTACTTGCCAGGATGGACATCGTAACGGCTTCGGGTCTTCCTTCTCCCGACAGAATGGATGCAGAAACGAAAAGCGCGGTCCTCTTTTCGTTGCTGGAAGAACTGCCGCCCAGAGAACGACTCGTGCTTACGCTTCGGTATTATGAAGACCTCTCCAATGAGGAGATCGCACTACGAACAGGGTGGAACTCAACGCTGGTTCGAGTCATTGCTTATCGAGCCCGACAGCGAATGAAGAGATCGTGGGAAATCAGAGAATTGCGAGAGAACGACCATGAAAGACGTCCTTGACTACCTTGACGAAATTAGTTCGGGCGCTAGAGATGCGGTTCCCCCGACAAGCGACGTGGCCCGTCGTGTTCTTGGCCGGTTGCGGGAAGAGCGGAGCCGCGCAAGAAACCCCTTGACGGCTTTGACCCTTTCGTATGCAAGCTTGGCCATCATGGTGCTTGCCTATCACATCGTCACGCAAGATGCGTTTCGGCCATTGCTTCTCGCCGCGTTTCGCGAGGCGAGTGCGGTGTTGCCGTAGGAGTACGGACATGAGTTCATACAGCACGCCTGCCAAGTCGACACGAGGCTTTGGGAACGCCACGCACTTCAAGCCGATCTTGTTTACCCTGTGCATCTTCCTGTCGGGAACTGTAGTCGGAAGCGTCGTAACATCCCGGTATGCATGGAAGCAAACGCTTCACGTGCTCTTCACGAATCCGCAAGTGGCAACCGAGGACATTCTGCTTCAAACCAAAACGGGCCTGCACCTGTCGGCGACTCAATCGGAGCAGATTGACGCCGCATTCCAGAAGTTTCAAGCACGCATGAAGGGCCTGCGACTTGAGACGGCTCCCCGTGTCGGTCAAGGACTCGATGACTTACAGCGCGATGTGGCTCAAGTTCTTGATGCCGAGCAGGCGGCGGAATGGGGCCGTCGTTTCCAAGAGATGAAGAAACGATTCTTCCCTCCATCTGATGAGGCCACACGTTAGGAATCGTCTTTCAACCGGACTTGTCGATACCTGGCATTTCCTTTTTCCAGTGGAGTCTCCATCAGAGATAAACCGCCAATCACCCGTAACGAAATTCCGACGTCCGGCACTCTCCTTTTAGACAGCCCTCCGGGGCAATACGACGGAGAACAGACGATGAAGAAGCCGGGATTCACCTTGGTTGAACTGCTCGTAGTTATCGCCATCATTGGCATACTCGCAGCCCTATTGCTCCCCGCCCTCTCGCGGGCTCGTGAAGCTGCCAGGCGCACAAGCTGCGCCAACAACCTGAAACAGTGGGGACTCGTCTTGAAGATGTACGCTTCCGAAAGTACGGGACAGAAATTTCCGCCGATGCAGGCTGGCGGCTATGCCGATACGGCAGGAGTCATTCGTGGGGTGGTGGACGGCGGTCCCAATGTCGCTTGCCTCTATCCGGAATACCTCTCCGACCCGATGATAACGTTCTGTCCATCGGGGGCTGACTATGTGGAGAGTATTGATAATGCCAAGGCCTCGGATGGAACCTGGTGCATAGGGTTTGCCGACACGCAGGGCGACCGTTGCATGCGGGCGATTGACAGTTCCTACAGGTACTGGGGATGGGTCTTTGACCGCGTCGATGGAAGCGATCCCGTGGCACCGCTTGATTCGTTCGTGTTCTTCAGGTTGAGCGCCCGCGTTTTCGATGCGGATGAGCTTCCGCCCGACACATCGCGACCGGCCTCCGTGCAGGTGGGACTGACACTGGACCGAATGATGCCTGAGGTACTTGAGCGCTTCACGGCAGATGTGCCCGGCATTTGGCGTGCCGTCGACGAGGACGTCACATTCAGTACCGACCAAAACAACTATCAATTCGGAATGGGTAATGGCGGTACAGAGACTGTCTACAGGCTCAGAGAAGGCATCGATCGCTTCTTGATAACCGATATAAACAACCCCGCCGGTTCAGCCGCGGCACAAAGTGACATAGTCATGATGTACGACCGTCTCTCGACGAATACTCGAATGTTCAATCATCCGCCGGGTGGCGCAAACGTCCTATACATGGACGGGCATGTCAACTTCATGAAGTATGAGCGTAACGGAACCGCTCCCGCGAATGAACCCATGGCTGTAATTCAGGGGCCATGCAAGTAAGTCCAACCGTCATGGTTTGCTCATGATCTTTCGAACGTTGATCTTCCCGGATTTCACTTCCACGAACGGCTTCCCGTCCTTCATGCCGACGGTGCCGAAACCTGTGGCGGTGGCGAGAAACGAGCGGAAGTTCTGGCCCACGCGCGAGTCGAGATAGAGAGTCTTGTCAACAGCGTCGTAGCGGGCGCCGGTCATGGCCTGAAGCAAGCCATAGCTGGACAGGGCCCGGGCGTACCAGTGGCCGCATTCATACTCGTTGAACGGGTTGCGGCGCACGCCGTCATAGCGGTCGCGGCAGGTCCGGACGATATCGAGCCCCTCTTCCACCATGCCTTCGAGGATGAGGTGGGAGGCGACTTGATATTCAATGCCGGTCCAGACTTCGTCACTATAGACAAAGGGGATGGCGAGGGCGCCGCCCCGCGGCCAGGAGCATAGCAGCAAGCCCCCTTCGTTGCCGAGGGCATACGAGGGACGCTGCGGGTTGGCATGGGCGGAGAGATCCTTGCGATAGTTGTGCGTGTACACCGCCTTCAGATGACTGCGCACCTTGTGCTCATCGATCAGGCTGTCCGGCATGCCGCACATCTGCGCAATCCAGCATCCAAGGACGCCGTCAGACAGGCATCCCGTGCCGTATTGATACTTGGGCCCCTGCGTGTTGACCATCTGGACTACGTCGGCATATCCGGATCCGTTGGCGCCGGCGTCGAGCGGGTTGAACTTTGCGGCGAGCCCTTCTGTCTGGATCTTCTGGATGAAATACTCGCCATTGAAGAGTTCGGTTTCAAGAAAGTGGCCGGACTTTTCGAACAACTGGCGATAGGGCGCGACGTCGTCGTTCAACGCTTCCCCCATTTGAATCGCGGCGGCCAGGGCCCCGGCATAGAACGTCGTGCAATGCCCGTCCGGCCCCCAGTATTCAATGTCGTACGTGTTGTGATGCGGTTCGGCCAGCGTTCCTTTGTGCGTTGGGTCCCAGGTGCTGATGCAGTAGTCCAGGCTCTTCTTGACTTGAGGCCAGATCTCGCGCAGCCACTTCTTGTTCCCCGAAATGCGCCATTCGCGATGGACTTTCATGATGCCGCCGAGCTGCCCGTCGGCCGCGGCGTGAAAGTCATGTTCAACGGGCCGTATCGGGAGGCTGGAGCGGAACTGCTGATGACCGCGTTTATCCTGGCTTGCGAAGAACTCGGTTTCCCGCAAGCTTCGCTCGAGTTCGGGGAAGAGATGGGGAATGGCCTGGGCATAATTCCAGACGTGCGTGCAGGAACCATGGCAGCAACCCGTATCGTCACAGCAGCCTTCAAAGCACCACAGGCGCCCGTCGGTTTGACGCTGGACTGTGGGAGACTTCAGGATCGTGAGGTTGGCGGCCACCGCCTCCAGCACTTCCGGGGGCAGTGTCGAGTCGAAAAAGGCGTCCCGGAACAGGGCGCTTTGCCCGCGCAGACCATCGTAATTCTTGGCCCAGTATTGCGCCACCTCCCCGACATCCTTGAACCGGCCGGCGTACCACGGCACATGGGTCTTGTTCGCCGGACAGCAGCCGGGATGCTTGTCCGGGCAGCAGGCGCCCGCCTCTTTGGGGTCGTTGCCGAATCGGATGTCGCTGTTTGGAACGTACCACGCGGTCAGCAGACGAATGGTCTTTTCCGCGCCCGGCGCCAAAGTAAATGGCACAAAGAGGGACGCGCCCGGACAGGAACCTTCCACGGGCGGATTCGCCCGAAGGGTTCCTTCCTGTATGTTGCGCCAAGCCAGGGTCAGGCTGTCCCACCAGCCGCCCTTGAACCAGCAGTGATCGACCACCGCCGTATCGCCGTCAATGAAGACCGCAAAAGAGCCTTCTTTCTGAGGTTCCTTTTCCGTCTTCGCCTGATGCAGCACGAAGCCGTTGGCAAGGGGGAGAATCGTGTCGCCCTTGTCCGACGCCATGAAGTTCTTGGCGTTGAACGAAAACACCAGTTCAACGCTCTCTTTGCCGGGATTGCGGAACGTGTATTCGAGCGCGCCTGCCGGCAGGCTCGAGTTGTCGGCATCGCCCGGAATAAAGGGACTCCAGCCCGTGAGCGTTGCCTCCACGGGAACGCCATCATCGTGAAGGGCCACGGTCGCAAACGGAAAGCGCGGGGTAAACTCGGCGTGGTGGAAACGGGGCAATCCATAGGACGTGCCTGTTGCCCCGTTGCCTGTCCCGGGGGTCCCGAACACTTTCCAGTCGGGCACGGGGCCTTCCAGTATGCGCGCAATGTTCCCGTCCGGCCGTTTCACGCAGATCGCCGCAAAGGCACACGGGGCGTTGAAGAATTCAATCTTGTTTCGGACGGACATGTGCGAGAGGGCGCCCGTGCCCTCCAGGCAGAACATGCCCGCGCCAATGCCGCCGATGGGAAACGCCACACGATTGAGATGCTCCCCGGCATAGGATCCGTTAAACGCATGATTTCCCATGGCTTCGTCCCCTGCGATTGCCGACCCGCCTGCCAGGCAGGCCAATGCCAACACAACTCCCAATCGAAACGTGTTCATAGATGGCTCCTGGATGTGAACGACTCTGACTCACCCGCCTCGCCACTCTATCAAAAAGAGCGCCGACAATCACAGCGGCTTCCCCGGTCCTCTTTGGCAGCGGATGCAAAGAAGAAGTCGAGCCGGAACGCGTCTTCGATTGCGGGGCAGGGCTTCGCAGAGGGTCCGCCCTCCGGGTCTTCTTCCAGGCCGCTGGTTCGGATCAGCCTCGATGGCGCTGACTCAACTCCGGCCAAGAGGAACCGGATGCCGCCATGGGAATGAGGCCGGAAAGAATGCCGGAGCGGAAACGAAGGGACTTTGCGCACCCCGCGCTTCCCGGTGGAAGGGGGCGGAACACCCGCAAACGGGCGTGCATGGCGGTTGAACTCAGGCGGCTGACCGGCTCCTTCGCAGGCTAAATACTCCCGCCAGCAGCGTCAGCCCCGTGAGCAGGAGCAAACTCTCCGTTCCCGAGAGGGGCAGGTGCTGGGTGGGGCATATGCCGCCGTACGGAATTCCCGGACAGCCCGAATTGCCGAAGCTGACGTTTACGCCGGCGCCCTGCAACTGCGGGATTATGGACGCGATGCTCTCATCGCCCAGCGGATTGCACATGGCGCCCACAAGCTGCAGAAAAGGCAGTTCAGCCAGCGGCGACAGGTCGCAAACGCTGCAGTCGTCAAAACTGACGCTGCGCAATTCGTGGAGGTCCCGCAACGGTTCGAGGTCGGCGACCGGATTATTGACGAACATGAGCGCGCGGAGTTCGGTCAGGCTCGCCAGCGGCGCCAGCGACTGAACTCCATTGTACGCCACATTGAGATCGATCATCGCCGTCAGGCTCGCCAGCGGCTGCAAGTTCGTAATGTTGTTGCCCATGACATTGAGCATTTCCAGGGCATGCAGGTTCGCCACCGGTGCCAGGGTGGTCAATTGACTGGTGAACGCTTCCAGGGACACGAGTCTTGTGAGGCCCGCAATATCATTGAGATGACCGATTGGGTTGGCGCCCATGCTCAGGCGTTCAAGGTTCGTCAGCAATGCGAGCGTCCCCATGTCGGCAAGCTGGTTGTTGTACACATACAAGGCCGTCAGCTTCGTCATGCCCGCCAGCGGCGTGATGCTGGTCAATTGGCACCCGTTCAGCGAGAGGTATTCAAGGTTCACGAGCCCCGCCAACTCCTCCGCCGTTGTCAGCGGATCGTTTTCAAGGTCGAGCTGTGTCAACTGTGTCAGGCCCGCCAGCGGGTGCACATTGGAAATCGGGTTGTTGTGAAGATGGAGCGACGTCAACGCCATCAGCCCCGCCAGCGGCGTTACATCGCTGATGTGGTTGCTGAAGAGCATGAGTTGCGTCAGCGCGTGCAAGCCCGACACGCGGCTGATGTCCGTGATGTTGTTCTGACCCAGAAGCAGCGTCTGCAAATTGACGCAATACTCGATTCCCGTCAAGTCGGCAATGCCGCGGTATGACGCGTGCAATTCCAGCAGCGACGCGAGTTCCGTGTCCTGCAGGTCTCCGGACGGTTTATTCAACTCCTCGCGGATCGCCGCCTCCAGGTTGGCATCCGGAATTGTCACCACTGCGGCCCCCGCGGAAAACGAAAGGGCCATCGCCAGCAGAACGGCCGCAAGGATTCTCCTGTTCATTTGAACTCCCTCCTCACGGAGAGTGTGCCAAAACTTCTGAATTCATTTCCACAGGAAACTGCTTTCTTCAGAGGGTGGATTCAAGATCTAAGTGCACGGCGGGCTCTTTGTCGGTCGAGTAGGAAGACTTCATAGGGAGTTCGGTATC
>CAILVY010000071.1 GCA_903837785.1 Candidatus Hydrogenedentota bacterium
GAAACTGACGTCCCCGGCCGGAACGTCCCGCCGCAGTTCGAGCCAACTTACCCGGCCGTCGAGAATCGGTCCCGTGCGGACGGCATAGCTGCCCCCATGAAGATCCGAACTGTCCACCAGCCATGGTTTTCCCGCGTTGTCCCCGTTCTCGATGGTATTGTGCGAGAGAAAGAGGCTCCCGCCCGTGTTGCAGATGTCATCGCCGTTCCCCCACAAGATCGAGTTGGTTATTCTCGCCGCCGTCGAGGAAAGATACGCGCCGTGGCCGAAATTCCCGGCAATCGTGCAGTGCGAAATATCCAGCGTGCCGCCGCTGATATACAGGCCGTCTCCGTGGGGTGCAGCGTTCCCGTAGACCAGCGTGTCCCGAAGCAACACATTTGCGGTGGTGGTGGCGATCCCTCCGCCCAGATTAGAGAAACTCGAATTCAAATTCCCGCGGAACAGACTCCGAACCACGCGAAGCCGGCCGCCGCTCAGGTAGAGTCCGCCCCCGTACGCCGTCGCCGTATTCGACGACACCTCGGCACGGTTCATATACAAGCGCGTTGCTGCACCTTCGCCATATACCCCGCCGCCGTAAGACACCCCTGCTCCGCCGGTAACGCGGAGATCCTGCAGCACCGCCCCGGCTCCGGAGGCCAATGTCACCACCCGGCCCGTGCCGGGGCCGGCCAGCGTCGTAGCACCGGTTGCGTTCATGCCGGAACCGACCAGCGCCACGCCGTCCGGAACCGTGATGTTCTCCGCATACGCGCCCGCGCCGATACGGACCATCAAGGGCCGGGTTGCCGTCACCGTCAACGCATGCTGGACGCTCGCATACGGATTCCCGCTGCTGCCGTCGCCCGTATCGTCATGCCCCAGGGCGCCGTCTACATGCACTACGGCCGGTGAAAGGGCCGACTGCACGACCGAACCGATCACCCATTCTCCATAGTTGGGCAATCCGTCGGCGTCCACATCCATATCCGCGTCCAGACGATCCAGCGGGTCCAGCCCGCCGTCCACTTCCCATCCGTCCTCCATGTTGTCGCCGTCCGAGTCGTTGGAGGAGGGGTTTGTGCCAATGGCCAGTTCTTCGCCGTCTTCAATTCCGTCGTCGTCGCTGTCCGTGTTCGTGGGGTCGGTTACGTAGCCGTCCGCATCTCCGTGCGTCCCGTCGCCGTACATCTCGTCCCCGTCCAGGATATCATCACCGTCCGAATCGTCGTTGTTCGGATCAGTGCCGGTCCAGTATTCCTGAAGATTGGTCAACCCATCGGCATCTTCGTCGCCGCTGGAAAGATGCGAAAGGTCCGTAAAGGCCAAGGTTTCCCAGGCATCGCCCAGCCAGTCGCTGTCGGTGTCCGATTGGGCGGAGAAGGCGGAGAAGTCCGCCGTGATTCCGGGAAGAATGTACACCGGCGACTGGCCGCCGGGCGTGCCGTCTGCATAGGCCACCACGGTGCGTTCGCGCTTGACGGAGCCGCCCGTATACCGCAAAGTGACATCATAGCTGCTGGCAAAGACCTTCGGCGCGGCCGGGGTGGTGCTTCGGCGAATGCCATCCAGATACACCTCGGACACGTACTTGCTCTGAATCGGAAGCGTGGGCATGAGTGCCTGTGCGGCCGTCAGATAGCCTTGCGCCGTGCTGCTCGACCCGTAGCCCATCGAAACGGACATGGCGCGCAGCCATTGGATGTCGGGGACGTCGCTCTCCAGGGTCCAGGCATCGCCGAAGTCGGTCACGGCCTGCGAGAAGAGGCTGACCGACATGCTGTAGATGCCGTCTTGGAAGCGTTGCGCCGCGGTATCATTGTCGAAGTTAAGCCCGGAAACACTCCGAAGAAGTTGAAGGTTGTACCCGGAAACCGCCCGCCAATAATCACCTTCCCCGGTATTCGCGATGAAGTCGTAATGCGCCGTTTCCGCGTCTGCCAGAAACCCCTGTTTGGCGTACGTGACCATCTTGGCCATGCGCCCGCGGCTGTAGTCCGGATCGACGGCAAGCGCCGCATCGTACCGCGCAAGCGCATCGACATAATTCTCCTGTTCGTCGCATATCCAACCCAGGCCAAACAGCAACTTGGGGTTGTCTGGCGCGAGCACCAGTCCTGCTTCGTACTCCGCTGCGGCGCCGGTCAGATTCCGCTGGGCTGCATAACACTTGCCCGCGTTGATGTATGGGGCAACATAGGCCGCATCGAGCGTCTTGGCCTGTCCAAAATCAGTCTGCGCATCCGTGAAATTGTTCTGATGATACCTCGCCAGTCCGCGGTTGTTGAACGCAATGGCACTGGCCGGATTGGCCGTGATATAGGCGCTGTAGTGGGCCTCCGCCAGGGCATACTGGGCCAGGAAAAAGTCATAATTGCCTTCTTCGAGTTCCGTCGCCGTGGCACAGAGGGAGCAGAAGGTCATTGCCGCCGCGAGCAGTGCCCGGTGCGCCTTTCGCGTCATGATTCCCTTTTTCATACGCTAAGTCCCTTTGTATAAGGCCGCAACTCAAAGTAATTGGAGGGATGCTGCCGCCAATGCCACATGGCGTTGGCCGGGCTCCAGGTCTTGTTTCAATAGGGATAGTGATAGATCGTGTGGCAGGAATCGCCCACGCAACAATTGCCCACGCACGAACAGCCACCCGATTGGCCGCCGACGTGATAGGTCACCGTGTTGCAGACGCAGGTTTCTACGGGCACACACGTGCAGACAACCTCCGTTCCGCAAGTCGCGGGCGCGCCGGTCGGCGTGGTCAGTTCCTCGTCCAGATCAGGCTTGACGTAGGCACGGAGATTAGTCACGGCATAAATCTTTGGAGGATCAGCGTTCTCTTCCAATGGCACGCTCAGGATGCTGTCGTTCGGTTTGCTGTCTTGTTCAGACACAGGCCGGTTCTCCCACGTTGAAATTCGATTGAATACTCTTTGTCACGGGCCGTTGTTGCGGTGTCGCCATATGGCGGAGCAGCACCTTCAACGCCAGAAGTTTTTCTTCACATTCTTCGCCGGAGTGTCCGGCCGCGTACGGCAGCCGCTCACGGAGGTTGCAGCCGGCAAAACAAACGGGCATCAGCGGGCATGCTGTACAGCGGTCCAAGACAAGCCCGTCCAATGCTTGGGTTCGCAGCTTCAAGTTGAAGTGCATCCCATTGTGGTCCGGCCCGAATCCACCCCATACACCTCGCTCCGGGGCGCTCGTATCTTCGGAGGGGCCATGGAAGTCATACGACTCGAGTATGGAATGCGGGGGCGACACGTGAATCTTGTCAAAAGGACGCAACGCCGGCGTCAGTCCCAGGGCCTCCCGGGTGACCAGTCCGTGTTCCACGGGCAGGCCCAGGCGCTCGCCTTCTTTCAGGGCCAGTTCAAATCCTTCGATGAAGTCCTTGACCGAAGGGGCCTGCTCGGCGACTTGCGGAAGCGTCTCCATGCGAAATAGCCGCACCTCTCCGGCATGCGCTTTATGCAGAAAGCGCACCATTTCCACCATGCGTCCCACACCGGATTGGGTAACAACCACATTGACCGTTGTTCTTTTGCCGCGTTCGCACAGCTGTTCAATCAGGTCCAGAGGCGCTGGCACCGGGTCCCTTCCATCGCCACGGGGACGCTGAATTCGTTGCAGTTCCGGGAGCCCGTCGAAAGAGACGGTCACGTTGTCAAATCGATCGGCGACCCAGCCGGCCTTGGCTTCGTCCACCTGCCCCGCCGTGCACAGTTGCAGGTACGTCCTTCTGCCGTGTCGGCTGGCAGCTTGCTCCGCGATTTCCACGCACTGGCAGAACAGCGTCCAGTGCGCCAGGGGTTCGCTGGGTCCCTGGAATGTCAGATAGACATCGCGTTGTTTGCGCATCGCATTCTCGGCTACGAAATCCATGACCGCCCGGAAGAATTCCAACTCCAACAGTTCCTTGCGCCCGTGAGACGGATTCGCAAAGCAATACACGCACCGGTTTGGACAGGCGAAAGACAACGCGGCGCTCACCCGATAGGGCAAGAATGGACCTTCCCCCTGGGTGTCAAACTCAACCATCTGATCCCGTAGACCCTCGAATTGCGCTGCCGCAGTCTTGTTCGCACGAAACAACAGGTTGGACGAGGGCGCATAGGCCAACCAGTCGTTGTTGTCGGGAAAGACCATGCACTCAGGCTGCCAACGCATTCGTTTCTTCCTCTTCCAGGCGGATTTGGTCCGCCTCGGCAGACAACCCCATATCCTGCAAGATGCGCCACAACGTCAACCGCCGCGTCGCCGCGCACATGGCGCCAGGCGCATCCGTACAATAGGGTGGCGAATGATGTATACGGCATCCCCCGGCGCAATGCCACTGGCAGAAGCAGCCTTGGCACCTTGGAATGTCATGCACCGCGTATGAACGCATCAGTTCGACCCGCTTCTGATCGATACGCAGTGTCCGGGTCTCGAAGTCATAGGCACCCAGGGAAAACAGCGGTGCATATTCGGATTCGCGGTGGTCTGCCGCGTAGCATGCCGCCGCCAGGCCATCCGGGGCCAGCACCAGGTGATCGCAAGCCACAAGACAACTGGAGCAATCCAAACGTTCAGGCCGAACCATGCCGAACTTCAATCCCACCCCATGCTCTCGTGCGACCTTTCCCGCGGCCACAACAGCATTCACGTACTGCGGAATACCCGGCGTCTTGAGGTCAGACTCCAGACATCGGCCCGTCCTCATCAACGGTTCAAAGTTCATGTTGCGGGGACGGAATCGCTGGCAGAAGTGTCCGGCGATCTCCGGAAGCAAGTCGACCATCCCGGCGCTGACGGTACACCGGAGCGTATACCCAAGTCCTTCGGCAGCGAATATGTCTAATGTCCTCGCAACGGCATCATAGGTTCCGCTGCCGGTTGCGGAGGGTCTGTTCAGGTCATGAATGCTGGGTGGGCCGTCCAGGGACACCACAAGGTAGTTCATGTTCTGAGCCGCCCAGTGTGCCTTCGTCGGTGACATAAAGGCATTCGTGTCCGCCGTGATAATGAATGGACGTGCCAACTCATCCGCAAGACGCTTGCCGGTTTCGACGATGTATCGCACCTGATCCCACGCGCAGAAGGGCTCGCCCCCGAAGAGCGAGACGGTCAGGCTGCCATAGTTGAACTGCCGGACCACCTCGGTCTGATAGCGCAGCCCGGCCTCGCACACTTCGAGCGGCATTACGCCCGTATCCCGGTCTCCGGCGGCGGGCGCACAATACAGGCAGCGCATATTGCAGCCATTGGTGGGCAGGAAAGACACCTGCCGTGGTGCAAAGGTGCCTTCCGGAGGCGCGGGCGGTTTTCGAGGAGTTTGTGCCAACTGCTCCCGCAGCGGTTCGAGTGCCACGGGCAACACGCCCGGCAAAGCGTTCCCAAGGGATTGCTGGAGCATCTCGCCCGCGGTGCGGTTCACCCAGGCGGCCACATTGCGCAATGGCGCGTAGACAAGGCACTTGTCCCGATAGAACTCGAAGAAGATATCGTGATGTGCCTCGTTTATATCAGGACACATGGGACATCCCTCAGCGCGGCCAACAGGAGATACTTGGTGATCTTCCGGTTAATCTCGCAGCGCACGCTGGGGCGCTGGTAGTCGAAGACGGTCTCGGCGTTGATGACCTTGACGGGACAGTCCCCCGAGCAATTCCATTTCGCAAAACAATCATCGCAAAGGCGTTTGCTGTCGACGGTGAGACGGCGCAAGGCCGCCAGGCGTTCCTGATCGATCACAAAACGGCGCGTCGAAGCGTCGAAATGCCCAAAAAAGAACTTCTCGGACAGGGGATTGGAGCACTCGAGCACTTCGTAGCACCCCGTGATGTTGCCGTCCGTCGCCACGTTGAAGGAATCCTGAGAACAGCCGCAGAAACTGTTGAAGACGCCGCCAATGCGTGCCGCAGAATAGCGGACCGGCAGCTTGTGTTGTCTTCCCACATCAATGGCTTCCAGATACCTTTGAACAAAGCGCTCCGGATCCGGCAGTTGTTCCGGCCGATCCAGGCACCGGCCCCGTTCATAGAGCGGCTCGAAATGCACCAGAACGGGCTTGACCTCCCCGGCAAAGAACCGAACCATTTCGGGCATCATCTCGACGGACTTCGAAGTAACGGAACTGCGTATTACAAAGGGCACCTTATGCCGGTGCATGTTCTCGACAAAACGCATCACCTCCCTGAACGAGCCCTTCCCGTTCCTCATCGGACGCTGTTCATCCTGGATTTCTTCAGGGCCGTCGAGGGACAGGGTGATGGTCTGGAAATGCTCACCGATGAAATCGGCTTTCGCATCGGACATGACGCCATTGGTCGCGATGCCCAGGCGAAGCGGGTGGGGATTGTCAGCAGTACGTTCCAGCGCATACTTGGTTGCCGTTTCGATGATTTCCATGCCGCAGGTGGGTTCCCCCCCGCCATGGAATCCCAGGTGGGGCGGCTTGTCCCGCAACCGGGCATTCTCGAGGATCCAGTCGATCGCCGCCCGGCAGAATTCCATCGGGATGACGGCGGGCGCCTTCTCGCCAGCCCGCGCGTAGCAGTATCGGCACGCAAGATTGCAGCGGTTTGTGACGAAAAGCGTGGTCATGGTTGGCAGGAACGGTGCGTCAGCGCAGATGGCCGACGGTGGCATGGCATTCAAGAGTTGGTCGAGGTCGCCCAACTGGTCCGCAATCTCAGGAGACAGCGATTCCCGGTTCCCGGTCCGAACGAAGTCTTGGATTTCTGCCGCGCAGGCCCCATTGACCAAGGTGATCAACCCAACAAGTGGCGCATAGACGATATACCGCTCTTCATGTGGGATGATGAACACATCTCGAATCATCTATCGCCGGGCCTTTCCTGACGGTCTACCCTTCACGCTCCGCCCAACCTTCGTGTGGCAGGAGTCCAGGCTCCGAAAGTTCCTGGAGATGCTCACCTTGCGGGACAGGGTAGTTCACAAAGGGTTCGACTTGGGAGCTTTCAGCACCTTGAGGGGACGAAGAATCACGCCACGGCCATTCTTGAACTTGGCTCCTGCCTCACGTTCCACGCACACGTTTCCGCCCATCGTCAACACGCCTTTGCCCACAAGCTGATCGATGAACGGGCCAATTTCGGCTTCTGAAATGCGGAGTTTGGCTGCGGCCCGCCGGATCACCTCTGCTCTTGCGGTCTGGCCATCACATAGCAGCCAGATTTCTTTCGCGGAAGGGTTCAAACGATATGCCTTAAACGGCTTCTGAACATCCCCTGCCCAAACCAACAGGTCTCCCGTATCGAGAAGTCCAGCGTCCATGCCCGGGTTTTGATACAGCGCCGAATCCGGCATCGACACCGTAACCTGGACGTTTTCCGCACTTGGGGCGGTCTTGATACCCTGCGCCCCGTCCGCATAACAAGCTGCAGCAAAGCCTGCAGACAGCCCCGCACGGCCAACCCATGCCAAGAACTCCCGCCTCGGCACTTCCTCAAAGAGAAGATCGCTCGACATGGTTTTCAGGTCCTCCCGGATGCCACAACCCCGTTGCCTCGAGTCTTCCCGGCATGTGATTGGAGCCTCCACCTACTTCACTCGGCATTTCGCGTTGCTTGGACGACGATGCGGTTCTTGGAAGCAGACCTTCTTCGCGCCGTCGTTCTGAGACGAGAATTACCTTCTTTACTCGGGATGATAAGGATAACAAGTGTCGTTCAAGCACAGACTCGCCGCAATGAATGCCCCTGTCCGAGCAGTCTACGGGCAGCGCTTGAAGGAAACAGAATAGATTTGCCGCCGGATCTTCTGGATAGGGAATCAGTTGCAGATGAAGACGCCTCACGGTTACACCCAACTTACACCACAAAAGCAGCCTCTATCCCTTCCTTGAACGTTATATCACGATGCGCCGAATCTGTCAATTTTGCAGATTATTCCCACTTTGTATTCCCCGCGACATGTCCGCGAATCAGCACGGAACGACGACGACAGTGACTGTTCCCCGCGTTTCCCGATATGCGAAGAACGTCTGTCAACTTCCGCCCAAGGCTTCTGCCAGCGCTTCGAGCAGCACATCCCGGGGCATGGCCCGAAGCGCATTGAGCAGGGTTTGCTTGGGGTCCTTCGGGATTGCTGGGGTAACCGTTGGGGTAACGGGATTCTCGCCCGCTTGCAAGTCATTGATACACAAGTCTTTACAACTCCAATCAGTGTGACTCATAATCACTTGGTCGCAGGTTCGAGTCCTGCAGGGCCCACCAAAATATCTCCTCAGCGCTGATCGCATTTCGGCACGGACACCTTCGCCGCAACGCGGCGAGCGCCCCTCCAGACGATCCCCTTCCTGTCCGTTTTGCGGTGCTTTGGTCATTCCTGGATTTTGCCGGGTGAGGTGAAGAGCCGTCTGTTGTTTTCACGTTTTCAGGTGTATCCAGAGAATACTGCTGTACTGGGCTTTTACTGCAAAGCGTGTTGTTGTGTTTCGGACCGGGCGCTACGCCTCGGACTCAGTTGTTCGGGAAAAACGCAGCAGAGGGAGAGACTACTTCATGGTCTACGGCTTCTTGGGCAGCCCCTCAAACGTTGCGGTAGATTGGCCCTCCTGCCCGACTCCTCAGTTGGACGCTTTTGCGCCGGCTTGCATGCGGGCTCAAAAACTGACTATACTGCGAAAAACAAATGGAGAAAAGACTGATGAAGCCGTTCTTAAGCGTTTGCCTTGTGTCGTCCGCCGCGTGCATCGCGCTCTTGCTTTCAGGTTGTCCGACAACGGCGGCGGGACCGCAGGCAGACTTCACTGCGGATGTTATATCGGGTGCCGCGCCGCTTGGCGTTCAATTCACGGACCTTTCTAACCCCGGCGTCTCGGCGATTACGCAGTGGGAATGGCTGTTCGGCGACGGTGAAAGCAGCACGCAACAGCACCCCGCGCATACCTATGTGGCGGCTGGAACCTATAACGTTTCCTTGAAGGTCACCAACGCCGGGGGCAACGACACCGCACTGAAATTGAACTACATCACCGCGGCTTCCGGGGGTGAAGGCGAAGGTGAAGGCGAAACGGAAACCATCCTGCTTCCCGGCAACGTACCCTTGACGATGACGCGGATTCCCGCGGGGCCGTTTCTGATGGGCAGGTATGCGGGCGAACAGGCGGGTGTTGCCAATGAGGACCCTCAACACGCGGTAACGGTGCCGGAATTCTGGATCGGCAAGTATGAGGTGACCCAGGCGCAGTGGCAGGCGGTGGCGGGAATCAATCCGTCCCATTTTGGCGGCGACAACAGGCCCGTGGACAGTGTCACCTGGGATGACATCACGAATACGTTCCTGCCCGCGTTGAATGACGCGACGGGGCGCACCTTCCGGCTGCCCTCGGAGGCGGAGTGGGAATATGCCTGCCGGGCGGGGACAACGACGCGCTTTTACTGGGGCGACGACCCGAGCTACAGCCTGCTTGATCAGTACGCCTGGTATTCCGTCAACAGCACGGCGCAGACCCATGACGTGGGCGGCAAGCTGCCGAACGCATGGGGATTGTACGATATGACCGGGAACGTCTGGGAGTGGGTGCAGGACTGGTATCATCCGGACTACACGGGTGCGCCCGGTGACGGAAGCGCCTGGGGGTTGGGCACGGTTTCAAACCACGTGTTGCGCGGTGCCTGCTGGAGCAACAGCGACACCCTCTGCCGGTCCGCCAGCCGCACTGACTATTTCCCCGGCAGCTCGAACTATTACTTTGGCTTCCGCCTCGTTCATAACTGAGCCCCGGCTCATGTGATCTTCCGTTTGACCGCGCGGCCCAAGATACCGCAATCGCCCGGCGCCGTCCTGATACAGAACCTGCCGCATCGGTTCCTTCATATGCCGCCTATCAGGCCTTTGGTGGAGGTCCGAGCACCACGGAAGGGTTTGGCCTGTGCGGAGGTTTCGGGTTGGCGGAGAAGGCCACCAGGATTCGCGCTATCACCAGGGATCACAGGAGGACGTGCAGAATCTTCATGCCGCCCAGCAGCACTGGCACGCGAATCACGGTATCCGAACCGGCCGAAGTGCACCCGGTCGCATCGTCGGATTCCAAGTCGATCATCCGCGTGACCGGGAACGGTGAATCCGTCATGCACACCGTGGTATCCGGTGCGGCAACCTCATGACTGATCATGAAGAGAAAGGCTTCTTTGGCACTCGCCCTGCGCTCCCGCACCATTGGACGGCCCGCACCGCTTTCCGTCAGAATGTCTTATGGCGACGTATCCGGGCCGCACGTCCGGCTCGGGACAATCTGAACCTTGACAAGGGGTGAGTTCATGAAACGGAATTCCCTGTTGCTGCTCGTTGCGATGGCGATCGCGGCCCTGCCGGGTACCGCAGGACAGGTGAGTCTCGAATCGCTGCTGCGTGAAATGGCCGACCGGGGCCGTGTGGCCACATTGCCCGACCCGGACTATCGCTCCCTGCAGGCCAGCAGCTACAACCGGGCATCCGTACCGCCCCGCGGCTCCGAGGGCTGGTTTGCCGACAGTGACGGCGTCGGGTTCATCCGCGAGGAAAAGAACGGCGGCCGCAGGGAGTGGGTCATCATGGAGCATGACGGCCCGGGCTGTCTCAGCAGGTTCTGGACTCCCTACTTTTATTACGATCTCAACGACCATCGCGGCCCCCGGCTGCGTGTGTACCTCGACGGGGCGGATGACCCTGTCATCAACGCCGGTTTCATCGAACTGCTGACGCGCGGCGAGTACGACGGCGCCCCCTCCAGCGAAAATGACTTCTCGGTCCCGGGCCCCTTCGCCCGGTACACCGCGCGGGCGGGCGACCTCTATCTGCCCATCCCCTTCGCCAGGAGCTGCAAAATCACACTGGACAAGAAGCCCTTCTACAACATTGTCAATTACCGCGCCTATCCCCCCGGCACGTCCGTGGACACCTTCACCCCAAAGGCCTATGCCGACGCGCAGCCGCTTCTCAAAGAGACAGGCGCCATCCTTGAAACCGCACCGGAACAGGACGGAGGCACGGTCTTGACGATGGATCGGACAATTGCGCCGGGCTCGCGGGAGACGCTCGGCCTGCCCGACGGCAGCCACGCCGTACGCCACCTGGAACTGCGCCTGGGTCCCGAATCGTATGTGCAGCGGCTGCGATCCACCGTGCTGCGGATGGCCTGCGACGGCGAGGAAACCGTTTGGACGCCCGCGGGGGACTTCTTCTGCAGCGGCGACGGCCTGAACGCGTTTCACACCTGGGAGCGCAGTGTGAGCGCCGATGGCGCCATGGCCTGCCGCTGGGTCATGCCCTACCGGGACAGCGCCGGAATCACGCTGGAGAATCTCGGGCCCGATCCGGTGCACGCGGCCCTGCGGGTGCGCGTGATGGAGGAACCCTGGGACGCGGCCCGCTCCATGCACTTCCACGCGCACTGGCGCACCGATGAACCCGTGCCGGGCACCCCCTTTCAGGACTGGAACTTCGTGGACATCCGGGGGCGCGGCGTGTATGTGGGAGACGCGTGGACGGTGCTCTGTCCCGACAAAGGCTGGTGGGGCGAGGGGGACGAGAAGATCTACATAGACCGGGATTACGACAACCGGAAATTCCCCAGCCACTTCGGCACCGGCTCGGAAGATTATTACGGATGGGCCGGCGGCGTCGTTCCCACCGGGGCCGACGTATTCTCCACCCCGTTCCTGTCCAATGTCCGCATCGGCAATCCGGCCAACCCGCGGGGCTACAATATCTGCACCCGCACCCGCGTGCTCGACGCCATTCCCTTCGCCAACCGCCTGCGTTTCGACATGGAGGCGTCCTTCGGCGTGGACATCCGCAACCCGTGGAACTTGCTCCACTACGCGGTGGTCACCTACTGGTACGCCCGGCCCGGCGCCGTACACAACCGCCCGCCCCAGCCCGACTGGGCCGCCAAACCGGCCATGACCGTCGAGGAACTGGACGCCCGCGAACAGGCACTCCGCCCCGGAAAGTAGGCGCGGCACCCCGCGCCTGTTGGCCGCTGCGATGACATCATCTCAGCATAGGGTTTCCGGGGTTCTCCCGCCGCTATTGGGGCTTCTGCACTCCGCGAGCAGAATTCCCCTGAGTTACTTGAACCTCGCCGGCATGGCGCGAGCGAGACGGCCCCCCGCTGGCAATCCGGTTCCCGCTGCAAATTCGCACTCCGCGCCCGTTCTTTGCTAAGATCCCCCGATTCCGCGCGGAGAGGTGGCCGAGTGGTTGAAGGCGGCGGCCTCGAAAGCCGTTGTACGGCTTGCCGTACCCAGGGTTCGAATCCCTGCCTCTCCGCCATTACTCTGCCCCCTTTGGCGAACCTCCGCCACCCACCCTCGCCCCCAACTCCAGCGCACCCGAGAAGTACGAGGCCGCGCCTGCACTCCGGGCCGCCGACCCCGCGAGGCGGCCCCGCGCGCCCTTCCCCGCCCGCCGCTTCGAGAACCCCCTCCGCGCCTCATCGAGCCGTTGGACCGTCAGAGGACCGCAGAGTCCGCCGCGCGTCCACGCAGGCATGGCCGGATATTCGGTGAACGACCTGCGGCAGGTCGGACACTTCCAGCGCGTCACGCTTGCTAGAGTTGGAGAGACAAGGCACTGCTCGACGCCGTGTGGCTTCCTCAGGCGCGTTCCATCGCGCAGGAAGCGCGGGGGAGTCGCGCCGCAGTAGGGACACGCAGCGCCGTCCGTCCATCTGTCGCCGTTGGCCATGCGCCCATGATTCGCTCTCCGGTGATTTTGCTTCGCGCGTCAAGGAAAGGACTTTCGCTGCCACATCCGTCATCTTCAGAATCCGAAGCGAGTGCAAACACTAGAGCGAATCGCGCGAACGCCGACAATTCCCCAACACGGAGGCCGTGCTCTCAGAAACACCGTGCCCCCCCCGGCTAGCGAGTGGGGAATCCCTGTAGAAGGCCGAGCTTGTCCAGGTGCTTCATCATCAGCGCTGCCTCTTCAGGATCCTTTGCGCAGCAACTCTCGTCGTCCGTGAAGATATAGTCATCGAGATGCCAGTTCTCGCCGTCGGCCCGGTCAATCAGTTCCCCACAGAGGAGTTCTCCATCGCAGAATTGCTGAATGTCACGCGTCTTGGCATTGATGCACGTTGGGTGCGCACCGAACTGCCACGCGATCCAACACAATGCTTTCAATTCGAGACGAGACGGCGGGTGCGACCAGTTCCAACGGTCGGCGAACACGTAGTCACGACAGATGGTTATGTCGTCAAAGGTGATGACCTCTCCCCGGAGAAATGTCAGCATGGTGTCCGAGTTCCGCCCTTTGTCGAGGCGGTTGTCGCTCCCCTTGACCACGTAGAAGCTGAGATTCTCGTGGGAAGCTCTCAGACGCTGAAGCAACTCAACCGCCGCCCCCAGATTCTTGTAGCAGAAATGCAGAGGGTAGGCGCGCGACCCCGTCCCGTCCAGCCAGCCGCGCTCTACCCCGAACAAATCACAGGCGTGGGACAGGAGGCGTTCATCGAGCCTGCCCAAGAGCCTTTCATCGCTTATGAAGTCTGCGGGAGCCGCGTTATACTCGGCGGGAAATACGCGGCTAATCTGGTGTGCCTGGATGTGCTGCGCCGCGAAGAGCCTGAGAAAGCACTCACAGAGTTCCCGCCCCGGCGCTTGTGCCTTCGAGCGTGCACGCCACTTCATGAACGCGACAGTGAGGTTGAGGAGGTCTTTGACGGGCTGGTACAAGACCATGGCGGCGCTCCATGCAGTCCGAGAGAACCACTCCCTTCGGGTAGCGGCAGTCTACCAGATAGCCACGGCTGCCACACACCCGGAGCACAACTGAGATATGACCCCGCAGGGTTTGCCGGGCAGGACTGACGCCGGGCGGTCAGTGAACGACCCCCTGCACGACGGGCACTTCCAGCGCGCGGGTCGCGCTGCAGTGAGGACATGCAGCGCCGTCCGTCCGTCTGTCGCCGTTGGCCATGCGCCCATGATTTGCTTGCCCGCGATTTCTACTGGTATGCCGTGGGAAATCCATCACTCTTCCCGCACGAGTGTCCAAAACTTTAAGTCTCTCCCGTTGAAAATGCCGTTGAATGTATTTGACTTTCCGTCCTTTCCCCAATACGCTTGCGAGGGGACAATCCCAGCATTCCTGTGCTTAGAGGATACTTCAAGGCGAATTGGAGGGAGAGTCTATGGGGTCAATCAAATATGCTCACGGCGCTGCCTTGATTGGGGTATTTGTTGTTGCGCTGGCGATAGGTGGCTGCACTCCCCCATCGACGGGGCCGCAGGCGAATTTCAGCGCGTCCGTGACATCGGGGGCTGCGCCGTTGACTGTTCAGTTTACGGATCAGTCGGTGCCGGGCACATCGCCGATCACGTCGTGGTCGTGGCTTTTCGGGGATGGCGCGACCAGCACCCAACAGAATCCGTCGCACACCTATACGGCGGAGGGTACATACAACGTATCGCTCACGGTGGCGACGGCCAACGGCGAGGACATGGCGTTGAAACCAAACTTTATCACAATCGAAGGAGAGGGTGAGCAGAACGTTCAGGTGGCATTCTCTGCGGACCACACTAACGGCGTTGCGCCGTTGACCGTGCAATTCACCGACCTTTCCGTTTTGACTGACCCAAGTATTACTTCCTGGCAATGGGGGTTCGGGGACGGCGCGTCGGGCACAGGTCAGAACCCGGTACACCAATACTTGAACCCGGGCCAATTCACGGTGACGCTGCACGTGGCAGGAATATTGGGCGGAGGTATGGCATCACTCCCAGCGTTCATCATCGTGGATGCTGGCCAGCAAGTTACCATAGGCGGCGCGGGCGGTGCCGTTACCACTGCAAATGGGGGTGGCATCCAGGTACCCCCTTCCGTTCTCGCGGAAGATGTGGTATTCCGCGTGGCGGAGACGAGTGATGCAGCGGTTTGGGCCACGCTGGCCAGCGAAGTCCCAATCAACGGCGCGCTGACGGTGGACGGCGAGAGTTCAAGTAAGAATGCGGCACAGCCCCCCAAGAGCGCCACGTTCTCCATGCAAGTCCACGTGCCTATCACGGCCCCCTTGCCAGGCGGAACGCCGCTCGATGTCTACCGCAAGGGCGATGTTCTCGGCCAATGGGTTATTCTGGACACCCCGGCCCTGGTAGACACGGGCGGGCTGACGGCAACATTCCAAGCGGACCAGCCGGGCACCTACATAGTGCGTCAAAACGATGGGTATTCGGCGCCTACGATAAATCTCGACGACCTCAATGCTCTTGGCAAGAGCGATTTGGCTCCGCCCGCGCAGCCGCAACTTCGCAAGATTGCCGGGAGCGGCCCGGTACCAATCGTGCTGATTCATGGTGCAGGTAGCTACAAGAAAGCCACCTATGCCCGGTGGGACAATTTCGTCGCATGGGCACAGTCGAACTTGGATCTTCAGAACAGATATCAACTGTGGTGGTTCCTGCACGACAGCGATGGCCACCCGGTGGGGTTCGACATTAACGCCTCCTACAACGGCAAGAAGAGCAATGCCCGCGAACTGGCGGAGGAAATCCAGCGCCAGCGCGCTGCCGGACTCTTCCCAGGAGCCGATACCAGCCAGTTCATCATTCTGGCGCATAGCCGGGGCGGGCTGGTAGCGAGGGCTTTCATGGAGAAGTCACCGGGCGGGGGCGATCAGGTTCTTACGGCCCTTACGTTGGCGTCCCCCCACCACGGTTCGCCCCAAGCTGTCCCCGATTGGACGTATTATACCATCAAAACGAACTACAGTCTGCCGATCTCCGTCCTTGGAGTGGAGGTACTGAACCCTGGCCAGGACATCATGGCTGCGCTCAGCAGGTTATTTGACTGGCGGCAACCGGGGAATGCGGACCTGGCCTGGGATAACTTCGACGGAACCAGCCCCGGCGTTCTTGGAATTCCGTATCACTCATTCCACCTTAGCACCATTTTCGCTGGTGTCCTGCAACTGGATCATGTCTTGAGCTCAAATGATGCCGGCTGGCCCTACACCTCAGCCGAGGACGGCGACCCTCACCTGCCGTCAGGATATACCCGGACCTCTGGAAACACCCTATGGGACCTCTCCGAAGGTACATCGGCCTATACGCACAAACTTCTGCTTTACGGCGGATATGCGCCTTCATTCTGGCAGGGGTGGAATCCGATTACCGAGAATGAGGGATTGGCCCTTCTCAGCAGAGTAATGCAGAATTACGAAAGCTTGGGCAAGGACGTCTCCAATTTTGCCGCGAACGACGGAATGGTACCGCTTCAAAGCGCGCTCTTTCTTGAACCCTCCAGCGATGAGCCCCTCTATGCCACGGTGGCCCATTGGTGGGGTGGGATGTCTGTGAAGAGCCCCCTTGAATTCACCGGGGTTGATGCCCGTCTTCGTGTGCCGTCCAACCATGTTCGTTACAGGGAGTTCGAGGGTTACACCCATCTCGACATGGTCGCGGGCAGGAGCAACGACAGCACTCTCTTCGACCTCATCAAACAGGACTTGGATGCGAGCATTGCTTCCCGGCCCACCGCTTCGCTGCATATCGCCAGCATCAGTGGAAGCACAGTGAGTATCAGTGCTACCGGCAGTCAGGATAATGCGACGGGGCTCTGGCCCGCCTCGGCAACCCTGCAGTATCGTGTCTTGTGGGGGGATGGCGCTACCCGCGACTGGAGCGGCGCACCAACCGGAAGCCACACCTATGCACAGACGGGCACATACGCGATAGCTCTTCAAGTGCGCGACACAGACGGAATGATGGGCGTGACTAGACAACAGGTCCTCATTACGGGTGGCGAGGGGGAAGGGGAAGGTGAGGGCGAGGGTGAAGGCGAAGGTGAAGGTGAGGGAAATCACAATCCCGGCGACACGGAGACCATCCTTCTCCCTGGTGATGTTTCACTGGAGATGGCCTGGTGCCCGGCAGGAAGGTTCATGATGGGTAGCCCGGACACTGAACAGGACCGAGGTGCGGATGAAGGCCCGCAGCATCAAGTGACGTTAGCGCACGGGTTCTGGATAGGCAGGAATGAGCTCACAAAGGCGCAATGGAAGGCGGTGATGGCGACTGAGCCATGGGAAGACTTGTACTGGCTCGGCGACTATACTCGTGATCCAAATAGTCCGGCAGTAAACATTGAGTGGAGCGATGCTCAAGTGTTCATCAACGCACTAAACTTGCACTCGGGCTTGGCATTCCGGTTGCCCTCGGAAGCGGAATGGGAATATGCGTATAGAGCTGGTACGACGACAAGGTTCCCTTGGGGCGACGATCCAGATTATGTTCTGCTCAACGACTATGCATGGTACTACTCCAACGCTTGGGATGCTCAGGAGTGGTATGCACACCCGGTAGAGCAAAAGCTCTGTAATCCATGGGCAATATGCGATATGTGCGGAAATGTTAGAGAATGGTGTCAGGATTGGTACGGCCCATACACTTCTGCCGTAGCGATAGACCCACATGGACCGACTAATGGCTCAAGTCGTGTGGGTCGTGGTGGTGGTTGGCGGGACCAAGGTTGGGCTTGCCGTTCAGCGGAGCGCCACGCGTACGGTTACCTAGTCGATTGGCCTATGTACTCCCAATGGGGATTCCGCATCGCCAGGTAAGTGCCGCTTGGTCTTTGAAGAAGTTACTGTTTTAGTATACAGACCATGTGTGAATACAGGACGCCATAGCAGTGTATGAGCTACTACCATATAGTTCTTAACGACAACGAGCTTCCTTGCGTTTTTCTATATTCACCGGATATACTCACAGCAGTTGTTGGGATAGAAATCTGTAGCGCAGTGGCGTACATTCTCACGCGCCGAAGCCCCGAAAGGTCGTGCAAAGACGGAAGGAGACTGATATGTCGCGTTTAAGCGTCACTTTCGCCGCGGGGCCTTTCCCCGTTCGAATGTCCTGTGTGATCGTCTGCCTTTCGCTCGCATCTATATCCACAGCTAGTGCCTACAGCGATACGGTCTCTCGGGCACTTCAGGTCTATGGTTTCGGCAGCGTGTCCTCGGTGGCATGGTCGGCCGATGGTCATCATGTTCTGCTGGGGGCGAACGCCAATGCCTGGCTTTACAGTGCCCATGCGCATACCCTTGAGCGTGTCATCACCGGGCACTCGAACCTGGTGTCTTCAGTAGCGTTCAGCCCCGACGGGACCAAGCTGCTGACAGGCTCGGTTGACAAGACGACAATGCTGTGGGACGTGACCACTGGGGCACTGTTGCGAACGTTCACAGGGCATGCGGACGCAGTAAGTTTTGCCGTGTTCAGTCCAGATGGAACCCGAGTGCTGACAGGCTCAAGTGATAAGACGGCGAAGCTGTGGGACGCAGCTACGACCAAGGTACTGCAGACATTCACAGGGCATACGGATCGGGTGACCGAGGTGGCATTCAGCCCGGACGGGGCGAAGGTGCTGACGGGATCCGAAGACGGGACTGCAAGGCTGTGGGACCCGGCCACGGGTACGGTTCTAAGGACATTCGCGGGGCACGTGGGTGCCGTGAATTCGGTAGCGTTCAGCCCGGATGGGTCAAAGGTGCTGACGGGAGACGGCAACCACGAAACCGACTTGGCAAAACACACAGCGAAGCTGTGGGACGCGGCCACAGGCAAGTTGCTGCACACATACACCGGACATACGCAGCCCGTGTATTCTGTGGCATTCAGCCCCGACGGAACGAGAATTCTGTCCGGCTCCGGCGACTATACGGCGAAGCTGTGGGACGCGGCCACAGGAGCGGAACTGCGGACATTCCTTGGGCACGATAGCTACGTAACTTCCGTGGTTTTCAGTCCGGACGGTGCAAAGGTGCTGATAGGCTGCTTGGCTGGGGCAAGACTGTGGGATACAGCCACGGGCGCAGAGGTTTTCACCTTTCCCGAGTATGGGCATATCATATCTTCGGTTTCCTTCAATCCAAATGGGACAAAAATACTTACAGGATCGCTTGACAAGACGGCGAAGCTTTGGGACGTAGTCACGGGCTCGGTACTACGGACTTTCGCGGGGCATGTCAGTGGTGTAAATTCGGTGGCGTTCAGTCCGGACGGATCCAAGGTGCTGACAGGTGCTGGGGATGAATATGGCGGCAACGACGTTACAGCGAAGCTCTGGGACGCAACCACAGGGGTAGAGATAAGAACATTCACTGGGCATTCGGGCTACGTAACGTCCGCGGCGTTCGGTCCGGGCGGGACCAATGTGCTGACGGGCTCTCTAGACATGACGGCGAAGCTGTGGGACGCGGCGACCGGCGAGTTGGTGCGGACTTTCACCGGACACACGGGCTACGTAACGTCCGTGGCGTTCGGTCCGGGCGGGACCAAGGTGCTGACGGGCTCTTCAGATATGACGGCGAAGCTGTGGGACGTGGCGACCGGCGAGTTGGTGCGGACTTTCACCGGACATACACAGGCGGTGCTCTCGGTGGCGTTCAGTCCGGACGGGACTAAGGTGCTGACGGGCTCTTCAGATATGACGGCGAGACTATGGGATGTCGCCAAGGGCGAAGAGTTGCGGACGTTTTCCGGGCACGCGGACTGGGTGAATTCAGTGACCTTCAGCCCGGATGGGACGAAGGTGGCGACGGGGGCCGGTGGTGACACCGGTCTAGACTACACCGCAAAGCTGTGGGATACAACTAGTGACGCACTTCTCCGGACTTTTACGGGGAACGCCTCTTACGTCTATTCAATCGCGTTCAGTCCCGACGGGACGAAGCTGTTGACGGGCTCGTGGGAGGGGACAGCGCGGCTATACACCCTAGATGGGCAACTCACCCCCCCGCCCGTGCAAGGTGAGAATCGTGGTGGATGCTTTGCCTCGAAGGGTGTGCAAACACGACCCCAGACATGCGATATGTTTCTGAGCACGATTTGCATTTTTGCGGCGCTTGGTCTCGGCCGTGTATATCGCCGCCAGTGAAATGTATGGATGTGAAAGCACAACGTGACATAACCAGCGCCCCAAGTCTTGTCCTCCGAAGTCCGGGTAGCCAGTGCCATACAACATGGCCACGTTTCAGATGAGAGCCTGGAAAGCGGGCTCGAACTGTCTGCTGCAGCAGCCCACCGGCCCCAGGTGCAACTCGGTTGAAAGCTTGTCAAGGCTGAGAAGTTCCGCGGGACCCTCGGGTCGAGGCGAAACGCGTTGCCTGCTGGCACGAAGAAGTGCCGGATAAACGATTCGTTGCGAGGGTCTTAAACAAAGGCACTTCGTTCTCCAAGAATCTCCACCAAGAACTTACCACCTCGCGAAACATCCCAACGAGCGCTGGCCCGGATTTGCACGTGCCGCCAGCACGGGCGCGCGCCGCGCCATTCGTTTCGTTTGCCCCGTAGGTTGACCGCTCGCACCCGGCGCGGCGCACCCCGGCGCGGCGGATTCCAGGGCCATCTTGGGAGTTTCAGAATTACAGCAGTAGTTATCGGCCTCGAAAGCCGTTGTACGGCTTGCCGTACCCAGGGTTCGAATCCCTGCCTCTCCGCCATCCTTCGCTCGCCAGCGTAGCGAGAGAGCGAAGGATGGCCTCCGAAGCCTTGGCGAAGGATGGCCCCTGAAGTCACGCTTCCAAAAACCCGCGAGCTTCGGATGGCACGCCAGTCTTTCGCCAACTCCTTGCCCGAACAAACACCGTGTCACGTCAATGCGCAGCCGAGAAGCGACGCGTCTACCGCAGCGCGCAGCACGAAGGAGGAAGGAGGGCCACCCCTGGACTTACACCTCCCCGCTTTGACATCCTCTGGAGCACCTACGGAGCGGAGGGGAGCTTATGTACTACGTCTACCTTATCCAAAGTGAATCACGTCCGGCTAAGCGTTACATCGGCTTTTCTGAAGACCTGAAAGCGCGGTTGAAAGCCCACAACGCCGGCGAATCCACCTATACGGCCAATCATCGCCTGCGGCACCTCGTTAACTACCGCGCCTTCTCCGAGAAACAACGGGCCCTCGACTTCGAACGCTACCTGAAATCCGGCTCCGGACGCGCCTTTGCTAATAACCGGCTTTGGTGATGCCGTCGGTCACCCTCGTCGCAACTTCCCCGCGAGCACTGTATCCGAATCGGGCAACATGTCGCTTTTGGATTCCGGGCGTGCCCCCGCGCCTCGGAGCAGCCTGCTCTTCTCTTGTCTTACTATTGAGAAATGTCGTTCCCTGTCTGCAAACGCTGGGCGATGGCCACAGACGGGCGCCGCACCGCCTGAAGATAGAGGGGGATGGCGGGCCACTGCAGAAGTGCTAGAATAGATTCAATTCGGTGATGCGGCTGAAGGCTCGGCCGGAGGCTTGGGTCTTCACGCGGGATGTGTTTCCGAACCTGGCAAGCCGCCGGGCCGCTCAGTGAAGGAGAGGAGACCGTGGAATCCAAGGCGAAGCGCGTGGCCCGGTTCGAGACCCATGACGAGTACCTCGCGGCGCTGAGCGGCGACAAGCGGGACGCCCTCGAGAAGTTGCGTCGGATTATTCGAGCTGCGGCGCCGCGGGCGGAGGAATGCATCAGCTATCGACTCCCCGCGTTCCGTCTCGACGGCAAGGTGCTGGTGCTCTTCGGCGCCACCGCCAAGCACTGCGCGTTCTTCCCAGGAAGCGGAACGGCGGTGGAAGCGCACAAGGGTGATCTCGCGGGCTACAGCACGAGCAAGGGCACGATTCGCTTCGATGCCGAGAAGCCTCTGCCGGCCGGGCTGGTTCGCAAAATCGTGCGGTACCGGATCGCGGAGAATGCGGCGCAACACGAACACGCCGCCGACCGGGCGGCGCGCCGCCGCTGAGGGAGATGGCGCTGAGACATTTCCCTTATTGACGGATGCTTCTTTCTTCTCGCGAGAAAAGAAAGAAGCAAAGAAAAGCGAGTCCCTGGCCAGGCCAGGGCAACGCAGCCGCATCAATCATACTCGTGCAAGCTCAAGCGCAGAGGAGAGGAAGGCCATGGAGTATTCAATTCGTCCGATATCCAATGAAGACAGCGAAGGGATCATGGACATCTTCAATTATTACGTGGAAAACTCGTTTGCGGCGTACCCCGAGAAGAAGCTTCCCTATCAGGCCTTTGACCTGTTTCTGCAGATGTCCAATGGCTTCCCGACAGGAACCATAAGAGACCAGCATGGCGAGATCGTCGGTTTCGGCATGCTGCGAACGCACAATCCCATGCCGGCGTTCTCGCAAACCGCCGAAGCGACCTACTTCATACATCCGGAGCATATCGGAAAAGGCCTGGGGAAGAGGTTGCTTGCCACGCTCGAAGAAGGCGCGGCGGAAAGAGGCATCACGAACATTCTGGCCAGCATATCGTCACTCAATCCCGGCAGCATTGCCTTCCATCAGAAGAGTGGATTCACGGAATGCGGCCGGTTCAGAGACGTGGGGAAGAAGAACGGCCAGACCTTCGACACGGTCTGGATGCAGAAGACGCTCTAGTGCAGCGGCTCGCCATTCCCGCAGCGCACGTTCACCCGTCATTGCTAGCGAAGCGAGGCAGTCCCCTGGAACGAGTCCTTCCCTTGGGGAATGCGTCGCTTCGCTCGCAATGACGAGAAGAGGACGAGCATCCAAGCGCGCCGAAGCACTTCGGCGCCCTATTCCTCGAACATGACGGCGGAGAGGGGCGGCAGCGTCACGTGGAGGTGTCCGTCGCTGTCCGCGGCGGCCACGGCGCCGGGCCCGGCCAGAGGATCCGTGAACAGGGTGATCGGCCTGGCGGAGTCCTCAGTCTTGAGCGTTACCTCCTGCGCGCCAGGCGTGTAATTGACGAGGAATTGCGCGGTCTTTCCGCCATGGGTCCAACGTGAGGTGAACACGGATCGGAAGTGGATGGCCTGCTTCCTCGGGGTGATCATGGGGATGTCGTGATCGCCGGCCACGGGCAGCGGCTTGATCATGCGGCCGTAGAGCAAGTAGGGCCTGCCCGCGCCGCGCCGCCAGGCGTTGAGATGGCGCATCAGCGCCACGACGGAATCGTGATCGGGTCCCGGCGCGTTCCAGGCGCCGCCCCATTCCCAGCAGAGCCTGCCGCCGCCCTTGAGTATGGCGGTCAGGAGGTCGCCCTGCACGAAGGACAGGGCCACGCGCTGATGCAGGTTCAGGGGGGACTGGGACAGGTCCACGAAGCAGCCCACGGCATTCTGATTGCCCATGAAGTTGTTGAGGTACTCGTGGTTCACATAGGCATACGCGGGCACGGGCGTCCCGGCGTGCAGGTTCAGGTGGAAGCGATTGTCGTTGAAGAGCAGATAGGGAATGAAGGGTTCGGCGGCCGCGGCCTCGCAGCCGATGAGCACCTTGTGTCCGCTCCGCGCGGTCAGTTCCTGAAGCCTGCGGTAGATGTCCATCATGGCCTGATTCTGCCAGGGCCCGGGCCCCGCGGGATGTCCGTGGGTCGTGGCGTAGCACCGGTAACAGGAGCCGCCCAGATTCTGATCGAAGTACTGCATGTAATCCACGCGGGAGGGGAGCACCTTGGCGACCTCGCGGGTCACGACATCCTTCACCCATTCATTGGCGGGACACATGTCGTAGCCGACACGCTGGGCGTTGGGTCCGGCGCAAACGCCATTGTCGGCGGGCTTGCCGTCCGGCGCCTGGGTGACGATGTCCACGAGATGCTTTTCGGCGAACTCCTCTTCCCGGTTGAAGGCCGGGTCGGTGTTGCTGCGCAGGGTGTAGCCCGTGCCGCTGGCGTACACGCCCGCCAGATTCCCTTCCGCGTGCAGGGCGTCCACGAAGTGCTGGAAGTCCTCAACTCCTCCGTAGGGCGGCCAGACATAGGGCGGGGCCCAGGGGGCACTGCCTTCCCAATGCATCAGCAGGGCCAGCACCTTGCTGTCGAATTGTTTGGAGAGGGAATCGAGGACCGGCAACGCCCGGGTGCAGGGGAAGTACTCGTTGGGCGTCATGTCGCCGAGGTCCTTTGTGCCGCGGACGGGGTAGGTCACCACAATGGGCGACTGCTCAAACCACGCGGGCCGTGCGGGGTTGTCTTCGAGCTTCGGCGGCCGGGGCATGCCGGAGTGATCGAGCCAGTCGCGATAACGATCCGCGGCATCGTACCACGTGCCTTGGAACACGCCCACCGCCATCTCGTAGGGCATGGCAAAGTGTTTGTCCAGCACGGGGCCGGGAAAGAGGCGGTAGTCCAGGAAGATCCCCCCGTCCGGGTGGGCGTGATACTCGATGCCTTTGGGATAGGATTCGGGATCATGCGCGGCGATGTAGAGGCCCGCCTGTGGCGTGTAGTACGCCATGAACTGCATGGGGCAGGCGGAGGGATAGAGGCCGAGCCAGCCCATGGCCGGGTGTTCGATGGGCCGCCACGTCCACCAGAAGCTTTCGCGCAGGGCGAGGTCCTCGACTTCCACGCCTTCCATGCCCGGCCAGAACAGCCGGGCATCGCCGCCCGTGCCCACGAGGTCGTTGGGCGTCACCACCGTGGGGAAGTCGATGTGCTCCAGGGGCAGTCCGGTCAGGTTCTCCACGGAGAGCGACCAGTAGGTATTCGCGTCATTCCCGGGGCAACGAATCGTCACCCGGACCGAAACGGGTTGATGGTCCAGTTCCTTGTAGTCCAAGTGCAGGATGGTCTGGTCCGGGGCATCCTGGACGGACTCGGCGGAGAAGGCCCTGGCGCCCAGGGCATTCAGATCGAGGGTGCCGCCGCCGGGCTGCCGGAGACGCAGCCCGAACAACGGCCGGGGTTTGGCGCCCTTCTGGATCAATTCCCGTCCGTGCCCCGTCAGAGCGATAAGGTCGCCGTTGCTTCCGTCCAATTCGAGTCGGTAGAAGGGGTTGGACACGACGATGGGGGAAGGGTGTTGTGCCTGCGCGCGCGGCGTCAGGGCGGCGAGAAGGCACAGGGCCGGTACGGCGACACGGTTTCGGAAATGCATAGAATCCATTCCTCTCCTTTGCGTACGAATGGGCGGCGATTCGCCGAATTCATACCGTATCACGAAAGGAGCCGGAAGCGAAACCTGGGCCGCCGCCGGGAGTGCGTGCCGTGATGGAAGCGTCCGGCCGCGCGTTCTATCCGCGTTCAGCGCCGGGCGCGGTACCAGAAGTCATAGACGGCGGTGTGTTCGTGGCGGACCAGGTTGAGGTACATGAAGGGATGGCGGACCAGGAACCAGTCGCCGTACTCGTCGAATTTGCGCGCGGAGTAGATCACGCTGGCGCGCCAGAGGTTCTTGTACTTGAGTCCCAGGCGTTTGCCGTGCTTCTTCAGGCGGCGCCCGAAATCGAGATCTTCGAGGGAGTAGAGCTGCTCGTCGAAACCGCCAACCGCCTGAAAAGCGGCCGGGGTCGTGTAGAAGAGCACGGCGGACACGCGGTAACCCAGCACGAGCGGGATCAGCGCAAGGCCGCAGAAGAACATGCCGACGGAGGTGCGATCCATATGGATGCGCGCCACGCCGCCGCCGACATAGCGGCCGGAATCCATCACACGTTTGATTTCGGCGAGCATGTTGGCGGACATGATGTTGTCCGCATCGATAAACGCGAGGTACTTCCCTGTGGCCTCGGCCGCGCCGCGATTGCGGATGATGGAAAGGCACTTGACCTCGACCCGAACCACCCGCGCGCCGCGCTCGAGGGCAATCTCGGGGGTGTGGTCTCGGCTGACGTTATCGGCAACAATCACCTCGACAGGTTCGCCGAGGATTGCCGCCGCGCGATCGATGGCATCGAGGCAGTGGGGGAGATAATCCTCCTCGTTGTATGCGGGAATCACAATGGAAAAGGTTGGCTGCGTCGTCATGGCACATCTCCTCATGCCACAGGTGCTGTGGCTCAGTGCACGGACTCAGGAACCGCAGCGCTTGGATACTGCCGGTTCACTTGTTAGGAACGTTCGGGCGCCTTGGGAGATTTCCATTCCTCTGGGGCTTTCGGGAAAAGGGTTGCCCGCGCGTTTGCTGGAACCTTGTGGCACGGCATTCCGCTTTGGCTCGGCCCCGGGCATCAACCCGGGCAGAAGCCGTCTTCTCCCGTGGCGCAGGAGTGATAAGCGCCGACATTGAAGAATTGGATTGCGCGCAGGAGTTCGTTCAGGGTGATGCGCCAATCGTGCGGCGCATAATCGCTGTTGTGGGTCCCGCAAGACTGATCGCCCAGTGCTTCGGGGGCGTATCCATCTTCTGAATCCGCCTGGCAGTGAAAGCCGCCGGCATTGAAGAACTGCACGATGCGCAGGAGTTCGGAGGTGTCTATTGCGGCGTCATTATCCAGATCCGCGCTGTGGAATGCTGCAACCTCGCCCTCTTGCGGCTCGCCCTCGGATTCGCACGGGGCCGGCCCCGGCGCGTAGCCGTCCTCTGTTCCCGGATCGGCGTAGTAGCATTTTGCGTTGAAGAAGAGAACCAATCGGAGGAGTTCAGAGAGGCCGATCTGCCAGTCACATGGATTGTAGTCGCCGGCATGGGGGCGGCAGGACGTATCGCCCAATCCAGGCGCGTACTCGTCCTCGGTTCCCGCTTCGCAGTGGAATGATCCCCAGTTGAACAGTTGGATGGCACGAAGCAGCTCGTCCAGACTGATGCGCCAATCTCCGTCCGAATCCGCCGTATGCGGGACGATCTGCTCTCCCTCCTGTGATTCACCTTCGCCCTCACCCTCACCCTCGCCCTCACCCTCACCCTCACCCTCGCCTTCACCCTCGCCTTCACCTTCACCCTCACCTTCGCCTTCGCCTTCGCCCTCACCCTCGCCTTCACCCTCGCCTTCACCTTCACCTTCGCCTTCGCCTTCACCCTCGCCTTCGCCTTCACCCTCGCCTTCGCCTGCGCCCTCACCTTCTCCTTCCACATAGTAGATTCGGAGGAACTGCGATCCTGCCAAATTCCCGTTGCCAGCCAAATCATGGGCGACATCTGCGAGAATGTCCGCCGTTACAGTACCCGGCGCTTCAGGGATCAAGTTGAATGTATACACGTCGCCGTTGCCGATGACGTCCATAACCGACGCGTTCGACGTGAGGATGTCCATTGCGTCAAAACCAGTAACGGCCTCGCTGAAGGTGGCCATTACGAGGATAGGCGAGACATTTGTGAGATCTGGCGAGGATGAGGTCAGAATGACCGAGGGCGGCAGGCTGTCATATGTGCGGGTCAAGAGCTCGCTTGCGCCATTTGGATTCCCTGCCAGATCAGTTGTGACTCCGGAATCGATGCGCACGCTGAGGATGCCCTGCCCTTCCGGAATCACCTCGAATGAGTACGTTGCGCCCTGCCCGAATACATTTGACGCCACGCCATCACTGACGATGATATCCGCCGCGGTCAATCCCGTCACGTCCTCGCTGAACGTGGCCGTTACGGGGATCGGCGACATGCCGGTTGGCTCGGGCGCGCCGGAGAACAGGCTTACGGCCGGAGGCGTCGCGTCAAAGGTCCGCGTCAGCGGCGCACTGGCCGTATTCGTAGCCCACTCCTCATCGATGGCCACCCCATCCGGGATCAGCACGACGACCGACCCGTCCCCGTCCGGGATCACGCCAAATGTGTATGCGGCGCCGGCGCCGGCGAAGCCCGTGACGCTCCCGTTCAGCACGATCAGGTCCTCGGCCAGGAATCCTTCCATCGGTTCGGCAAAGGTTGCCGTCATGAGAATTGGAGACTGGTTCGTCGGTTCGGACGCCGGGCTGCTCAGGGCCGCCCAAGGCCGTTCGCTGTCATAATGGATGGAGAGTGCGAGAGAAGCGTCATTTCCATTTCCCGCCCCGTCAGTCACCACATCCGGAGGGATATGGACGGAGATTAGGCCATTCCAGAGGGGGACCACGTCGAGCGTGTACGTCGTGCCGGAACCACTCAGGCCGGTTATCATCCCATTGCTGACCGCGACCGTGGCGGCGGTGAGTTCGGAAACGGTTTCACTGAACGTGACCTGCACCGGGATGAGCGGGGCATCGGTTGGATCCGGGGCGGTCGTGGAAAGGGAAACCGTGGGGGAAATCGTGTCGAAATTCAAGTTCAGGGGCGTGCCTGGCATGCAGGGATTCCCCGCGAAATCCAGTGCGGCGCCCGCCTCTACGCTGACGATGATCTCGCCCTGCCCCGAAGGAATCACTTCGAAGAAGAAGTCACGCCCGAAGCCGGTGATATTGGCTGCGGCGCCGTTGCTGACAACAATGCCGAAGGGCATGACTTCGGCCACGGACTCCGAGAAGCTCAGGGTGACGGGAACGGGAGCGAGATTCGTGCTGTGCTCCACGGGAGACCACAAGAACGCCTCCGGCGGGCTCGTGTCGTACGTCCGGGTCAACGGCGGGCTGGGCGTGTTGGTCATCAACTCGGGACACGTCGCCACGCCCTCGGGCACAAAGACCGTCACGAGCCCGTCTGACAGGGGTGTCAGATCAAACGTGTAGATCATCCCGGAACCGGCGAATCCCGAGAGTACTCCGTTCTCGACGATGACGTCGTCCGCGTCGAATCCCGTCACTGGATCATCGAAGGTTGCCGTTATGGGGATCGGTGTCTGATTAGTGATATCCGGCGCGCTCGTGGAGAGCACGACGGAAGGGCGCACACTGTCGTAATGGAGGCTCAAGGGCGCACTGGCGGGATTCACATTGCCTGCGGCGTCGAAGACCGCACCGGCAGCCACGAACGCGCCGACGACGCCGTTGTTCAACGGCGTCAGCTCAAACGCGTATTCCGTTCCTGCGCCTGTGAAATGGCCGATGCCCGCATTGGACACGACTATGTCCGAAGCCGTCAGTTCCGTGGTCCATTCGTTGATGGTTGCGGTCACCGGGATGGGCGAAGCATTTGTGGGCTCGCTCGCCGTCGTCGACAGCGTGATTAGCGGCGGCAGTGAATCATGTGTGACCGCCAGGGGAAGGCTGGGCAAATTGGCGTTGCCCGCGCCGTCCACGGCGACCGCTGCCGCGATGGCAACAGTCACCACCCCTTGAGACAGGGGTGTTGCACTGAACGTATAGGTTGCGCCTGAACCTGCAAGTTCAAACAGCGCCGCGTTTCCCAGTGTGATGGAGGATGCGGAGAATCCGGAGACGGGTTCGCTGAACGACGTGACGAAGGGAATGGGAGAGGCATTCGTCGGATCGGTGCCAGGAGAACTCAGCAGGACCGCCGGGGCCACGCTGTCAAACGTGCGCTGGAATTGCGCGGCTTCCGCGCTGCTGTTGCCGGCGGCATCCCATGCGGCGCCCGCGGGCATGTTCACTGTGAGGACCCCTTGCGCATCCGGGATGAGGCTGAAGGCATATGCGTCTCCGGAACCGGAGAAATCCGCGACGTGCCCGTTGCACACGAGGATGCTCGCAGCTTCAAAGCCGGAAACGGGTTTGCTGAACGTCACCGTCACCGGAATGGGGGAATGATTGGCGGGGTCCGGGGCGGCTGAACTGATGAGGACGGTCGGGGCTACGCTGTCAAAAGCCCGGGTGAGGGATGGCGAGGCGGAATTGGGATTCCCGGCCGCGTCTGACAACACGCCGGCTGCGATGGTCACGTTGACGGGGCCCTGCCCGGAGGGAACCACGTCGAAATCGAACGCAGACCCGGAGCCGGAGAGATTGGCCGGCGTGCCATTGCTCACGCTTATACATGCTTCCGTGAAGCCTGTTACAGGCTCCGTGAACACGGCGTGGACCGGGAGCGGCGATTCATTCGTCGGGTCCGCGGCGCTCGAATTCAACGTCACGCCGGGCGGAACGCTGTCGAATACCCGGGTGAATTGGGCGGCGGCGGTGTTTGTCATCAGTTCCGGGTCCGTGCCGACGCCCTCCGGCACGTCCACTGTGACCAGACCTTGTCCCGAGGGAACCAGGTCGAATTGATAGATAGCGCCGCTTCCGGAGAACGCTGCGATGGTTGCATTAGCCGTCAGCACCGAGGCATCGCTGAATCCGGTCACCGGCTCGTCGAAAACGACTGTTATTGGAATGGGCGAAGCATTGACCGGATCCGGCGCCGGCGAACTGATGACGACGGCGGGGTGTTCGCTGTCATAATGGCGGAGCAGCGGAGCGCTGGCCGTATTCGGGTTTCCCGCCTCGTCAGTCACAGCGCCCGCTGTGATCATCGCCGTGGTCACTCCCGGGGAAGAGGGGACAAGCTCGAAGCGGTACTCCGCGCCTGAACCCGAAAGATTGGCGGCCACGCCATTGACTGCCAGAACGCTGGCGATGGCCAGTTCCGTTACCGGCTCGCTGAACGTGGCGGTGATCGGAATGGGTGATGTCTCGGTTGGCTCGGAAGCTTCGGTTTCCAATAGGGCCGTGGGAGGCGTCGCGTCAAAAGTCCGGACAAACGGCGCTGCGGCGGCATTGTCATTGCCGGCCAGGTCCTTCACCGCGCCGGCGGGAAGCGACACCGCAACAAGTCCATCGGCGCCGGGCTCGAGCGAACAGAGGTATGCAGCGCCCGTTCCGCTGACGCCGGCAACAGCAGCATTCAACACCGCGAGGCTTGCGGACGTAAATCCAATCACAGGCTCGGTGAATGTCACGCGGACCGGAATTGGCGCGGCGTTTGTCAGGTCGGGGGATGGCGAAGACACGACGGCGGCCGGAGGCGTGCTGTCGTAGGTCACAATCAAGGGCGCGGAGGCCAGGTTCGTCACGTGCTCCAAATCGATCGCCACCCCCTCCGGCACGAATGCTGTCACGAGGCCGTCGCTCAATGGCCTCAAACTGAGCGTATAGACAGTGCCAGCGCCGGAGAAGTCCGAAACGGCGCCATTGCTGACCAGGACGTCCGAGACCTGGAAACCCGTCACAGGTTCTTCAAATGTCACGGTGACCGGAATCAGGGGTTGATTCGTTGGATTCAGCGCGGTGGTGCTCAACGTGACACTCGGCTGCTCATGGTCGAAGTAGCGGCCGATTTGCGGCGCTGCGATGTTCGCGTTCCCCGCCGCGTCCATGGCCACGCCCGCCGGAATGTCTGCCGCGACAAATCCATCGTCCAGCGGCACCAGTTCGAACGAATAATGGTTCCTTGTGCCGGAAAACCGGCTGACACTGGCGTTCGTAAGCTGGACATCGTTCACAGTGAATCCCAATACGGGTTCACTGAATGCGGCGTCCACCGGGATTAGCGGCGTCAGTGTCGGGTCGGGGGCACTGGAACTCATGTGGACCGCCGGCGGAATGTTGTCGAAGGTTCTTGAGAAGGGGCTGGCCTCCGCAGAAGGGTTTCCCGCAAGATCGGCGGCCGCCCCCGCCGGGAGCAGCACGCTCACCAGTCCCTGACCGTTCGGGAGAAGGTTGAATTCATAGGCGGCATCCGAACCCGTGAAGCCGGCCACGGCTCCGTTCGTCACAGACAGGTCCGCGGGAGAGAAGCCGGTCACCGGCTCCGTGAAGGAGACGACCACCGGTATCGGGGCGGCGTTCACCGGATCCGAAGCGGACGATGTGAGCGAAACGCCCGGAGCGACGCTGTCAAAGAGGCGGCTGAATTGTGGCGCGGCAAGGCTGGGATTGCCGGCGAGATCGTGCGCTGCACTGGCCGCGACCTCGGCCGTTACGAGCCCTTGCTCCACGGGATAGAGCGCGAAGCTGTACCGACCGTCCGATCCGGTCAGGCCCATCACGGCGCCGTTGCCGGCCGCAATATCGCTCGAAGATACTCCCGTCACGGATTCGCTGAACGTCATCGTAACGAGTATCGGCGACCCGTTCGCCGGATTGGGCGCAGTGGAAGCCAGAAGGACGGTGGGCGGGACACTGTCGTAAGCCCGCGCCAATGTCGTGCTCGGCGCACTCGCATTTCCGGCCGCGTCCGCAACGGCGCCCGCCGGCAGGGCCACAGTCACTGTGCCTTGATCATTTGGGGTCACATTGAACGTGTAAGCACCCCCTGAGCCGGCGACATCGCTTGCCGTTCCGTTGCTCACGGCGATACTGTTCGCCGCAAGTCCGACGACGGATTCGCTGAAATTCGCGGCGAATGCGATGGGAGAAGTGTTTGTCGGATTGGGCGCCGTCGTGGTCAATGAAACCGTGGGGGCGATTGTGTCGTAGATGCGGGACAACGCGGGCGCCGCGGTGCTCGGATTCCCCGCGGCGTCCAGCGCGGCCGCGGCGGCGATGCTTGCGGTGACCTGCCCCTGGCCGAGAGGCGACAATTCAAACGTGTAACTTGCACCGGAACCTGCAAAGTGATTTATCGCCGCGTTAACCGCGTTGATGCCGGCGATTCCGAAGCCGGTCACGGATTCGCTGAATGTTACACGGACGGGTATTGGGGAAGTTCTGGTCGGGTCCGGCGCCGAGCAACTCATGCTTACGGAAGGCGGGATGCTGTCGTAGGTTCGGGTGAGCAGATTCCCGGCGGTGTTCAGATTCCCGGCGGCATCCTCCGCCGCGGAGGCGGGGACAGTGGCCGTTACAGGGCCTTGTGCCGAGGGTATCAGGTCGAACGTATAGACGGCCCCGGACCCGGCGAAGTGGTTCACCGCCGCGCCGGTGGCGAGCACGTCCTCTGCGGCAAACCGGACGACAGGTTCGGAGAAGGTGATTGTAATGGCCATCGGCGACGCATGCGTCGGATTGGGAACTGTGGAGGTCAGCGTCACGGAGGGCGCTTGGGAGTCGTAGGTGCGCAACACAGGAACCGCCGCCGTGCTGGGGTTGCCTGCCGCGTCCGAAGCCGCGCCCGCGGCGATTCCGGCGGAGACGCTGCCCTGGCCCGTCGGCGCCAGGTTGAACGTATAGGCCGCGCCCGCGCCGGCGAAGCTGTTGAGGCTGGCGTTGTTCAAGAGAATATCCGAAGCGGTGAACCCAGACACCGCTTCGCTGAACGTCACCGCGACGGGAATGGGGGATGCGTTCGTCGGGTCGGAGGCGGGTGAACTCATGGCCACGGCCGGCGGCTGGCTGTCAAAGTGCACATGCCACGCGCCGGCGGCCGTGTTTTCGTTGCCCGCGGCGTCGGCGGCTCTTCCCGCGCCGACGGATACCTCGACGAGGCCTTGGCCGGCCGGCGTGATATCAAACATGAAGGCGGAAGAGGAGGCCGTCCAGTTTGATATGCTCCCGTTGGACACGTTGACCTCCGCCGGAATGAATCCCGTCACTGCCTCGCTGAAGAGCACGCTCACGGGCAGGGACGCGCGATTCGTCGGGTCCGATACGCTTGAAGTTATCGTAAGGGACGGGGCCGTAGTGTCGTAAACGCGGCGGAATTGGGCTGCTTCCGTGTTGAGGTTGCCCGCGGCATCCTGGGCCGTGTTTACGGGGATATCCGCGGTTACAGGGCCGTCGCCTGCCGGAATGAGATTAAACGTGTAAACCGCCCCCGCGCCCGCGAAATTGCCCACCGCGGCATTGCCGGTCACGATGTCGCTGGAAACGAATCCGGTGACGGGCTCATTGAAGGCCGCCGTGACCAGGACAGGCGAAGCGTTCGTCGAATCCGGCGCCGTCGAACTCATCGTCACGGAAGGCCGGCTGTTCTCGTAGCCTCGGCTGAACGTGGACGCGGCGGTGTTTGCGTTGCCGGCGGCGTCGGATACCGCGCCTGCGTTGATGTCCGCTTGAACGCTCCCCTGATCCGCCGGGATAAGATCAAAGCTGTAACTGCTTCCGGCGCCCGTGAGATGGCTTACGGAGGCATTGCGGGTCACGATATCGCTCACTTCAAGACCTGTAATCGCCTCGCTGAAGTCCACGATAACCGGAATGGGGGACCAGTTCGTGGGATCATGCGCCGTGGACGACATGGCTACGCTCGGCGCCACAGGGTCGAAGGTTCTGCTGAGTGTCACGGCGGACGCGTTGCGGTTTCCTGCCGCGTCGGAGACGGTTCCCGCAGCGATGCTTGCCGTGGCGAGGCCCGGTCCCGCGGGTGTGAGTTCAAAGAAGTAGTCCGTCCCCGTGCCGCCGAAATTCGCCACACTTCCATTGACGGCAGTGACGCCGCCGACCTCAAGGCCCGTGACGGCCTCGTTGAACGCCACCGCAATCCGTATTGGCGATATGTTAGTGGGTTCGGAGACCGCGGATGCTATGGCCGCGGTGGGCGCGATGGTGTCGTAGAGCCGCAACAACTGAGGAGAAGCGATATTGGCGTTGCCCGCCGCGTCCGAGGCCGCCTGTCCATTTATCGTAACCGAAATAATCCCTTGCGCGGCGGGAACGATGTTGAATGAGTAGGTTGTCCCTGAGCCTGAGAAGTTGACGATACTCCCGTTGGCTACGGCGACGTCATCCGCGGTGAATCCGGCGACGGATTCGCTGAACAGGGCCGTGACTGGCAAGGGCGAAAGATTCGTGGGATTCGGCGCAGCGGAGGTCACTGCAACCGTGGGCGCAACATTGTCAAATGTCCGGCTCAACGGCGCGGGGGCGGTGTTGCCGTTGCCGGCGAGATCATGCGCCACGCCGGCCCCGAGAGTCACGGAGACTGTGCCCGGCCCCGAGGGCACAATGTCGCAGGAGTAGCTCGACGCAGTGCCAGAGAAATCGGCCACGCTGCCGTTGTTCACCACAATGCCCGCCGAAGAAAACCCGGTGACCGGTTTGCTGAAGGTCACGGTCAGCGGAATGGGAGAAGCATTCGTGGGATTGGCGGCAGACGAGATCATGGACACGCTGGGCGCAATGGAGTCATAGGTCCGGTTCAGCGACGCGCTTTCCTCATTCAGGTTGCCCGCCGCGTCAGCCACCACGCCTGCTGAGACATGCGCGGAGACCGCGCCTTGTCCTGAGGGAATCAGGTCGAAGCTGTAGTGTGCGCCAGAGCCCGTCAGATTGGCGACGCTTGCATTGCCGCAGGCGATGTCCTCCGCTGCCACTCCGCTGACGGCCTCACTGAAAATCAGCGTGACGGGGATGGGTGCGGCATTCGTCGGATTGGGCGCCGAGGAGGTTAACGCCGCGGTGGGCGCGGCCGAGTCGTAGGTGCGGCTGAATGGCGCGGGCGCCGTGCTCGGATTGCCGGCCGCATCCACCCCGGCGCCCGCGGCAAGGCGCGCGGTCACCGGGCCTTGGCCGGCCGGAAGCAGGTTCATCGTATAGAGGGCGCCCGAACCCGCAAAACCGCTCAGCGTTCCATTGCTCACACTGATGCCGTTCGCCGCAAATCCGCTCACGGGCTCGCTGAACGTCATCGTCACCGCAATCGGCGCTGCGTTCGTGGGATTGGACGAGGGCGAGGTCATGAACACGGAAGGCGAACTGTGGTCATACGTGCAGGCGATTGGGGCCGATGCGCCGTTGGGATTACCCGCTGCGTCGGCGGCAACATTCGCGGCAATGCTTGCGCTGACGGCGCCCTCCGCGATCGGAGACAGATTGAACACGTAGGCCGCCCCGCTTCCTGAGAAACCGCTGATGCTGCCGTTCGAGACAACGATGCCCCCCGCCGTGAATCCGGTTACCGCTTCGCTGAACGTCACGGTTACGGGGATGGGCATCATGTTTGTGGGGCTGAGCACGGAAGCCGCCATGCTGACGGAAGGGACAACGCTGTCGAAGACGCGGTTCAGCACGGACGAGGCCACATTCCCGTTTCCGGCATTGTCCGCGGCAGCGCCGGCAGAAACGGAAACGCCGAACGATCCCTGGCCTGCCGGGAGGACATTGAAAGTGTAGTCTGCGTCCGTTCCGGCAAAGTCGATGATGCTTCCATTAGTTACGGCAATTCCGGCGGGGCCAAATCCAGTCACGGGTTCACTGAATCTCACAACGACTGCCATGGGGCTTACACGGGTGGGATTGGAGGCGCTTGATGACAGCACAGGCTCAGGGTGGACTCCGGTCCCGCTGCCGGGGTCCGTGGCACTGTTTGAGGAGGCGATTGGATTCCCGGCCACATCGGCCACGTTGGCGGCCGTTACAGTGATATCCCCGCCGTCATGCATCTCGCCGCCAAGCCAGGTCAGGAGATGTGTTTGCGCATCCGCGGGAGTTACGGAATCCGGGTGTTCCGCCAGGCTTCCCCGGCCCGTCCCCGAGAGGAAGTAGTTGTTGGGATCCTCCACTCCCGCACCCATTGCCTCGTCGAACGTCACCCGCACTTCGAGGGCGTTCTCAACGACGGCCGAGTGCATGGCCGGCGCTCTGCCGATCGCGCCGCCTACGCAAGCGCCGCTGTCAGGTATCCCGAGCGGATTCCCCGCGGCGTCTGACACGCCAGAGACAGTAACCACGATGTCGCCGCCATGCTGCATCTCTCCCGACATCCAGGAGAGCCGATACACATTCCCGCCCAGCCAGGCTACGCCGCCGGGATGTGCTGCAAGCGTGCCCTGGCCGGACCCGGACACGCTGTAATGGACCGCTTCGGTGGTTCCTGCATCCATGGCTTCGCTGAAAGCCACGTCGATGCTCCGGTCTGTTTGGACGGCCACGGAAATCACGATGGGAAGTTCGCTATTGCCTGTTTCATCGGCGCCGATATCGGTGCTCGAGAGATCACCCTGTGGACGTGGTTCATTGTCCACATCCAAGGCGGGCGTGAGCCTGCCCGAGGCGTTCAACGCCGGCGAATCCGAACGGAGGTGTCCGGTGCCGTCCAGCAGGGGATTGGCCTTGATGGCGGAGTTGAGCGCGGTCCCTCCGGGCAGCCATGCGGTGGTGGGGTGCTGAGACGACCAGACGATGTTTCTTCCGCCCGCATCCGAAAGATTCAGGGAGGGCTGCGTTGAAGGCGATGCCGCATACCCGCTGCCGGCGCCGGAGGCATCCAGGATGCAGGCATCGACGCTAATCTGGTTTTCAGAACCGCTCTGGAATCTGATCAGCGTGCCTGACGCGGCGGTCAAGTTCCCGGCCAACGTGCAATGCGAGAGCGTCGCCTGCCCCAACAGCTCGAGCCATGCCGAAGCGGTCGACGTGCCGGCCCAAATGGAGTTCTCCGCCTGGAAGTTCAGTTTCCGGGACTCTCCGCTCTGGCTCTTTGCGCGATAGATGCCGGCGCCGTTGCGCCATTGGCAACGGACCATCCGCACCGCCGTGTCCTCCGCCAAGCCCCCGCAATCGAAGGAGTCCAGGAAGGTCGCGAGGCTACCCGGAGTTGCCTTGAGGTCCTGCAGAAGCACGCTGCCGCTGCGAACGTATGCGAGATAAGCGGTGCCCGCATCAAACATGGGCGTGAGATCGGTCTTGACGCCGGCGCCGAGGGGGTTTCCACTGTCGTCGCTGCCGGTGATCTCCACCGCAGACTGCGTCGTGCCAAAGTCGAAGGCCACCGTCCCGCACTTCCCGGTGAAGACCGGCCGATAGAACTTGAAAGTTGTCCGCCCGAGAATTCCCGCCAGCAGGCCGGCATTGTTCGACTTGAACGAACAGTCCCTGAACGTGAGGCTGGAGCCGCTGGCGCGGGATTGTTCGCACACGATGGCCTTGGCATCGGCCGTGCCCGCCGGCTCGAACGTGCATCGGCTGGCCGTCAGGTTCACCGGATCGTAAACCAGGCGGGTGGCATTGCCGGCTGCCTGCGAGAAATCGCAGTCATCCAGGATCACCGGAATGTACGTCTTCACCGGGTTATGGCTGCCTGCGTAGAACAGGCCGTTCGTGTTGCCGGCGCCGCCGCGAAAAACCACACTGCTCAGGCGATGCGCGGCCGTGTTTGAATTCTGCAATTGAAGATACGAGCCCGTCAGGCCCTTGAAGCCGCTCGTGGGCCGCGTCAGCACGACATGCTCCAGCACGACATTTGCCGCGGAGGTGACCGAACCCGTGGACAGCAGCGGCGCGGTGGTCCAACGGTTCTCGAGGATGATGGGCGAAGCCGCGGAATTGCCGACGATGGTAACCGTACCTGCCGGAACGTCGCAGCGCAAGACCTCGCCGGCGCTTGACGTTTTCGCGATCGTGATGGGTCCGTCGTTGCCCGCGGCTTGGGCTATGGTTAACGACTCGGTGATCGTCGTCGGATTTCCGTCGGCCGTGTAGGCAGCATCCAACAGAAGCAGCGTGTCTTCACCCGGGTTCGCATTCGCCGCGGCGATGCCGGCTTCAAGCGTGAGGTAGTCGCCGGTTCCGCCCACGGCATACGTGGCTGCATCCATGCGTGCCGCCAACGTCAGGGCGGCTAATACGCCCGCCAACACACGATTCGGACACCGCATTTCGGATTGTCCTTCCCAGGCTGGACAGGCCTCTCCCGTACGATGAATCGCGGACGGATTGCCAGTCCCGATCTCAGGCAGCTGTCCAGCGGCCCGACACACCTCATTCCCTACGCGCTGACACCTCTTCTATGCCGCTAACAAGGAGAACCACCCGACCACTTTCGGTATTCCGCGGCACCCGTTCGACCCTCGAAGAACGTGCGGCTCGTTCGGGGGCGAAAAGAGGATAGAAATGGACACGGATTCGCGCGGCATGTAGAATGCCGGCCGGTCCGCAAGCGGGGCCGGCGCAACGGCGTCCATATCCGGATGACGCCGGACGCCGGGCTTCTGATTCGGGCGTCGTGTTCCAGACGGGGAAGCATCAGCGGCGGAGACATGCACTATGTCCGAGACAGAGACACCGGCGCCGGTCGATCTGAGCCGAATTCAGGCCGCGGCGGGGGGCGATCGCGGCTTTGAGCGCGAATTGTTCGAAATCTACCTTTGCGATACGGAAGAACGCTTGCTCAATCTCGAGCTCCTGCTGCGGCAGGAAGACGCGGCCGCGTTCCGGCGCGAAGTGCATACCGTGAAAGGCGCCAGTGCGAGCGTCGGGGCCGCACAGATGGCCCGATTGGCCCGGACGCTGGAGGAAACCGCCCCGAATTCGGAGGCCGGCCAGGCCCTGATGCGGGACCTCCATGCCGAATTCGCCCGTCTGCGTGTCTTTCTTGCGAACTATCTCGCGGCGCTGGGCTAGCGGGGCTGTCCGCCGGCGCATTTCCGGGCCGGGGCGGCGGCGTCGAAGCCGCGCCCGTGCAAAACTTGAGGCCCGAATCCGTTATTTGCTAAGATAGTGTGCTCGCTTGGTTTCCCCAGGGTGGGGAAGCCCTACCCATACAAAGGAGGTGAATCTCTTGAGGACTTACGAAGCGCTGTACATCGTATCGCCGGAAATCGACGACGATGGCATCCAGACGGTAGTCAAAGACGTGGAATCGCTGGTCACCAAGCATGGCGGGACTATCGTGCGCTCGGAGACATGGGGCCGCCGGAAACTGGCCTATGAAGTGAAGAAGCACACCGAGGGCAGCTATGTGCTGCTGCGGTTCACGGCCAATCCGGATTTCATTGCCCGGCTTGAATCCCACTTCAAGCTTGTCGAGGCAATCATCCGTTACCTAGTGGTCCATTTTGACGAGCACACCCTCCAGCTCGAGGCTGAACAGCAACGCCGCCGCGAGGAAGAAATTCGCGCGGGTGCCGCCGGGCGCCGTCGGGACGATGACGACGACGACGATGACGAACCGATCCCGGTCGCAGCCGGACGCCGTTCGCGACGCGACATGGATGATGACGAGGACGAGGACAACGAGTAACGGAAAGGGGGAAGACGCATGAGCGACCTCCGGGTACCCGATCTGAACCGAGTGTTGATAGCTGGACGCCTGACCCGCGATCCCGAGCTCAAGTATACGGGCACGGGCCGCGCGTATTGCCGTTTCAGCATCGCCAACACCCGCTATTTCAAGTCCAAGGATGGCGAGCGCCGCGAAGAAACCACCTTCGTGAACGCGTCGGTCTGGGACAAGCAGGCGGAGTGGGTTGGCGAGCGCCTGCGCAAGGGCCGCCCCGTTTTGGTGGAAGGCGGATTGCGCAGCTACGACATCGAGGACAAGAACAGCGGCCAGAAAGTGAGCCGGCTCGAACTGAACGCGCAACGCGTCACGCCCCTCGACTGGGATGAAGGTCCCGGCGGCGGGCAGCGTTCCGCGTCTGGTGAAGCGCGCACCGCGCACGAACCGCGTCCCATTGAAGAACCGCTTCCCGAGGATGACATCCCGTTCTGATCCCCACTGAAAAAGGAAGCAAAGTTCCATGGCAAAGATTTCGGCGAAAGCCAAAGCGAAAGTCCGCTTAAAGCGGTCCAAGCGGCGGAAGAAGAGAAAAAGCACACGCGCGAAAGTCTGCCGCTTGACGGTGGACCGCGTCGTATTCATTGATTACAAAGACGTGGCCATGCTCAAGCATTACGTTACCGAGCGTGGCAAGATCATCCCCCGGCGTATCACTGGGGCAAGCGCACGGCATCAGCGGATGCTGACCACGGCCATCAAGCTGGCCCGTCAGATCGCCCTGCTGCCGTACGCGGCGGACTAAGTGGTCCACCCGGGCCGCTGTCTGGCCATGTTGGTTTACGCCTGCATTTTCACGGGTTGGTTCGTCCTGGCCAGCGTTCTTGCTGCTTTAGAGTTGCACCCGCTGGCCATGGCGCTCTACCCCGTGCCCGTGGCGCTCTATTGGGCGGCCGGCATGCGGGGGCGCAGTCTCGGCCTCGTTGCGGGGGCGGGTGCCGCCGCGGGATTGGCCACCCTGTCGCCGGTGGCGGTGGCGGTGTATGTCATTGCGGCCGATGTTGGCGTGTTGATTGGCGTGGCCTGCGCGCGGCAGTGGCGCTTTGGCCGGACGGTCGCCGGAGTCACGGCGATCGTCTTCGTCCTGGTTGCCGCGGGGATGCTGGCCGATTGGCAGGAATCGAGGAAAGCGGCGTCGATCTTTCTCAGTGCCCGCATCGCGGACATCGAGCAGATGGCGCCGGACGAAACCGCCGCCGCGGACGCGGCCAAGGCCGACATGCTGCGGTGGTTCGACGCGAATTGGCCGTATTTGAGCCTGGGCATGGTTTTCGGCAGCGTGCTGGTTTTGGCCACCGCGCTCGTGGGCTGGGTGTCGGCGCGGATGCGCCGCATCGGGGCCCCGGCGCCCCGGGGCCTTTTCCGCGAAATGCGCGTGCCCGAGACGCTGGTTTGGCTGGCAATCGCGCTGGCGCTGATGTGGTTCGCCGATCAGCGCTGGCCGAACGATGTGTTGCGGCTGATCACGTGGAACAGCGCGGTCAGCCTGGCATTTGTATATTGGATGAACGGGTTCTCGATTCTCGTGTTCGCGCTGAGCGCGTTCCGGGTCAATCCGTTCCTGTTTTACGCGGTACTGTTCGGGATGTTTATCCTGAACGTGCAGCCGGTGCTTTGCGCCGTGGGCCTCTTCGACACGTGGTGGGATTTCCGCCAGCGATTCGCCCGCGCCGCCGAAGCCCGGTTCAGCAGGCCACCCGAGGACAAAGAAACCTGAAGGAGCAAGGTCACCATGAAAGTGATACTGTGCGAAGACATTGAAAACCTCGGCGCGATGGGCGCCACAGTCAAGGTCGCGGACGGCTACGCCCGGAACTTCCTGATTCCGCGCAAGCTTGCCGTGGGCGCGGATTCCGCCTCGGCCAAGCAGATCGAGCACGAGATGGCCATCATCCGCCGTCGCGAAGAGAAGCGCCGCGTCGAACTCTCGAAGTTCGCCAAGCAGTTGGACGGCGTCACGGTTGATCTCAAGATGCGGGCTGGCGAGGAAGACAAGCTGTTCGGCTCCGTCACAAATGTGATGATCGCCGAGAAGTTGAACGAGATGGGCCATGCGATCGACCGCAAGGCGATCCACCTCGAAGAACCCATCAAGTCGCTCGGGATCTTCACCGTGCCGATCAAGCTCGGCAGCGGCATCGAAGCGCACGTGAAGGTTTGGGTCAGCAATCTCGTCGAAGAAACGGCCACTGAAGAAAGCGCGTAACGTGTCTGATCGGCATGAGCCCCGCGCCCCGGGCGGGGGAGCGCCGGTATTTGACCGGACCCCGCCGCAAAGCATCGAGGCGGAACGCTCCGTCCTCGGGGCCATGCTGCTCAGTCCCGACGCCGTCGGCGCCGGCATCGAGATCCTGCGTACCCAGTCCGCCGATACGTTCTACGTCGAGGCGCACCAGCACGTCTACGATGCCATTCTGCAGCTCTTCCAGCGCAATGTTCCGGTCGACACCACCACAGTCATTGAGCAACTCAACCGCGCCGGCACCCTCGAGGCCGCCGGCGGCGGGGCGTATATTGCCGATCTCACCGGCGCCGTGCCCACCTCGGCCAACGTCGAGTATTACGCCAAGCTCGTGCTGGAAGCAGCCCTGCTCCGCCGGGTCATCTCCACGTGCACGCGCATCGCGGGCGACGCCTACCGGCCCCAGGTCGACGTCGACACGCTCCTGGATCGCGCGGAAGGCGACATCTTCAGCATCGCCGAACGGCGGCAGCTCAACCCCATTTACCGGGTCGGCGATCTGCTCGAGGACGGCATCAAGCGCATCGAGGCGCAAATCAAGTCGTCCACGGGCATCACGGGCGTGGCCAGCGGCTTCGCCAAGCTGGATGAGATGCTCTCGGGTTTCCAGCCGTCGGACATGATTGTTCTGGCCGCTCGGCCGTCCGTCGGAAAGACGGCTTTCGCCCTGAACGTCGCCTCGCACGCCGCCACGCACCTCGGCAGGAATGCTCTGGTTTTCAGCCTCGAAATGGCGAAGGAGCAGCTCGTTCAACGGTTGCTGTGCATGGTCGGCCATGTCGATTCCGCGCGCCTGCGTTCGGGCTACCTCGCCCACAATGAGTTTCCGAAGCTCCAGAACGCCGCGGGCCTGCTCAGCCGCGCCAGCCTCTACATTGACGAGACACCCAACGTCAGCGTGCTTGAACTGCGCTCGAAGGCGCGGCGGCACAAGGCCCAGCACGGCTGCGACATCATCATCATTGACTATCTCCAGTTGATGTCCGGCGCCACCCGCTCGGAGAACCGGCAGGTCGAAATCTCCGAAATCTCCCGATCCATCAAGGGCATCGCGCGCGAACTGCGCGTCCCCGTGATCGCCCTCTCCCAGCTCAGCCGCGAGGCCGAGAAGGACGACACCGGCATGCCCAAGCTTTCCCATCTTCGCGAATCGGGCGCCATCGAGCAGGACGCCGACGTCGTGCTCATGCTCTCCCGGCCGCCCGCCCGCGACGAGGGCCAGGACAACGTCATCCGCCTCCACGTCGCCAAACAACGCAACGGCCCCACGGGCATGATAGAACTCATCTTCGACAAGAGCATCCAGCGCTTCGCCAGCATTGCCGAAGGCATGTCCGGAAAAGAGCCCCCGTCCGGCCGCGCCCAGGATGTCGACTACATTCCCGAAGGCTACGACGACGACGACGCGCCCTTCTGAACGCGGTACACTCCGCAATTCCTCCGCAGGTCC
>CAILVY010000072.1 GCA_903837785.1 Candidatus Hydrogenedentota bacterium
CCCACCAACAGAAAAGGCCGCCTTTTCCCTCTGTCGCTCGTCCGTCGCCGCTCACAAGTGAGCGACGGACGGCTCCGACGGAAAAAGGCTACTGACCCCCTCCGCAACAAACCGTTGCACTTAGAATATGAATCCGGGGGGTAAGACTTCGCGCTGTTATTGCCCTTCCGAGAGGACGTGCGGTGTTATTGCGGGGGCGGCGTGGGCGCGGACTGCGGCCGGCGGGGGAGCCATCGGCCCACTTCGGCGCAGTAGCGTTCATATTCTTCGCCGAAGAGTCGGCGCAAGGTGGGTTCTTCGTAGGCGCGGATGAAGAGGTGGAATACGGCGCCGATGGCGGCGGTGTAGAGGACCAAGGTCCAGGAAGGCCACAGGAGGGCTTCGCCGCACAGGGTCATCAAGACGCCGACATACATGGGATTGCGCGTGAAGCGGTAGAGGCCGGATTTGACCAGGTGCTTCGGGGGATCGATGGGGGCGGGAGTGCCTTTGCCGCGCCAGGCGAAATCGAGGACGCACCAGGCCAGGGCGAGGAGTCCGCAGAGCATGAGCAACATTCCGGCGAAACCTGCGATGCCGCTGGAGGGCCAGCGGACGTGACAATGTCCCATCAGGCACCACGGCACCCAGACCATGACTGTGCCGGGACCCACCACCGCAAATGCGGCTATGCGCAGGTACAACATGGGGCCTGGTTCTCCTCCGTCTCCGGCGGTGAAACTCGGGCATTGTCCTCAGCCGGCGAATTCGTCCGCGCCAATATCGTAATCGGATCCGTCGATGTTCTCGCCGGGATTGCCGTTGTATCCGCGCGCGTCGCCTTCGAAGTCGGTGGTCACCGACCCGTAGGCGGGCAGGCTGGTGTCTATGCCGGCATCGATGCAGGGGGAGGTGGCGGTCAGGTGCAGGTTTCCGGTGTTCATGCCGGCAAAGAAGGGATAGAGGCTCATGTTGCCGGCGCCGGTGAGCGTGCGGTGTTCGACGTCGCAATAGGTGGCGGTGAGCGTGGTGTTCTCGGACTGCACGTCCACACCGGAGTTGTTCCAGAAGATGCTGTTCGTGAGCACGGTGGGCGAACTCTTGCTGTGGATGCCGCCGCCCTGATCCGGGTTAACGGAGTCGCTCAGGTTGCTGACCACCGAGCAATTCGTGACGACGATCGTATTGGGGCTCGTGCAGGAGTTGTTGTAGATGCCCGCGCCGCGCAGGCCGGTGCTGAAGTCGGTGGTGATGTTTCCATAGACGATCGTGTTTGTCAGGCGCATCGAGCCATGTTCGTTGCCGAGCCCGCCGCCGCCCGCGAGAGTGAAGGGGGCATTGTTGTTCGTGGTCGCCTGGTTGTTCCGCAGGGTGCAGCGGTCCATGATGAGCGTGCTGAAGTTGCTGTACACGGCGCCGCCGAGGGCGGTGGGCTGGGCGCCGTAGACACCGCCGCCGACCTGGCCGGAGCCCGTGCCTTCGGCGTGCGCGATGCAGTCGCGGACAACGCAGTCGGTCATGGTGCAGGTGGAATTGTAGTTGTAGACGGCGGCGCCCAAGGCCTTGGAGGCCACGTTGCGCGCAACGCTGAGCCAGAAGGCGGTGGTTTGGACATTGTTCGCGACGAACTCGCAGCCGGAGATGAGGACGGCGGAGTCGTTGTTCGAGATGGCGCCGCCATAGGCGTAGCTGTCGGGCTCGCCAATGTTCGAGACGCTGTTGCCGGTGAAAGTGCAGTTCGTAATCGAGATGAGGGACGTGGCGCCGCGATTGGAGATGGCCGCACCGCTGACCTCGGCCGTGTTGCCGGTGAAGATGCAGTTCGAGATGCTCAGCGAGGCAAGCGAATTGAACATGCCGCCGCCTTCCTGTTCACTTCCGGGCACGCCCATGCTGCGGGCCTTGCCGCCGGTCACTGTGAATCCGTCAAGCAGGGCGTTGCTGGCACCCGTGACCACGTGGATGGCCTGACCGCCCGCGAGCGCAGTACTGCCGTCGATCGTGGTGACATTGTCTACCCAGTTGCGTTGTTCGCGGCTGCTTTCCGTGCCGAGGAAGCCGCCGAAGACGCGGACGACTTCGCGCAGTTCAAGGGAACCGGTGGCGTTGGCGCGTTCTTCGCCGTAGACGCCTTCCGCCACCCAGACCTGGCCGCCGCCCTGGGCCGCCGCCGCGCTGATCCCGTCCTGAATCGCGGCAAAGGCCGTCGCCCAACTCTCGCCGTCCTGTTGTTCCACAGGCACGGGCGTGTCTTTGTCGACATAGACGACGACCCCTTCGATCACATGGATGAGGCTCGCCTTCGTGATGGAATCCGGCCCCACGAGGCTCGTCACCGTGAGCGTGACCGAGTAATTGCCGGGATCCACATAGGCGTGGGTGGGATTCTGTTCCGTGCTGGTGTGCCCATCGCCGAATTCCCAGAGCCAGCCGGTGATTTGGCCGCCGGTGGGATTCGTGGGATGGCATCCGTTCTCGGACGTGTCGGAGAAATGGAATTCCGCGTCGGGCAGTCCCGTCGTCGCGCTGACGTCAAAGTCCGCACTGGGCGCCACGGCCGAACTGCAGCCGACGGTGATATTGCCGGTCGTAATCGAGGTTTCGATCGGCGTGGCGCCGTCATGGCATAGGGCGCTCGCGCTGTTGCCATACACCGGGATGGCCTCGCCATAGGAGACGCTGGCGGAGAGTGTGAACACGACCGACAACAAGGTGCCCGCCTGGATGGGCAGGTTCGTGGCCCCAGGATTGGTGACGATGAATCGGTAGAGTCCGCTCGATACTTGTTGTGTCGCCAGGGACTTACCGGCGGCGCCGAGGATGGAGCCACCCACGGAACTCGTGAAGGTCAACTTGGCGGGATTGAAGAAGAGATCGAACTGCAGGGTACCCGGCTTAATGTGCACTTCCTGCAGATACACGTTCAGAAAGACCATTTGGCCGGGCGCGGCACGCAACGAATCGATCTGAAGCTCGATATAGCAGGGATCCTCGCCGACACATACGCAGCTCTCCTCTTCGCCTTCGCCCTCTCCTTCCCCTTCGCCCTCTCCTTCCCCTTCGCCCTCTCCTTCCCCTTCGCCCTCTCCTTCTCCTTCCCCTTCCCCTTCCCCTTCGCCCTCACCTTCACCCGGCACACACGGCACGGGCTGAAAACCGTCTTCACCGGAGGCGAAGGCTGTATAGCCGCACGTATTGAAGAACTGAATCAGGCGCAGGAGTTCCGACAGGCTCACGGACCAGTCGGCGCCCCCGTCGTAATCGCTGCTGTGAGGGGAACACGAATGATCGCCGCTGCCCGGATCGTAGCCGTCCTCGGTACCCGCCTGGCAGTGGTATCCGGCACTGTTGAAGAACTGGATTACCCGGAGCAATTCACCGAGGTCGATTTTGCCGTCCACATTGACGTCTGCGGAGTGGACTTGGGCCGTCGCCGAGGCTCCGCCCAGAATGAGGGTCAGCGCAACGGCGCAGAGAACAAGAACGGGGCGACGGGCAATCGAACACATCATGGCAAAATTCCACCCTGATTCCTAAACCTAGAGACAACGCACGGATCTCCACCGCGCTCCGGAAGAGCGCACATCTCCTGACTCCTTTCTATTATACACAGAAACCGCTCGAAACACGAAAAAGAGGCCGTGCCTGCGGGGGGCACGGTTTCCATATCCGGGGTGGAAGCGGGCACCGGCCCCATTGCAGAGGTGCGCGGTCACGGACTATGCGCCGCCGGGTATAATGGACTAGGCTCTCTGGGAATGCTATACTTGGCGCGAGTGGAGTTGCCTGCATGCTTTGCCAAAAGTGCCATAAGAACCTGGCCACGGTTCGCTATGCGGAAGTCGTGGACGGCAAGGTTATGGAACAGCAGTTGTGTTCGGACTGCCTGACTTCCCATCAGCGGGAAGCAGCGATGGGGTTTGAGCTTACGCGCACGCCGTCCTTGAAGCCCAAGGAGGAGCGGCCGCGTTCGGAACCGGCCATCGCGCAGCAGGCATGTTCGTCGTGCGGGGTGCTGTCGAGCCACATTGTGGATACGGGCCGGGTTGGCTGTCCGCACTGCTACGATCAGTTTGGCAACCAGATCGAGTCGATTCTGGAGGGATTGCACCGGGCCTTGCGCCACAAGGGCAAGGTGGCGAAGATGGACGACACGCGCGCGCGGCTGCGGGCGGAACTCCAGAACAAACGCGCGCTGCTGCGCAGCGTGTTGCGCGCGGAGAATTACGAGGAAGCCGCGCGTTTGCGCGATGAAATTCGGATTTTGGAAAACGGCCTGTTTGTGTCCGAGCAGGGCACGGACTGAGGGGGCGGACACCGCTTGGAAGGTGTTCGAAAACAGGATATGGTGGCTAGCACATTGACAGACAGGTTGCCCGGCTGGCTGGCCGGCGAGTCGCCGGACGGTGCGGAAGCCGTATGCTGCCAATGCAGCCTTGCGCGCAATCTGTCGGATTTTCCCTTCCCCGCGCGCTGCACGGACGACGAGAAACGGGCCATCGAGGCGCGCATCACGAGCGTGCTCGATGGACTGAGCCTCTTCTCCACCGGCCGGTATTATTCCCTTCCGGAACTCAGCTCGCGCGAGGTCCGCTTCCTGGCGGAACGGCGTTTGGTCACGTATGAACTGATGTGCGCCCGGGGACCGCGCGGGGTCTATGTCTCGGAGGATCAAAGCCTCAGCATCATGGTGAACGGCCTGGAGCATCTTTGCCTGCGCGCCATCAAGCCGGGGGTGCAGCTGCAGGAAGCATGGGCCCAGCTCAATCTGCTGGATGACACGCTGCGCGGCATGCTCGATGTGGCCTTCGACGATCGCCTGGGCTTTCTCACGTGCGCCCTGAACAACGTGGGCACCGGACTGAAATCCAGCGCACTGCTGCATCTGCCCGCGTTGGCCATGGCCAACCGCATCGCCGAACGCGCCGAACTGGCCGCGGCGCATCATCTGGTGCTTCGCGGCGTCCGCATTGGAGGCGTGGAAGAGCGCCCGCCGCGTTCGGTCAGCCTGTTTGACGCGCCCCTGGACCACGTATCGGACGAAGCCCTTTATACCGATATGGAAGGGGCGCTGGGCAGTCCCGTCAATGAGACGCAGGGAGACCTGTTTCTGCTGGTCAACCGGGGCACCCTGGGCCTCTCCGAAGAGGAACTCGTCTTTCAGGTGCGTCAGGCGGCGCTGGACCTCATCACGCTCGAGCACGAAGTGCGCGCCGTCTTGTTGAAAGACAGTCCCCGCGCCCTCGAGGACCAATCCGGCCGTGCGCGCGGCATTGCCGGCGGGGCGCGTCTGCTGAGCTTCAGTGAAGGCCTGGGCCTCCTCTCGTCGCTGCGCCTGGGCATCGGCACGGGCGTTTTGAGCGGCTTTGCCCTGTCCCGTGTGAATGAATTGCTCCTGGCCTCTCAAGGCGCTCACCTCGAGATGGCCAAAGGCCGCAAGTGCGATCCGCTGGCCTTGAGCGTGGAGCGGGCCGATTTGTTCCGCCGAATAGTGGCCGCATCGTAATTGTTACTGTTAGCGAACGCTCCGTTGAAAGGGATTGGCACCATGTGGGAACGATTCACCGAACGAGCAAAACATGTAGTGAGTGCGGCCCGGGAAGAAGCGACCCGGTTGGGCAGCGAGTATGTGCGGACGGAGCATATCCTGCTGGGGCTTTGCCGCGAGCCCGAGGGCATTGCGGCGCGCACGCTGACGAATCTCGGCGTGGATATCGAGGCGCTCGCGGGTGAAATCGAGCAGCAGGTGCAGGTCGGCGCCTCGGTCGTATCGAGTGACGACATCACGTTCACCCCGCGCGCCAAGAAGGTTCTCGAACTCGCCGTGGAAGAGGCGCGCCGATTCAATCACAGCTATATCGGCACGGAGCACATTCTGCTGGGCCTCCTGAAAGAGGGCGAAGGCATCGCGGCGAAAGTCCTGCAGGACATGAAGATCGATCTCGGGCGGGTGCAGGCGGAAGTGATCCGGCTGCTGGGCGATCAGGGGCGCTCCGGCGGACAGGAAGCGCAGACAGGCAAGAAGTCGCAGACGCCGGCGCTGGACAACTTCGGCCGGGACCTGACGCAGTTGGCGCGCGAAGGCAAGCTGGATCCGGTGATCGGTCGCGAATCGGAAATCGAACGCGTCATCCAGGTGCTGAGCCGCCGCACGAAGAACAACCCGGTGCTGATCGGCGAAGCGGGCGTGGGCAAGACGGCCATCGTCGAGGGGCTTGCACAGGCCATCATCAAGGCCGACGTGCCCGATCTGCTGCTCAACCGCCGGGTGCTCACGCTGGATCTTGCGGGAGTGGTGGCAGGCACGAAGTACCGCGGCCAGTTTGAAGAACGGCTGAAGTCCGTGATGAAGGAAATCCGCCGCGCGGACAACATCATCCTCTTCATCGACGAATTGCACACGATAGTCGGCGCGGGCGCGGCGGAAGGCGCGGTGGACGCGGCGAACATGCTGAAGCCCGCCCTGGCGCGCGGCGAACTCCAGTGCATTGGCGCCACGACGCTCGACGAGTTCCGGAAGTACATCGAGAAGGACGCCGCCCTCGCACGGCGCTTCCAGAAGATCATGGTGGACGCGCCGACGGTTGAACAGACGATCGAGATCATCAGCGGGCTCCGCGACAAGTATGAGGCGCATCACCGGGTGAAGTTTTCCGACCCGGCGATCATCGCGGCCGCACGGATGTCGCATCAGTACATCAGCGACCGGTTCCTGCCGGACAAGGCGGTCGATGTCATCGACGAGGCGGGAAGCCGCGCCCGGCTGCGGATCACGACGCGCCCCTCGGAACTGAAGGAGATGGAGCGCGACATCGAGCTGGTCACCCAGGAGAAGGAATCGGCGATCCGGCATCAGGAATACGAGAAGGCCGCTTCGCTGCGCGACAAGGAGCGCCGCCTGATGGCGCGGCTGGAAGAGAAGAAGCGGGACTGGGAGCGCAAACGGGATTCCTCCGAAACGATCGTGACGGAAGAGGACATTGCGTACATCGTTTCGAAGTGGACCGGCATCCCGCTGACGAAGATCGAGGAAACCGAGTCGCAGCGCCTGCTGCGCATCCGGGAGGAATTGCATCAGACCGTCGTGGGCCAGGACGAGGCGATCGATGCGATCGCCCGCGCCATCCAGCGCTCGCGATCGGGCCTGCGCGATCCCGGCCGGCCCGTGGGCTCCTTCATGCTCCTGGGCCCCACCGGCGTGGGCAAGACGCTGCTGGCGAAGGCGCTTGCGGCCTTCCTGTTCGGCAGCGAGGAGTCCCTGATTACGATTGACATGTCCGAGTACATGGAGAAGTTCTCCGTGTCGCGGCTGATGGGCGCGCCTCCGGGCTACGTCGGCTACAACGAAGGCGGGCAGCTCACGGAGCAAGTGCGGCGCCGTCCCTACTCGGTCGTCCTCTTTGACGAGATCGAGAAGGCGCATCCCGACGTGTTCAACGCCCTGCTTCAGGTCCTCGAGGAGGGCCAGATGACCGATGCGGGCGGGCGGAAGGTGGACTTCAAGAACACCGTCGTGATGATGACGAGCAACGTGGGTTCGCGCCGCATCGGCAAGAACATCACGGTGGGCTTCCAGCGCGATTCCGAGACGGCCGATTACGGGAGGATGAAGGAGCGCGTGATGGAGGAAGCCAAGAAGATCTTCAACCCGGAGTTCCTCAACCGGGTCGATGAAGTGCTGATTTTCCACCGGTTGGCCAAAGAGCAAATCATGGCGATTGTTGACATCCAGGTGAAGGAAGTGATAGATCGGGTGGTGGAGAAAGACATCCACCTGAGACTGACGCCGGAAGCAAAGGAGTTCCTCGTGCGGCTGGGGAGCAGCGAGGAGTATGGCGCAAGGCCTTTGCGGCGGGCGGTCCAGCAGTATGTTGAAGATCCCTTGGCGGAATTGCTGCTCAAGGGCAGCCTGGAACCTGGTGCTCGCATCGACATATGGCCTTCGGAAACAGAAGAGAAACTTGTCTTCAAGACGGCTTCCTCGGCAGGGGCGGCCGTCTGAGGCGCATTGCCGCCGCACTTGCCGTGTTGTTCCTCTTCTGGGGGGGCAATGTGTATGGCCAGGATCTCACGGGCAAGTCCGTGGGTTCCGTGGGCGTTTCCGGCCTGGAGCGTGTGAGCGAGCAGGTGGTCCGCGCCAAAATCGAGGTGCAGCCGGGGCAAGCCTATAACCCGCGCGCCGTCGCCCGGGACATCCGCCGCCTCTTCGAACTGGGCCACTTCACGCAAATCAAGGCCGATGCCAAACTCGAGAATGATCAGGTTGCCCTCACGTACCTGGTCGAGGAAAAGCGGGTCATCGACGAGATCAAGATCGTCGGCAACAAGAAGTTGAAAGCGCGCAAGCTCCGCACGGCCCTCAAGATGCGCGAGGGCGAGTCGTTCATGGCGGACATTTACGAAGAGGAACGCGCCGCCCTCCTGAAGCTATATGAGAGCAAGGGCTACGCCAACGCCAGTGTGAACGTCATCGTGGAAAAGGTGGGCCCGGCCCGCGTGCGGCTGACCTACGAGATCCAGGAGGGGCGCAAGGCGCGCATCCGCCACATCGAGTTCACCGGCAACCAGTCCGTGAAGACGCGCAAGTTGCGCAAGATCATGAAGACCCACCGCGGCTACTGGTTCATCGGGGGCAAGTTCGAGGAAGAGAAGTTCGAAACCGATCTGAAGAACATCCTCGACGAATACGGCAACCGCGGCCATCTTGAAGCCGACGTGCCGAGGACGGATGTCGAGTACGTCAAAGACGGCAAGAACATGCGGATCACCGTGCATCTGAGCGAAGGTCCCGTGTATCACGTGGAATCGCTCGGCATCGCGAACAACGAAGTGTACGACAACGACGAGTTGTCCAAGCTGATTGAAGTCCACGCGGGCGACGTGCACAACAAGGGCCAGGTGCTGAAGGACGGCGAGCAGGTCTCGAAGGGCTATCAGGACAGCGGGTACGTGAACGCGCTCGACACGCCGCAGGTGACGCTTGACCGCGAGAAGAAGACCACGCATATCGTCCACGACCTCGCCGAGGGCGATCTGAAGTACATTCGCGAAATCCGCATCACCGGCAACGAGATTACGAAGGACGAGATCGTTCGCCGGGAGATGATGATCCGCCCGGGCGATCGCTACGACGGCGAGATGATCAAAGAGAGCGAACGCCGGCTGCAGTCCACGCAGTATTTCGACGAACAGCGCCTCACCCTGGCCGACATCGAGGATAACGATCTCTACAACGATCTCGTGGTCGATGTGAAGGAAGGCAAGACCGGCAGCTTCAATTTCGGCGGCGGTTACAACACGGAAGAAGGCATCGGCGGATACACTGAATTGCGCCTGAACAATTTCGATATTACGAACCCGCCGAAGTTCTACGGCGGCGGCCAGGATTTCAGCCTCAAGCTGAATATCGGCCAGGTGCACAACAACTACAGCCTCAGTTTCACGGACCCTGAATTCCTGGGCTATCCCCTCGGCTTCGGCGCGGACATCTTCAACGATTCGTACAAGGTGAAGAGCGGGCTCGACTACCGCGAAAACGAGCTGGGCGGGCAGGTCCGCTTCCGCAAGCAGCTCACGCCGTATGTGAGCGCCCATGCCAGCCTGCGCATTTCGCAGGACAGCATCGACGGGGTTGAAGACTCGATCTTCCTGCATCCGGACCTGCGCGATCAGATGAAGGACACGCTCACGATCAGCACCACGTGGCAGCTCGAGCGCAACACGCTCGACAATCCCCGGGACCCCGCTTCCGGTTCGCGCCACCTGCTGAGCACGGAGCTCGCGGGCCTGGGCGACAACAACTTCTGGAAGGTCGAGCACGATTCAACGTGGTACCGGTCCTTCGGCGAGAAGAAGAAGTGGGTGCTCTCGTTCCGCATGCGCGAAGGCATGGTTACCCCCTTCCTCGACAGCAAGTCCGTTCCCCTGCAGTACCGGCTCTTCGCCGGTGGCTCAAGCACCGTGCGCGGCTACGGCTTCCGCGACATCGGCCCGAAAGCGCGCGAGTATGTGTGGTGGAACCGCAATCTGTGGGGCAGCAAGTTCGACATGGGCGGCAACCTGCGCGGCATCACGAACCTCGAGATGAAGTACAAGGTCACGAAGGCCTTCCGCCTCTACGCTTTCTTCGATGCGGGCGGCGTGTGGGAGTACTTCTCGGATATCGCTCCCGGCGACATCAAGTGCAGCGTGGGCGTGGGCCTCGGCGTCGATGTCCCGCGCCTCGGCCCCATCCGCATCGACTACGGCTTTGCCCTCAATCCGGACAAGGATCAGGGGAGCGGCCACCTCCACCTCATGACGGGCTTCCGCTTCTAGGCCTTCTTCTCGCCGTCGTTCGAAGGAACGCACGTCGGAAACGATCTCTTCAGGCAGTGCGCCCGCGCCCCCAATCAAGAATCGGACGGATCGGTCTGATCCGACCGATCCGTCCGAGGGAAGGGGGCAATTCAGCTCTTGCGGCTTTCGAGCGTTTCGATGAAGGCCTGAATGCGGGTGTTGGCCTGTTCATCGGACCAGGAGCGCGAGTCGTTCATGTCCGCTTCCAACATCAGCGTGGGAATGTTGTGGCGTTCCATCAGGCGCTTGGCGAGTTCGTATTGCCCGAAGGAATAGGCGCGGCAACTCCGGTTCGAGTGCATCACGAATCCGTCCAGGCTGAACTTCTCAACCATGCGCATCAGGTCTTTCTCGCGGTAATTCAACCCATGGTTGATGTACCCGCCCATGTAGTCGCCGGCCATGCTGCGCATCTTGTCCGCGGGATCGTGCCATTTCGACCTGTAACAGAAGCCTTCGGGATACGTCGAAACCACGAGCGCGGCGCGATGAGCCATGAACTTCTCGGACAGCTCCTTGATCTTGAACCAGATAGCCAGGTTGTCCCAGCCCAGGCGGAAGCGTTCGCCCGGAACCGACGCGATGCCGTCGGCGACGCGCTGCCTGATCTCGGCGCGCAGCGTTTCGTAGTACTCGATGCAGATATCCGTCCCGCGCAGCGTCACGATCGGACCGAGATGGATGAACGTATCAAAGGAATTCATGGGGGCGGGCTTGTTCGCGAGCATGCCCTGGATTTCGCGCCAGAGGTCCATGGCCTTTTCGGAGAGCTCAAGCGTGTGATAGAGCGTCTCGCGGTCGATCGGCTTGCCCACAATGGTCCCGACGTCCAGGATCATCTGCTCCAACTGCGCCTGGATATAGTCGATGGCTTCGGGGCGGTCCTCCTCATACTGATACGGGGCGTCAATGAAGATCAGCGGGACGTTGAAGATGCGCTGCAGCTCCTGATACCACTTCGTGACCGTGTCGCAGATGTTGTTGCAGCACACGAGCAGATCGGGCTTGGGCAGCCCGCCGGGCACCGGGCTCTTCTTCGTGTAAATCGAGCCGAAGTCCGTGCGCGCGTACGAGCAGAGGTCGCGCGAGAAACCCCGGTCCTCGGCGGCGACGCAGAGTTCGTCCGCGATGCGCGTTGCACCGCACATGGCGGCGTGGTTCTCGGGATAGATGGGGATGATGCCCGCGGCATACAGGATTTCGACCGGTCCGCCACTCGTGATCCAGGCGATCTTCGTGTCCGAGCCCTCGGACATCTTGGCCATCCCGTAATACATCGTCATGATTTCTTTCATGCGGGAGTACGAGTTGATTCTCGGCACTTCTTGACTCATAACGTGCATCCTTTTTCAGCCGTTTTTTGCGGCGCCATCCCGGGCGAAAAGCGCGGCCCCGTACGCGCCGACGATCTGCGGTTCCGGGGGAACCGTGATCGGCAGGCCGACCGCCTGTTCGATGTTTCGGAGTACTCCAATATTCTTTGCCACGCCGCCGGTCATCATGAGTTCCGGCGTCATGCCCACGCGCGAAGCGAGCGAATGAACGCGCTGCGTGATGGCCGCGCAAAGCCCCGCGAGAATCCGCTCCACATGCTCGCCTTGCGCGAGCAGCGAGATCACCTCGCTCTCGGCGAAGACGGTGCACGTGGACGAGATTCGGGCCGGCGCATCCGCGGTGAGCGCGATGGCGCCAAAGTCGCCCAGGTCAACGCCCAGCGTGCGCGCCATCACTTCGAGAAATCGCCCGGTGCCTGCCGCGCACTTGTCGTTCATCTCGAACTTCTTCACGGAACCGTCCGGCATCAGCGCAATCGCCTTCGAGTCCTGGCCGCCGATGTCGATCACGGCCCGCGCCAGCGGATTCAGGGCATGCGCGCCGCGCGCGTGGCAGGTGATCTCCGTGACGGATTTCGTGCGCGCGGCAACGGCATCGCGCCCATAGCCCGTGGCGACGAGCGCCTGCATGGCGCCGCGGCTCAGCCCGGCGTTGGCCAGGGCGGCGTCCAGCGCAGTCTCCGCCGCCAGGGCGAGCCGGCCGCCGCTGGGCAGAATGGCGTGTGCGATCATGCACCCGTCCAGGCCCACGATCACGGCCTTGGCCGTGGCGGACCCGACGTCCACGCCGGCAAAACAGGGTGCCACTGTCATTGGCCCGCCTTGGACTCCAGCATCTCGGCAAACGCCTCGATGCGTGTGCGAAGCTGGGCCGGAACGGGCAGGTTCTGCTCCACTTCGAGCAACAGCGTGGGGATGCCCTCGCTTTCAAGCGTGTTCTTCATGTGCGGGTAGTCAAAGGCCCACGGGTCGCAGAACTTCGTGAGCAGATAGACGACGCCGTCGGCTTTGGCGCGCCGGACCCGTTCGAGCAGATGAGCCCCCGGGTCAAAGCCCGGGCGGTGAAATGCGGGACACGGGGTGCGCGTGAGATAGATTTGCACCAGCGCGTCCATGGGATCATCGCCGGAGGCATCGGGCAATTCAAAGGCGCGCGAACCCATGCAGAGATCGTCATCCACCAGGAGGCAGCCGGCTTCTTCGATGGCCTCGCTGAAGCCGCGGTCCTGGCAGACGCTTCCCGCCACGAGCACGCGGGGCAGTGTCGCGGAGTCTTCGATATTGTCGCCTTCCAGTTCCTCGACGAGGCCGCGCAATGCCTGCAGATGTTCCTCCACCGGCATCAGAAAGGCCGCCGTCACGGCGTTGTGCATATCGGCGGCGGAAAGAAGCTCAGGCCGCAGGCGGCGGATCGCATAGAGCCGCTGCATGAGCGCCCGCTGTTGGGCGTAGAGGCGAATGCTGTCCGCAATGGCCGCATCGGGAATGGGGCCCACGATCTCTTCCAGGCGAACGCGCACCCGGTCCATCTCCTTGCGGTAGTAAGTCCGTGCCGGCTCCCCTTCGATGAGCGTGGGGCCGGACACGATCAGCAGCGCCTGTTGCGGCCGGTTGCCCTTCCAAAGGTCGGCCAGGTTCTGCATCGTATCGCACGTGTGGGCGAAAACCACCAGGTCCGCAAAGTCGAACGCCCCCGACAGCGCGCGGTCGAGCACGCTGCGCGCAAAGCTGCACGCATAGCTCTGGATAATTTCGTCCGCGCGGGGCGTGCCGCCCTGATGCGCCATAATCCGCACGGGCAGATAGCCCGCGGCGTGAAAGAGTTCCTGCGGCGTATAGGAACACGTGATCCCGGCCACCTTCTGGCCTTTGGCCCGGGCCTTCTGCGCTTCCGCGTACGGATCCGTGCATGCCGCCTCGAGAATGCCCAACGGGGAAAGGGTTTGCGTTGCCATGTGCCTCCGCGTCTGGTTCGTAGGACCGCTCATTAGACCGGAGAGAGAGTACTAGCCGTTTCACCGGATTTCAAATCGGCCGGACCGGCTCAGGAGAATCGGCGGCCTTCGTCGAGCATCGCGAGATAGTGATCGACGGGGATATAGTTCGCAACGCTGTTGCCGGTGCCCAGGCAATAGCCCCCCCCCGGCATGCATTGCTCGAGCGTGTCGCGCACACGCGCACGGATGGCCTGCTCGCCTTCGCGGCAAAGGAAGTCCACATCGATGCCCCCCAGCAGCGCGATCCGGCTGCCGTACTTCTTCTTCGCATCCCGGACGTCCTCGATAGTATCTTCAAAGGAGTGTTTCGCGTCGATCTTCACGTCCTCGATCAGCTCCTCCATTATAAGATCGAGATTGCCGCAGGAGTGCAGAAGATAGGGCCGCCCCGCATCGTGGGACATCTGCGCCATGATGCGATGGCCCGCCAGCACGAACTCGCGCAGGTCTGACGGGCTGAGCAGCGGGCCGCTCCGAAACCCCATGTCATCACTGCCCCAGGTGATCTTCACCCGGTCGAAGCGGAGGAGGCGCTTCATGAACACCACATAGTAATCAGTCAGGCGTCTGGCGATGGCTTCCACGAGGTCCCGTTGTTCCATAAGGGCCAGACAGCACGTTTCGTAACCCATCAGCCAGGTCAGGTGCTCCGCGAAATGGGCGAAGCCGCCGCTCCCCATCACGCACATAGTGTCAGGAAGATTCTCTTCGAACCATTCGAGGCCGGCGGTTGACGCCGCCGCGGGATCCGGCCATGGATACGCCTCGAACTCCTCCCAATTCGTGATCGGGCCGCGGTGCATGTTGACGAAGTTCCGTCCGCTTTGCCGCGAGAGCGGCGCCGTGTCCTGGGCGTTGTCGTAGTTCAACGGCCATTCCTGCCGCTCCAGGCTCCAACGCACGAAGTCATAGCCAAGAAACGATTGAATGATGACCTGCTTCCGATGGGGAAAGAAGGGATCGTTGCGGTCCAGGCCTGCGAGCAGGCCAAATCGCTCACAAATCACATCCTGTACCTCGCCGTCGAGGAACAGCTCGATGTTGTACACGCGCTCCGGTGCGCCCTGCCGCAAGATGCAGCGCTTAAGACCCTGCCAATTCGGTTCCACGGGGCGGGAAAACATGCTGAACATCGCGGGCACTCCTCCGATTGCCCCTGAATCTACCATAGGCGCATCGCGTCGCGCATCCGAGCTCTCTTTGCTCACTCGCGCGCGTACGTGAAGAACGCGGTGCCGGGCTTCTCGTCAATGGCGACCGGCACGCCCTGCTCCATCAATTCCTGTCCGGAAAATGTGCTCGCGGCTTCCGGGCGATCGATGTTGACGACCTTGTACTTGGCGGCCGCTTCCAGACCGGACAGCGGCAGGCGGGCAGACTCGTAGATGCTCAAGGCGCGGCGGAACACCTGGATCATGCCCTGTCCCGCTTCGGGCCGGTGGAATTGCCAGCCTATCCACTGGTCCTCCGTCAGCGAGTAGGGCGTGAGCGGATAGTAGTCGCCGAAGTAGTTCGGCGCGAAAGCGCGCCATTGGGTGATGATGCGTTCAAGGTTCGCATAGTCGAGTTTCTCGTCGCGCTGATCCCAACAGGCCGTGAAATGCGGGCACAGCGTGCTGCGGATGAGGTACGTGTCGGTCTTCGAAGTGCCCGTGCCGTAGAAGGGGTACCACAGCGAGAGCGTCCAGGTGTGGCACTGGTTGCCGACGGGCTCCATGATGTAGTCGCTGCGCAGCAGGGGCACGGCGCGCCGCAGCGTTTCGAGATCATTGCGGCGCCCCCCGCTGGCGCAGGAGTCGATGAGCATGTTGGGATGGCGCCGGCGCAGTTCGTCCCAATAGGCGAGATAGCCCTCGACGTGGCGGATCTCCGTGATGCCCTGCCGGTCTTCGGCGTCGTTCTTGCGCCAGAACGACAGCGGGTCCATGTTGAAATCCTGGCGATAGAGATCGATGCCCTGCTCCGTGATGAGCTTGTCGATGTGATTCGTGAGCCACTGCCACGCTTCGGGGTTGCCGAGGTTCAGGAGGCCGCCCTCTTTTCCGCCGAGAATCCACTCGGGGTGATTCTTCGTCAGCCAGGTGTTTGCCGTGACGCGTTCGGGCTCGAACCAGACGATTGTGTTCACGCCCTTGCCGTGCGCGTGGTCCGCAATCGCGCGGAGGCCGCCGGGAAAGCGCTGCTCATCGACCTCCCACGTGCCCGTATTCGGCCAGCCGGATTCGTTGATGTACCACCCGGCGTCCATCCACCAGTAATCGAGCTTCACGCCGCGTTCGAGATACTTGTCGATGAAGAAGATCTGATTGTCCTTGTTCGCGTGGATCATCTCGCCGAATTGATGCGAGCTGCAGGCCGCGAGTTCCGGCAGGGGCGGCAGCTTCCCGCCGGGCCTCGGCACGTTGTGCGCAATCATCCAGGACCGCCAGACGTTCTGCGCGTGAAGGCGATCGCCCTTCCAGAACTGAAGCACGATCATCGGCCCGCGCACTTCTTCGCCGGGCAGCAGTTTGAAGCGGGTGAGTTCCTGTCCCGCGCGAAGCCGCAACGCCGCGCCGGCATCGCGCGTGAACTGCGCGGCCCACTGCCCCGCCCAGCTCACAACAAAGATGAGCCCTTCCGAAGGTCCCGCGGCGATGTTGAAATAGGGGAACTCGATTTGCGTGGGCCGGCCGCCGGTGTTGGCGATGCGCTTGTCGGAACC
>CAILVY010000073.1 GCA_903837785.1 Candidatus Hydrogenedentota bacterium
CGTGAGGATCCACTGCGGGATTCTTCACTTCTGTTCTGGTTACAACTACGGCTCCACCTCCATCGCCAAATAATACACTTACATTGCGGCCATTGGGCGTGAGATCCATAACCTTTGACTGTACTTCGGCACCAACAACTCGAGCGTCTTCGGGTAGCTGTTGTTGTTGTCCAGGGCATAGAGGTCGATCGCGCTTGAGAGCACGCTGATGTCCCCCTTGGCCCGATTGATCTGCGTCTGCTTCAGCCGAGGCAGGATATTGGGCACGACGGCCCCCGCCAGAATCCCGATAATGACCACCACGATCACCAGTTCGATGAGTGTGAATCCCCGCATGCGCTTCAAACGTCCCTCCTTTGCGTTCACGGCCGAACGTCCCGAAATCATAACGCATCCGAGGGAGGGAACGCTGACATCCTACGAGCCCGGTACTGACTGCACCGGCCCATGCGGCCCCGTGCTTCCGGGCAGACGCCGCCGGCTGGCGGCGCCGCTCCGTCTCGCGCAGACTTGCTTCCTCACCAGACAACGGTACGGGAAGTCTCTCGTTCGCCCGCCGGCAATTCCAGCACCGCCGTCGTGCCTTCCCCCAATTTCGACGTGTACGTCAGCGTTCCGCCGTGTTCGTGGGCGATATTGAACGAAATCCAAAGGCCGAGACCCGTGCCCCCCGAGGCACGCTTGCTTGTGAAGAACGGATCGCCCAAGTGCCGCAAATCCTCTTCCGGGATGCCTGCCCCTTCGTCCCGGACTTCCACCACCACGTTATCCGTCTCCGGCGCGCGGAAGGCCCGCACATAGATCGCTTTGCTCCGGTCGGGCAGCGCCTGGCACGCGTTCTGGATCAGGTTGATGATGACCTGTTCAAGGCGCTGGAAGTTGCCTTGCACCGGCGGGAGGTCCTCGGCATAGTCGATGCTCAGGTGATCCGTGCATTTCTGCAGCATGTTGCTCATGAGCACCACCGCAGACTTCACCACCGCTTTCACGTCGACCGCAGCCATTTTGTCGGCGGGATTGTAGCGGGCGGAGTCGCGCAGTTCCTGCACAATCAACTCGATGCGCTTCGCGCTCGCCAGCGTATTGGCATACATCTCCGGGAACTTGTCCCGGCTCTCGGAATAATCGAAACCGCCCAGCACGAAATCCCCGAAGTCTTTCTCAAAATTGTCCAGGATGGGCTGCACGCTCATCCACACATTCTGCAGCGAGGCGACATTGTTCATGATCGCATGGTTCGGATTGTTGATCTCGTGCGCAATCCCCGAAGCGAGGATGCCCAGCGAAACCATCTTGTCCGCCTGGATCAACTGCTGATGGCGCATCCTCGCCTCCTCCTCGGCCTGGACCCGCGCCGTGATATCCAGGATCGTTCCGAAGATCCGGCTCGTGGCTCCATGCTCGCCCGGGATGGCCTCGCCCTGCATGTGAACGTGGCGGATCTCCTCGTCGACCCGCACAATCCGGTATTCTATGTCGTACCGCGTTGCGTCTTGCTCGGCATGCCGGAGCGTCTCTTCCACAGCCGCCCGATCTTCGCGGTGAACCTGGGCGAGGAAATCCTGATACGTCGCAAAGGATTCTCCGGGGTACAGCCCGCAGATGCGGAATACCTCGTCCGAGCAGGCCAGTCCGCCCGTCGACACATCCCACTCCCAACTGCCGACGTGGGCCATCTGTTGCGCGGCCGCCAGACGCGCTTCGCTCTTCCGCAGGGCGCCGAGGGTCCTCACATGGCCTTCGATTTGGGCCGCAAGCTCCGAGTTGACCCGCGAAAGCTCCTGGGTGCGCTCGTGGACGCGTTGTTCCAGTTCGTCGTGCGCCTGGCGCAGCGCGTGTTGCACCACAATTCGCTGCATCGCCACCGCGACCGCGTTCGCCACGGTCCGCATCACTTCGAGTTCATCCTCCGTGAACGTCGTCCGCGTCCGCGTGCCGAAGGAAAGCGTGCCGATAGTCCGGCCCTGCGCCAACAGCGGGTGGCATGCATATGCCTGAACGCCAAACGACTTGACGAGCTCCGTGCGCGGATCCGGCACGTGTTGAATGTCCTCCGCAATGATGCGGCAGCCGCCCTGCGCGGCACAGCCGCAGACCGCCACGCCGTAATCCAGCCATTCTATCTTGAGCGCCTCCTCCTCCGGAATGCCGCCCCACGCGTTCAGATGCAGCCGCCCCCGCGTATCGTCCGCCAGGAAATTGAAGAAGCAGTCACAGTCCAGGTGCCGCAGAACTTTCCGGCACAAGTCCTCGACCAAGCGCTGCGGTTCGTCGCTTCCCAGCAGGCCCGCCGTAACCTCGGACAACAGCTTGAAGCGTTCCGTGCTTCGATGAAGCCGCACCGCGGCCTCTTTCCGCGCGGTCACGTCCTGGGTTGTCCCGAACCCGCCAAGCAGGCCACCGTCTGTTTCGAATTCGAGTTCCGCCTGTTCGCGCACCCATTTCACCGCGCCATCCACAACAATCCGGTGTTCGATATCGTACGGCGCGCCACTCAATGCGGCCGTCCATTGTTGATGTACAAAGGCCCGGTCGTCCGGGTGGACCACCTCCAGGAAGGTTTCATACGACATCGGCGTGCCTTCGGGTATGCCGAATATCCGGTGATTCTCCGCCGACCAAAGCAATTCATTCTTGCGGACGTCCAAGCGCCAACTGCCGATATGCGCCACGGCCTGCGCGCGGTTCAGATCCTCTTCGCGCTCGCGAAGCGCCTCCTGTGCCCGGCGCTTCTCTGTCACATCGTGGAACACGAGGACCACTCCGGAAACTGTGCCCGCGCGATCCAGGATGGGCGCCGCACTGTCCTCAATCGGCACCTCGCGGCCATCGCGCGTTATCAACGCGGTATGATTGGCCAGCGTGACAATCGTGCCCTCCTGAAGCACGCGCCGCACAATGTTCTCGGCCGGCTTTCGCGTCTCCTCATTGATGATCTGGAACACCACGTCCACCGCCTGGCCCAGGGCGTCCTCGGCGGACCACCCGGTCAGCGCCGCCGCCACCGGATTGAAGAACGTGATGCAGCCGTCGATGTCCGTCGTCATCACCGCGTCGCCGATGCTTGACAGCGTCACCCGGAACCACTCGCGCTGCTGGCGCAGCGCCTCTTCGGCGCGCTTGGCACCCGTGATGTCGCGGTTCGCGCCAATAAAGCGCAGCGGACGGCGGACTTCCTCCTGCTCCTCGAAGTAGACGCGTCCATGCGAGGCAATCCAGTGCACGGAGCCGTCCGGCCAGATAACGCGGAATTCCTGATGATAGGCGCCGTTGTTTTCGCCCGACGCCGCACGCCGCACCGCCTCGTCCACCCGCGTCCGGTCCTCCGGGTGAATCTGATCGATGGCCGCCCGATAATCTATGTGATCCCCCGCGGGAACCCCAAACTGATTCCGGCATTCCGCGTCCCAGAAGACATCCCCCGTGTCCAGCCGATAATCCCAGGCGCCCATCTCCGCCGCCTCCAGGACGAGCCGCCGTTGTTCGGAAGCTTGCCCAAGCTCCGCAGTGCGCTCCTCGACCCGGATCTCAAGCAGGTCATGCGCCTGTTGCAGTGCCGCCTCCGCATGCTTGCGCTCCGTGATGTCTATCCCCATCTCCATGATCAATGGGGAACCATCGGAGTCCTTGAACGGAAAGTCGTGAATGTCATAGTTGCGGCCGTCCGGTCCCATCCACTCCCAGTGATGGGGAGCATTCGTCCGCATGACGGTGTAGGTCTCGCACGTCTCGCACGCCTCGCAGCGCTCGAACAAAAACTCAAAGCACTTCCGGCCGTGCGACTCGCCGAAACGCTCCCGGAAGAAGCGGTTGGCGAACGGCATGTGATAGTCGGGCGCCAACAGCGCCACGTACACCGGCAGCATCTCCAAAACGTCGTTGAAACGCTTGCGCTCGGCCTCGACCGCCGCCTCGGCACGGGCGCGCTCGGCAACCTCGCCGGACAACTCCTCATTCAGCCGCAACAACTCATTCGTCCGCGCGAGCACTCGCTGCTCCAGAACTTCTTCCGCCTGCTTGAGAACATGAATGTCCGTGGCCGTCACCAGCCACCCGCACAGCGACCCATCCTCCGCGAGGTCCAGGACCGCATTGCTCAAGAACCAGCGGTATTCGCCGTCGTGACGCCGAAGGCGATACTCGCATACGTACTCCGAACCGGTCCGGAGGGCGTTCTCCCAGACTTCTTTTGCCCGGGCCAAGTCGTCGGGATGCACAAGCTGCGCGCGTTCCTCCATGCTGGCCGTCTCGAGCCCCGTGTATTCGCTCCAGCACCGATTGAAGTAGAGCACGTCCCCCTGCGCGTCCGACTGCCAGACGAGTTGAGGCAAGGCTTCGGCCAGGCCGCGGAAGCGCGTTTCGCTCTCTCGCAAGGCCGCTTCGACCTGCTTGCGTGCTGTTATGTTACGTCCGTAGAAATTGACGTGAGTTTCGTCCGGATTGGAGGAGAGCGCGAAAGACCAGACCCGGCCGTCCCGGCCGGCCACTTCAACCTCATGAAATCGTTCGCCGTCCTGGAAACGCCGTACGAGTCCGAACAGGGCTTCGGGTAAGGGGGTATCCGCTTGCCATTCGAGTTGTTCCAGCATCTCCAGTGCGGGAGGGTTTGCGAACAGGACGGCGCCTTCTCCATTGGCGCGCAGTACCGGGTTGGGGTTCTCCCGGGTGAACTGTGCCATGCTTTGCACCTGGGCCTCGGAGCGCCGCCACATGAATGCATGGACGATCGCCTCTGCCAGGGTTTCCAGAACCTCCAGGTCCACTTGGGTGTATCCGCCGTCCCGGTTGCCGACCGCAATCATCCCGATCGTCTTCCCGAGATGAATCAGGGGCGCCCCCAGAAACGCCTTCAGCGGCGGATGGCCCTCGGGACAGCCGATACTGTCCGGGTGGGAGGCCGGATCATTCGTGAAGAAAGCTTTGCCGTCCCTGAGGACCCGCCCGTAGATGCCATGAACGATGAACCCGGTGGGAACAATCCGGTGGCCCGTGGGATGTTCCATGCGGCACGCGTCCCAGCCTGGATCGCTTATGGCGATGTCGTCCAGCTTGCCCGCCGCGTTGACCTCGCCAATGAAACCGAACTTGCTGCCCGTCACCGACTCCGCCACCGCAAGGCAAGTCCGGCCCAATTCCTCTTCCGTCTCGTAGCTCAGCGCCTCGCGGAAGATGCGGTTAATCCCGTCCAGTACCGCGTTCTGCCGGAGGATCCGCAGCTCCGCCTGCTTGCGCTCGGAGATGTCCCGGGCCACGTGGATCGAGCCGGTCAGGTTCCCCGCGGCGTCAAAGACCGGCGTGCACGTCACGAGAAAGTCGCCCCCGAGCCGCTCCTCGTGAAGTTCTGCCGCATGTTCCCGTCCGTCCGCCAAAGCCCGCGTATGCGGGCAAGATGCCGGCGCCTGCTCCGCGCCATGGACGGCCTCATAGCACTTCATACCGGCACACTGCTCCGGAGCGACGCCCAGGCATTGAGCCATCGCGCGATTGACGCGAACAATGCCGTGATCCGTGTCAATCACCGCCACGAGGTCCGGGACGCTGTCAAAGGTCCGTTCCCAATCGCGTTCCGCCGATTGCAGCCGTGCTTCCGCTGCGCTGCGCTCCCGCAAATCCCGGATAACGGACACCACGTAGTCCTTGGCCTCGTCCCGGAACAGCCGGGTGTGCAGTTCCGCGGGAACCCGCGTTCCATCCTTGCGGAGCAGATGCTTGCGGAAAAGCAGTTCGCCGTCTGCCAGCAGACGATCCTTCTCCTCCGGCACCGTCTCGAGATCGCCATCCCCTTGAATCTTCAACGGGGTCAACGTCCGCATCTCTGCTTCCGTGTAGCCCAGCAGGGCACAGGCCGCCGGATTCGCCGCGAGAAAGTGTCCGGGATTCTCCTCCGTCACAAGTTCATGCACAACCACCCCATCCAGGGCATGCCGAAAGACCATCTCGTACAGCGCGTTCACTCCATCGACCTGCTCCGAGACGGCACGGGTTCGCGCCCTGCGGCTTCTTTTCTTCAGTGGGGGGGTGTCTTCCTTCATAAGGCCTCTTGCCACATTGCGTTGCCGGGCTTCTTCAGGAACCAGCGGCGAAAAGTCTTAGATCCGAGCACACATCGAATCGCGGACAGCACAAAAACGAACAAAGTCTACTACTTCGTACAAGGACAATCCAGCCCGAAGGATTGCCTCCCACGAAATTGTACCCGGTTTTGCAGCTTTGCAAAAGCCGCCTGCCCGCCCTATACTTAACCCGTATGCAGGGAGGGCGGGTCTCGCGCAACGATGCGCTCGCAGATCCTATTGCGAAACCGGGAAAGAACTTATGCAGGCGGAAGATCGGGTTATACATTTCTCCACGGAGTTGATTCATCCCCCCGTGCATCACAAGAAAGAGGTGCTGCAGCGCCTCTACTTCGAACTGAGCCAGATGCGCGTGGCGGCCTACGACAGCACCGATTTCAGCAACCCTCTTCAAGTGCGCTTCCACTCCAAGCGCGGCAAGAAGAGCGAGTCCGTCGCCATCTTCCTGCCCGACCGCGTCGTGCTGATTGAAGAATGGGCCGATATGGCCTTGAGCGACTTTCTCGAGAAAGTACGCGAGGTCGGAACGCGCGCGCTCGCCGCCCGGGGCGTTCCCTTCTACATCGTGCACACCGCCACCCTCCGCTCAACCTTCGCCTTGAGCCACTTTGACGATGCCCGCGCCTTTATCACCGACCGCTGCTGCGGGCAGCAGGACCGGATCGCCCCCTTTCTGCACCGCCCCATCGCCACCGCCGGCCTGCGCTTTGTGCTCCCCGAGACGAACGACGATCCCGGCGCCTTCTATGTCACTATCGAGTCGTTCCGGCACAGCCGGAACGAAGTCTTCGTCGAAGTGAAAGGCATCTTCTCTAAACGGCAGGTCGGCGCTGAGGACATGAACGGCGTCCTCGACAATGTGCGCTCGGTCCGGACCTTCATCTCGCACCGGGTCTATCCCTATCTCAACCAGTTCGATCAGCCCCAGGACGTGATTTCATGAGCCAGGCCCGGATCACCCTCTGGCCGGCTCTGCCCAAAGCGCGAATCCACCCCAACCTCTACGGCCATTTCGCCGAGCACCTCGGGCGTTGCGTCTACGAGGGCATCTGGACCGGACGCGAATCCCGGGTCGCGCATCAGGACGGCCTCCGCGTGGATGTGCTGGCAGCCCTCAAACATCTGCGCGTCCCCGTGCTCCGGTGGCCGGGCGGCTGTTTTGCCGACGATTATCACTGGAAACAAGGCATTGGAAAAGCGCGGCCCGTCACCGCCAACCTGTGGTGGCAACAGGCCGAACCCAACGAATTCGGCACGGACGAATTCATGCGCTTCTGCCGCGCCGTCGGCTGCGCGCCGTATCTCGTCTGCAACGTCGGCTCGGGTACGCCCCGCGAAGCCCGCGAGTGGCTCGAATACTGCAACTTCGGCGGCGATTCCACGCTGTCGCGCGCCCGCGCCGATCACGGCGCCCGCGAACCCTACGAAGTGAAGTACTGGGGCGTGGGCAACGAGAACTGGGGATGCGGGGGGCGCTTTCGCGCCGCGGACTATGCCAAAGAGTATGTCCGATTCGCCAGTTATCTGAAGGCCTTCGATCCCGCCATCGAACTCATCGCCTGCGGAGCCCATTTCGGCGATTACCGGGACGCCGGCCAGAATGCCTGGAATCACGACTTCTGCCAGGAAATGCCGCACCCCGATCTCATCGATCACCTCGCCCTTCACCGCTACTTCAAGCGGGGCAAGGGCGTTCACTTCACCGACGGCGAATTCCAGGCGCTCTTCGCCGACGTCCTGGCCCTCGAACGCGACCTGGAACGCACCGACGCCGTCCTCCGCTACTTTTACCCGGACAAACAGGTTGGCATTGCCCTCGACGAGTGGGGGATGTGGCATCCCGAAGCCATCGTCGAGAACGGGCTCGAGCAGAGCCACACGTTGCGCGATGCCCTGCTGGCGGGCGCCGTCCTGAACTGCCTCAACCGATGGGCACACCGCGTCTCCATGGCCAACCTCGCGCAGACGATCAATGTCCTGCAGTGCCTCGCGGTCACGAACGGCGGAAAAATGTTCCTGACGCCAACCTATCACGTCTTCGAGATGATGCGGCCCCACATGGGCGGTACGCTCCTCACCCAATCCGTCGAATGCCCCGCCTACGAGGCGCATCCCGTCGGCTTCGCTTCAAAACAGGCGGTGCCCGCGCTCAGCGTCAGTGCCTCGCGCCAGGGCGGCAAGATCCTGCTCTCCATCGTCAATCAGACCCTGAACGACGACCTCGAAGTCGCCATTCGGCTCAGTGAAGCGAAGATCGCGGCCGTGGCCGGGCGCGTCCTCGAAGCAAGCGGTCCCCGCGAGCACAACACGTTCAAGAACCCCAAAGCGGTCGAACCCAAACGCGTGAAGGCCGAGGCTGTCAAGGGCGGCCTTGTGCACGTTTTCCCAAGGCACAGCCTTACGGCCCTGACGCTGACGATTGAGTAACCGCGCGATCGTCGGGCAAGAGGCGCACTGCGTGATTCGAGTCTCCGTCATCCTGCCCTTCTACAAGGCGGCCGCCACGATTGAGCGGGCCGTCCGCTCCATCCGCGCCCAGTCCCTCCAAGACTGGGAACTGCTCGCCTGGGACGATGGGGGAGACGATGGCGCCCGCGCGATTGTCGCGGCGCACGCGCGCGAAGATGCCCGCATCCGCATCATGGGCGGCGAGCATCTGGGCATCGTCGAAGGCTTGCGGCGTGCCTGCGCGGCGGCCGAGGGCTCCTATCTGCTGCGCATGGACGCCGACGATGTGGCGCTGCCCGAACGCCTTGAACGGCAAGTCGCCTTCATGGATCAGCATCCCGAAGTGGGATTGAGCGGCGCCCGCGTGCGCATTGCCGGGCCACACATCGGTTCCGGGCGACTTCGTTACGAATCCTGGATCAACGGCCTCTTCCAGCACCCGGACATCGAACGCGAGCTTTTCGTCGAATGCCCCGTGCCGCATCCCACCTTCTGCCTGCGCCGCGAGGCCTATGAGCAGGTGGGCGGCTATCTCGATCCAGGCTGGCCCGAGGACTATGACCTCGTCATGCGGCTGTGGCAGGCGGGCTGGCGCCTCGGCAAGACCGAGGAAACCCTCCTGGAATGGCATGACGTGCCCGGACGCCTTTCAATGTCCGACCCGCGCTACGCCGAACCCGCCTTCCGCACCTTGAAACGCCACTTCCTTTTCCAGACGTATCTCAAAGACCGGCCCATCTTTCATCAATGGGGAGCGGGGGAGGTGGGCAAGCGATGGCTCCGCGACTGGACACAGCCCCGTCCCTTCGCCGTTATCGACATCCATCCGCGAAAGATCGGCAGAACGATTCATGGCTATCGCGTCCTTGCTCCCGAACAACTGCCGCCGCCCGGCGCCACGTTCATCGTCGTCGCCGTCGGAAGTCCCGGTGCCCGTGACGATATCCGGGCGTGGCTCGAGCCACGGGGATACCGGGAATTGCAGGACTTCTTGTTCCTGGCATGAGTAGACGCCGCTAAGTGCGAAATTCCGGATTTCCCCCTGGCCTATCCATATGCCTTTCCACGCTCAGGACTGCTTGGCGCATGGCCGGGATAGAATCGCGCATAACAAGCGCCGCCGGCGCCGACAGGCCTATTTGACGAATTGCGCTCTCGGCATCCGCGCGGCTTTCGGCGAGTGGCCGCTCTGGCTCCGGAATTCGCTCGGACTCATGCCCTGATGACGCTTGAAGGCGTTCGAGAAGGCAAAGGGCGACGCATAGCCCACCAGGTTCGCAATGGTTTTCAGCGGGAAATCGTGGTTGCTCAGCAGTTCCTCCGCCCGGTGCATGCGCAGGCGCAGCAGCATGCGCATCGGGCTGCAGCCCATGTGGCGAAGGCACGTCCGGAAGAAATGCGCCTCGGACATGAATAGCTGCTCCGCCATCCGTTTCACGTTCCACGCATAGCCCGGCCGCTTCTCCACCTGCGACCACAGATCACGGAGCAGTTGTGCGACCTTTCGATCGTGGGGCGTCTTCGAGGTCTGCAGTTCCCGCTGAAGATACAGCACAATCTGCTGCGAAAACGTGGCCATCAATTCCCGGGAAACGGCGTCATCGCGCAGGCTCTCCGAAAGCAGGCCTTCCGTCACCCGCCGCAGTTCCTCCACCGCCGCCGCCTCACGCACGTGGCAATACCCGTGGATCAGGTCTTCCCACAACGCGGTGCCGCACCCGTGGAACCACATGATCCGCCAGGCGGGGGAGTGGCTCTCGTAGCGGTACCAGGATCCCGCCGGAAGCAACATCGCGCTGCCCGGATACAGGGCGTGGATTTCCTTGCCCGCATAAAGACTGCCCCGCCCCGACAGCGTGAACAGCACCTCATGGATGGCCGGACCGCGCCGCTCCACGACGTAACCGAGCGGGGCGTCGCTGATCCCCACGCACTGAAAGCCCGCCGCCCGAAGCTGGACGCATGAGGCGTGCTGCAGCGGCGCGGTCCAATGGACCGTACCTTCCGGAAACTCGATAGTTTGGATTATGGTATTGAAAGTTCCGTGCATGGCCAAATCTCCCACCTCAAGGTATTCTATGACCACGGTGTTAGGGCGATCAAGAGCCGATGCCCGTCGGGCTCACGCAGAGCGCCCAAGGATTCAAACGTTGGGAGTGAGGACTATGTCTAGGAGAAGAAACGGATTTACCCTGATAGAGCTGCTGGTGGTCATCGCCATCATCGGCATTCTGGCGGCAATACTCTTGCCCGCCCTGGCGCGCGCCCGCGAAGCCGCCCGCCGCTCCAGTTGCCAGAACAACCTCAAGCAGTTCGGCCTGACCTTCAAGATGTACAGCGGCGAAGCGCCCGGCGGCAAGTTCCCCCCGGCGCAGCACCAGCCGCCTGACACGTCCCCCGGCTTCCTGACCATGCCGTGCGCCTATTCGGTCTACCCGGAATACGCCACCGACACCAATATCTTCCGCTGCCCCTCCTCGGCTATCGTCAAGGATGAAGATCTCTACTACGACGACGCCAACAAGACCAGCAAACTGGCCAAGTACGCGCCCGCACCCAAGACCTGGGCCGAGTGGTACACCGTCTGCAAGAGCTACACCTACTTCGGCTGGGTCTTCGACAAGTGCAACGCCATTGACGCCACCATCCCGGCCAATACCGTAATCACCCCCCTGGCCAGCGCCCTCGGGCGCGACCTCGGCGCCGTCTCCGCCAATGCCATGGTTTCCTGCCAGTTGGTGGGCGCCCTCATGGGCATCATCTTCGACGCCTCGGTCATGGCTCCGCCCCTTTCCTACGAACTGGGATTCAACGCCATGGACAAAGATGTCGAGATGGACGACCAGTACGACGGCTGTGGCACCGGCGGAGGAAAGACCCTCTATCGCATCCGCGAAGGGATCGAGCGCTTCCTCATCACCGACATCAACAACGCCGCCGCGGGCGCCAAGGCGCAGAGCAGCCTGCCCGTCATGTGGGACGTCTCCGCCACGAAAGTCGAGTACTTCAACCACGTTCCCGGCGGCGGCAATGTCCTCTACATGGATGGGCACGTGGCCTTCATGAAGTACGCCCCCACCCAGGATGCCCCCATCAACGAGATGATTGCCATGGTTACCGGCCTCGTCGCCCAGTAACCGTCTCATCAGATTCGGACACATCGTATTCGTGCCGCCCGGGCGCTTTCGCCCCGGCGGCGCTTTCCTTTCTTTTGCCCAACCTCACGGATGCCGCCCCCTGCGGCAACTTGCACGAGTAAGGTAATTAGTTTACAAAGGACCCATGGCATGGCCTGGTCGCAGGCCGTGTTAACTTTTTGCGGACACAAGGCGTTACTGTTGCTGAATCAGGAAGATACGATGGACCTCCGGGCCCTGGATGACCAAGCGTTGGCGTTGGCGCTCAAAGCCGGCAATGTCGCGGCGTTTGATGAATTGGTTCGGCGTCATCAGGGCCGGGTCTATGCGGTTGCCTATCGGATGACCGGAAGCCGCGAGGACGCCTTGGACGTCGCGCAGGAAGCATTGCTCAAGGCTTATCGCAAGATAGGCTCGTGGGAGCCGACAGGACGATTTCTTCCTTGGTTGATGCGGTTGACGGCCAACCAGGCCATCGACCACTTGCGCCGATTTAAGCGGCACAAGCATCAGCCATTGGATGAAGCCTTCCTGCCCGAAACCGAAGGCGCTGCCGTGGAGCCGGGGACGATGGAGACGGCGGACGATGTGCGCGCGCGCGAAATTGACGCGCGCGTCCGTCAGGCGCTCGTCGTGCTGTCGCCGACGCAGAAGACGGTGTTCGTCCTGAGGCATTTTGAAGGATTGCCGTTGGCGGAGATTGCGGTGCAATTGGGATGCACAGTGGGCAGCGTGAAAGTTCATCTGTTCCGTGCACTGAAAAAATTGCAGAAAGAACTGGGTGATTTGCTCTGAACCGGAAAGGGATGCCCATGTTGGGATGCTGGAGAATCAGGGGGTTGTTGGCGGCCTCGCTCTATGAACCCCTGGAACCGGGGGACAAGGCCCGCCTCGACCGGCACATGGCCGCGTGCCCTGCGTGCCGCGCCCGGGCGCAGCAACTGCGCCGCGTGACCACCCGAATCGCCCGCGAAGACATTCCTTTCACGGGCGACCTCCTGCCTGTCTTGCGGCAGCGGCTCGCCGAGGAATCCGCGCAGCAACGCGGCGTGCGCTGGGCATTGCCCCTGGCGGCCTGCGCCCTCGTGCTTCTGACCGCCGGCAGCATCACCCTTTGGCCGCAAGCAGCGCCCAGCGTCCAGGAGCGCGTGCTTGCCTCTGCCGTCGATCCACTCCTGGCCGAGGCACAGACCCTGACCGCAAGCCATGATTTCACGGGCGCGTTGCGCGTACTGCAAGACGCCGTGTCCGCCCATCCCGAGGACCCGCACGCCGGCCAGGCCCAACTGATGCTGGCCGAAGTCCAATTCGCTCAATTGCAGCGTTACCCCGAGGCCTACGACGCCTATCAAACCCTGCGCGCCCGCTATCCCGAAACCTGGAAGGCCAGTCCCGGCGTGGTCAAGGATCGCTTTGATCTCCTGAGCGAGGCCCGGGTGAAGCAATTTGAGCCGCTCTATGCCTTCGATGCCGCCCGCAATACCGCTGGAGACGCCGTGCACGAACTCGAGAAAGTCGTCGCACGCTATCCCGGCTCCATGGTTGCCACCCTGGCCCTTTTGGCCATGCGGGACAACAACGCCGCCCCTGTCGAAACCGAGAACGCTCCCATGAAGGCGGCCGCCCTCGAAAACCTCCGCGATTGCCTGACGGATCCTATCGCCCTGGCCCAACTCAATGTGACGCTGGGCGACATGTACTGGCGAGAAATCCACGACCGCAGCCGCGCGCGCGAGGTTTACTCGAAGGCGGCGGAGAGCGAGCATGCCGGTTTGGCCAGCCTGGCGCGCCTGGCCCTGGCGGAGTTGGGACAGGAGTAAGACTGGACAATGCTGCGATTGTCAGGCCGGACTTCGGGATCGCCTTTCCCGAAAGCCGGCCTTGTTTGCTGCGTTTTCGCAGCCTGTGGTAACATGTTGAAAAATAAGCGGTTTATACCGCCTCTGGAGTCCCAGCGTGCAGGAACCGAAAGCCTTCGAGAAACAACTGCTCCGCGACAAAGTCGTCGATGAGGCGCGGCTCGATCGGGCCAAGGCCGAAGCCCAGAAGAATGACCTGCCTCTGGTCGAAGTAATCCCCCAGTTGGGCTTTGCCTCGCCTGAGGCGGTCTACAGGTGTCTCGCCGAGTTCTGCGAGATGCGCTTTGTCCAGCCCTCGAAGATGCAGTTGCCCCCCGAGGTCATCGAGAAGGTTCCCGCGCGATTCGCCACCCACTACCGTTTCGTGCCCGTCCAGGAACAGAACGGCACCCTGACCGTCGCGGTTTGCGACCCGTTGAACGCCCATCTCCTCGACGATATACGGCTGGTCCTCAAACGCCGCATCGACGCCGTCGTTACCACGCCCGGCGAGATCAACCGGACCATCAAGGAACTCTATGGCGTCGGCGCCGACACTGTCGAGAAGATTCTCATCAGCGAAGAGCATTCGGGCGGCGCGGTCAGCCTCGAATTCAGCTCGCTCAGCGCCGACCTCGGCGATGACAGCATCGATGCCAGCGTCATCAAATTCGTCAACGAACTGATCCTCGAAGCCGTGCAGTCGGAAGCCACGGACATTCACATCGAACCCTTCGAGAGCTATCTGCGCGTCCGCTACCGGATTGACGGCATCCTGCATCAGGTGCCCGTTCCCCCGACGATTCGCGGATTTCATTCCGCGATCGTCTCGCGCATCAAGATCATGGCCAATCTCAACATCGCCGAACGACGCCTGCCGCAGGACGGAAAGATTCTCGCTTCCTTCGGCGACCAGCAGTTCGACCTCCGCGTCTCGGTCCTGCCAACGCCCCACGGCGAAACCGTCAACCTCCGCATCTTGAGCCGGTCGAGCATGCTCTTCAGCCTGGATCAATTGGGCTTTCTCGACACCGATATGCGCCTCTTCAACACGTTCATTACGAAGCCGCACGGGATTATTCTCGTCGCCGGTCCCACCGGGCACGGCAAAACCACCACCCTCTATGCCGCCCTTGACAAACTCAACAATCTGGACCGGAAGATCATCACGATCGAAGATCCCATCGAGTACCAGTTGCAGGGCATCACCCAGATGCAGGTGCTGCCCAAGATCGGTTTCGACTTCGCCCTCGGACTCCGCTCGATGCTCCGCCATGACCCCGACATCATGCTCGTCGGCGAAATCCGCGACTACGAAACCGCCGAGATGGCCATCCGTTCCAGCCTCACCGGCCACCTCGTCCTCTCCACCCTGCACACGAACGATGCCCCTGGCGCCGTTACCCGCCTCACGGATATGGGCGTCGAGCCCTTCCTTATTTCGAGCACCGTTATCGCCGTCATGGCACAGCGCCTCGTGCGCCGCACCTGCCGTGACTGCGCTGCCCCCGATGAGCCCGATGAATTGGTCTTGCGCGAGCAGTTCGGCGTCGAACCAGGCCCCGGACTCCAGGCCACCTTCCTCAAAGGCCGCTGTTGCGATGCCTGCCGGCATACCGGCTACCGGGGGCGCCTGGCCATCTGCGAGATCCTGCCCTTCTCAAACGAGATCCGAGACCTGACGATTCAACGGGCCAATGCGCACGAAATCAAGAAGGTCGCATTGAAACAGGGCATGCGTACCCTGCGCGTCTCCGGTTGGGAACGGATACGGCAGGGGATTACCACAGTCGAGGAAGTTCTGCGGGTGACCGCGGACGCCTAAAAACGAGGGACGATGCCGCAGTTCCAGTATGAGGTCAAGAAAGGCCCCGGCACCGCCACGACCGGCATTATCGAGGCCGAAAACCAGCGTGCCGCCGTGGCACGCCTGCGGGACATGGGCTATTTCCCGCTCCGGGTGGAGGAGTACCAGGGCGAAGAGAAGCAGGATACCCTCCGGCACGCCCTCATCCGCATCAAGCTCAAAGACCGCAACGTCTTCTTCCGGCAGCTCGCCAATCTGTGCGAATCCGGCATGGTCCTCACCAGGGCCTTGCGCACCCTTTCCGAACAGACCACGAATCCCAAAATGACCAAGGTCATTGATCAGCTTCGCGACGAAGTTCAGAAAGGCTCCAGCCTGGCCGAGGCCATGGACAAACACCCGAAACTCTTCCCGGCCATGTACTGCGCCATGATTCGCGCCGGCGAAACGGGCGGCATGATGGAAGAGAACCTGTGGCGTATCGTCAGCTTCGGAGAGCAAGAGGAAGAACTGCGAGGAAAGGCCGTTTCCGCCATGGTCTATCCGGTCTTCCTCAGCATCGTGGGCTCCGTCGCCATCTTCATCCTCCTTTCTTTCGTCTTCCCCAATTTCGTCAAGATCTTCGAAGAATTCAATGCACAATTGCCCCTGCCCACCCGCATGGTCATGGCGCTCTGCGGTTTCATGGGCACGTGGTGGTGGGCGATTCTCATCGGCATCGCCCTGGCTATCGCCTCCCTGGTCTCCTTCGCGCGGACCGAAAGCGGCCGCAAGCAGATCGACGGACTCCTGCTGCGCATCCCGGTCGTCAAGGGCGTCGTCCAGAAATACGAAATGGCGAAGTTCGCCCGGACCCTCGGCACCCTCCTGGACAACGGAGTGCCCGTCCTCACCTCACTCCGCATCACCTCGGAAACCATGACAAATCTCGTGCTGCGCGACGAAGTCGCCACGATCCACATCGGCGTCACCGAAGGCGAGTCCATCTCCGAAGCCATGCGCAAAGCCCCGGACTTCCCGCCCCTCGTGATGTCCATGTTTGCCGTGGGCGAGGAATCCGGACGCATCGGTTCCGTCGCCAAACGCGTCGCCGACGCCTACGACCTCGAAGTGGACCGGGCCGTCAAGGCGGCCACCGCCCTCTTCGAACCGCTCCTCATCGTCTTCATGGGCGTGGTCGTCGGCTTCCTCGTCATTGCCATGCTGCTGCCCATGCTCACGCTCTCCTCGGTGGTCGGCGCATGAGCCGCGAGCGGGCAACGCGGCGGAGCGAATCAAGGCTTGCGTCGCACGGCGACGGGCGCTATCATCCCTCAAACGGAAAACGAGCCAGCGAGAGGTGGGGCCGTGGGTGAATTCCGCCAGGTAGTCAAAGACCTGATTCGCAATGTAGAGACGGTCGTCATGGACAAGTCCCAAGCGGTGAAGGCGGCCGTTGCCGCCTATCTCGCGGGGGGGCATGTCCTGCTCGAAGACGTGCCCGGCGTCGCCAAGACCATGCTGGTGCGCGCCCTCGCGGCGTCGAGCGGATGCGGATTTGCCCGCGTACAGTGCACGCCCGACCTCCTGCCCACGGACGTGACCGGCGTCTCCATCTACAACCAGAAATCACAGGAATTCGAGTTCCGGCCCGGACCCATCTTCACCCAGGTCCTGCTCGCCGACGAAATCAACCGGGCCACGCCCCGGACCCAGTCCGCCCTCCTCGAAGCCATGGCCGAGGGCCAGGTGTCTGTCGATGGGCGCACCTACCGCCTCAAGCCGCCCTTCACGGTCTTCGCCACCCAGAATCCCGTCGAACATGAGGGCACCTTCCCGCTTCCCGAAGCCCAGCTCGACCGCTTCATGATGCGCCTCTCCCTCGGCTATCCCAACCTCATGGCCGAGATGCAGATCCTCGAGCGCACCCGCATGTCCCACCCCGTGGACGCGGTTGAAGCCGTCACGGACGCAGAAACGGTTCAGCGCATGCAGATCTCGGTCCGCGAGATCTTCGTTCATGACAAAGTCCGCGATTACCTGCTGCGCCTCATCAATCGCACCCGGGACTCGGTCCACCTCACCCTGGGCGCGAGCCCCCGCGCTTCCATGATGCTCTTTCGCGCCGCTCAGGCCTACGCCGCCGTGCAGGGACGCGGCTTCGTGATTCCGGACGACATCAAGGCGCTCGCGCTCCCGGTGCTCGAACATCGTCTCATACTCAATCCCGAAAGCCGTTTGCGGCGCGTTACAACGCAGAGTGTGATGAATGATATACTTAAAGAGGTGGCCGTGCCCGCCGGCGTGTCAAACTGGAAAAGTGCATAGGGGGCATCGTCGTTGATTTGGCGCGGCGCTTTTCCTAAGATTCAAACAGAAGCACATGGGGCCGGATGAACCATGGGATTGTTCCGCTGGGTCAGAAAAAGCAAAGGACCAGTCACCGTCAATGATGAGCAGGACGGGCTTGAACTGTCTCTGGACGAGTCCCAGTTCGAGTTGACGCATGTAGGCCCTTACGAGATCGTCGCCCCCATCGGCAGCGGAGGCATGGGGACCGTCTACAAGGCCATTGACCGGTCGCGTGACATGACCATTGCCATCAAGGTGCTCGATCGCCGTTATGACCTGGACAAACGGCGGCGCAAACGCGACTACCTCGGCCGTGAAATCCTCATTGCCGCCTCGCTGAACCATCCCAACATCATCAAGATGCACAAGGAAATCGTGGTGCAGGAGGATCGGCTCGGTCATCAGCGCCGGTGCCTCCTGATGGAGTACATCGACGGGCACAACCTCAAGAAGCACATCACCGACCGGGACCTCACCACGAAGCAGATGCTGGACATCTGCCGCAAGCTTTGCGACGGCCTGGATTTCCTCCATCAGAACGGCGTCGTGCACCGCGATATCAAGCCGGGCAATTTCCTCTTCTCCCGGGACGGCAACCAGGTGAAGATTGTGGACTTCGGTCTCTCGAAATCCAGCTCCAGCTGGCGCACGCGCTGGATGCGCGAGAGCGGCGGCACCCGCCTCTACATGTCCCCGGAACAACTGCAGAAGAAGTCGCTCGATGCCCGTTCCGACATCTTCTCCTTCGGCATCACGATGTATGAACTCTTTGCCGGGCGCCACCCCTGCAATGGCGCGGACACGCGCGAAATCCAGCGCCAGTTGATCAATCCCTCCTACAAGTTCGAATCGCCCTCGAAATACAACGCTGAAGTCACCCCAAAATTGGATCGCATCATCCTCAAGGCGCTTCGCCGCAAGGTCGACCACCGCTATCAGTCCGTCACGGAGATGTTGCTGGACCTCTCGCGCGTGGCCGAGTCGAGGATCTAGCCCATGGCCAAGCTGATCTTCGGCGCCAAAAAACAGCATGAGCGGAGCATCACCACGATCGCGCTCATGATCGCGCTGGTGCTCGTCGCCCTGTATTTTGGCGCGCGCGGCGCCCTTTGGGTCGGCACACATTTCACCGGCCGGGCGGAGGTCAACGCCCTCGCCGACTTCGAGCGCGCCCAGGCCCTGGTTGCACAGGGTGATTTCAAGACGGCCAAGGATTTGCTCAAGAACGCCGCCCTGCACGTCAAGGATCCCGTTCAGGCGCCCAGAATCGCGCTGCTCCAGGCCGAGGTCGCGCAGAAGACAGGAGACTCCGCCGAACTGTTGGCCCTGCTCGACCGCGCCACCAAAGACTTTTCTGCCAGTCCCGAATATCCCGCCCTCGCCGCCCGTTATGCCCGCGCGCTCGAGGACGGCGGTCGTGTTGATGATGCTGTCGCGGTCTACACCCGCTTGCGCGATACCGCGCCGCCCGAGTTGCGGGCGCCGGCACTGGCCGGCCTCGGCCGCCAAGCTCTGAAAGTCCGCGATCTCGCCACGGCGCGGCAGTTGTTCCGTCAAGGCGTCAATGACGCAAAGTGGGGCAGTGAGGCCTGGGACGAAAACCTGGATGCCCTCGGCAAACTGAATGTCGAAATGATCTTTGCGCCGGAGGCCACACCCGAGAGCAAGGTCTACACAGTCGAAAAGGGCGACAACCTGACCAACATCGGCATCAAGCTCAACACGACCCAGGGCCTGCTCTTGCGCGCCAACAACCTCAGCGAAGACACCCAATTGAGTCTGGGGCAGCGTCTGAAGTATACGCCCAAGGATTTTCGGATCGTCATTGAGCGCTCCACCTGCCGCTTGTTCCTCTTCGACAAGGACGGCCTCTTCAAACGATACCACGTGGGCCTTGGAATGCCCAGCCATGAGACCGCGCTCGGGAAGTACACTATCGGGAACAAGCAAAAAGATCCCACGTGGTTCAAGCCCGGCGGCGCTCCCGTGCCTGCGGGAGACCCTGCAAACGAACTGGGCACGCGCTGGATGCCCTTGGGGCCCGCAGAAGCCGGCCTCCCCACCGACCTCGGCATTCATGGCACGATCGCTCCGGAGACTATCGGCCAGTACAAGTCGCACGGCTGTCCCCGAATGCGAAAAGAGGATGTGGAGGAACTGTACGATTTGGTCGTCCGTTCCACCCCGGTGGAAATCGTCGAGGCGATGCCGCCGCCCACCCCTGCGTGACCCCGTGCGTTGCTTGACAGCGCTCTCCGGGGACCGGATAATGGCGGCGCCTGTTGGCCCAGAGAGGAACTTCTTTTGCTGAACGACCCGAAGTCCGATGGCATCCTGGCTCGTATTGCGAACGCCCCCTACAGCACCATGCCGCCCGGAAGCGTGGTTGTGCCCTTCTACGAGCATGCGGTGCATCTCCTGCTGGCGCAGGAAGCGGCGCAGACCATCGGCCGGCACGGCGGCGACGACCTGCTGATGCTGCTGGACAGCCATACCGCCAGCCAGCTCCATGCGCTTGACGAATTGCGCGGACTCGCACGAAACATTGTGGTCTTTGGCGCAGCCCCTCCCGCGTGGGGACGCACGGACAACATAACCTTTGTCGAATACGGACCGGACTTTCGCTCCGCCGACCGCATCTTCCTGATGATCTCCTCCACCGTGAGCGTTGCAGTGCTCGGCTCACTGCAACCGAGCGCTTACGACAACGAAGCCCATTTCACAGGGGGATGGACTGTCCAGCGCGTCTACATTGCCCACGCCATCGAAGCACTCCTCGGCGATAAGGGACGCACCCTGCTCGGCGGCATGGATGCGCCCGATGAAGGCTCCATCCAGCTCTCCGAACTTACGATGCACCTCATGACCCTGCACGCCAACGCCCTTGCCACCCGCCATCAGGACATGGCCATGGACAAGAGCGACTTGTTCTCCGTCCTCAACATTCTCAAGGCGATTTCCGCGAAACGCCGCGCGCATGACATCCTCTTCGTCTTCGTCGAGCAGATCGCCCGCGTGGTTCCCTCGGATCGTTGTTCCGTTGTCCGCGTATGGGGCGGCGCGAAATATGGCCTCGTCCTCGCCTCCCACGAGGACGCCAATATCGTGGACCGCAAGATCGAACTCGCCAAGTATCCCGAACTCCAGAAGTCCCTCATGAGCCGGGAAAAGGTCATCATCAATGACGTGTCGGAGGACCCCCTCACCGCCGCTCTCTCCGATGTCCTGCACCGGGCCAATATCCATGCCATCCTCGTGATTCCGATCGTCCTCTTCGACGAGAGCATCGGCTCCCTCTTCCTGCGCGCCGTCCGCAGCGAGGGCGGCTTCTCCCTGCGCGAAATCAGCTTCTTCGAGATTGTCACGGAAGCCGCCGCCAACGCCCTCGAACGCGCCCAGCTCTTCGAGAGCATTCAAATCGCCAATGAGAACCTCGAACGCCTCGCCATCACAGACGGCTTGACCGGCCTGCATAATCACCGCTTCTTCCGCGAGCGCCTGGATCACGAAGTGGAACGCGCCCTGCGCTACAAATTGCCGCTCTCCTGCCTCATTTTGGACATCGACGACTTTAAGCAAATCAATGATACCTACGGGCACCTCGCGGGGGACCGTGTTCTCAAGGAAATCGCCGAACGTATCACGCACTGCATTCGAAAGACGGACACCTGCGCCCGGTACGGCGGCGAAGAGTTCGTCGTCATCATGCCCCAGACCGGCGTCGAGGGCGCCGTCACCCAGGCCGACCGCATACGCGCCATGATCGCCGAGGCGCCGTTCCCGGCTTTGCCGCAGGAACAACGGGTGACCGTGAGTCTGGGAGTGGGCATGCTCGATCCGAATGAAATGCTGACCGGCGAGGATCTGCTCCGCGCCGCGGATCAGGCCCTGTACCGCGCCAAGCGCAATGGCAAAAACCGGGTCGCAGGACCAGGACAATGAGAGGCAGCATGCAAAACCGGATTCTTCTCGCCTGCGTCGTAGTGGTTGCGCTGACCTCCGCGGGTTGCGGCCACGTGGCAAATCCCTTCTGGCGCACGAAAGCAAACTATGCCCAATTGGATAAGGAAGCCCTGCGGGCGGTGGCGAACGAAATAGAGAAGGCGGTCCAGGAAGGCAACCGCGAGCCGAAACTCACCGGCCACGCCGGCATCGTCGTGAACACCCCCGAAATCATGCAGATCCTGAAGACGCGCGCCGCGCGCGCCGAACTCGTGAATGAATACCGCAGTTCCGGATTCGCCTGCGAGAAGCGCGACGGACTTCTTTACATGATTACGAACAAGGACTATCGCAAGGCATTCAAGCGCCGCGCCAGGGACCGCCACGCGTTGCTGGTCATCAATGAAAACAAGGATCGCTGGACGCTCTACGAGTCCATCGTGGCCGCGAGCAAACTGCGCGCCACCGCCCTCTCGGCGGTCCAGGAAACCTTTGCGGAAGCCCGCCGCGACCTCCTGCCGTCCGGCCAGAAGTTCCAGGACGCCGATGGAAAGATCGCGGTCCGGAACCCCTAGGCCGTCAGGCAGCCAGGCCCTTGATGGCGTCGAGCACCTCTTTCGCATGCCCGTCCGGCGTCACATTCGGCCAGACCTTCGCAATCTTCCCGTCCGGACTGATCAGGAACGTCGCCCGCTGTATGCCCGTGTACGTCTTGCCGTAGCGGTTCTTCTCCACCCAGACCCCGTACTTCTCCGCCACCGCGTGGCTCGGGTCGGAAAGCAGGTGAAAGTTGAGCCCGTACTTGTCTGCAAACTTGCAGTGCGAATCCACAGAATCCGGGCTTACCCCCAGGACCAGCGCCCCACGTTGCTCAAACTGCTGAAGATTGTCGCGAAATCCCTTGGCCTCTATCGTGCAGCCCGGCGTGTCGTCCCGGGGATAGAAATACAGCACTACCGGCTGGTGCTTCAAATCGGCCAGGGCAATCTCACGGCCCTGCTCGTTGGCCAGTGAAAACGCCGGCGCCCGCTGGCCCACTTGAGGTATCTTTGCTTCTGCTCGGTGCATGGCATATCCTCCACTGTGTGCCTCTCGAAACATCCGGCCCGGAGAGATTATTCTGCGCCCACGGCCGGTTTGCGCCCGGAACCACCCTGTCGTATGATCGGTACGCGGCCACTTACGACATCAGGGAGTGAAGCATGGCTATCAGCAAGGACGAGGTCCGGGAAGCGATCCTGAGGACGACGGAACTGCCCACCCTGCCGGCGATTCTGGTGCGCATACTCAATGCCGCGGCGGATCCGGAGTCTTCCGCCCTGGAACTCAGCCAACTCGTCGCCTCGGATCAGAGCATCTCCGCCACGCTGCTGCGGCTCGTCAATTCCCCCTACTACGGCTTCTATCGAAAGATTGAGAGCGTGACTCAGTCCATCGTCATGCTCGGCTTCTTCGAAGTCCGCAATATCGCCCTCATGGTTTCCGCCTTCAAGAGCGCCGGAACGGCGGTGTCCCGCTACGAGCGCACCCAACTATGGCGGCACTGCCTCGCCACCGCCATGGCCGCCGAACGCTGCGCCCGTGCGGCCCGCGTCTCCGTGAGCGGATGCTACGAAGCCGGGCTGCTCCACGACATCGGCAAAGTCGTCTTCGACATCCTTTATCCCGGGCAGTTCCGCGAGGCCGCCAACCTCGCCCACGAACGGCAATGCAGCATGACCCAGCTCGAAACGGAGTTCTTCGGCATGGACCACGCCGAGGCTGGAGCGATACTCGGAGAACAATGGAACCTGCCCCTCGCCGTTGTCGAGGCCATCCGGTGCCATCACGCGCCCGAAGCCGCTTCCGAGAATCGGCTCCTGGCCTGTCTCACCGCCGGCGCCAACCACGCGGCCTATGCCGCAGGCTTCCCCGAAGCCAGCAATCCCATCGTTCCTCCCATGCCGCATTTCCCCGAAAACGGGCCCCTGAACCAGGAACTCGTTGAACACAGCGCCCGCGACCTCGCGCAAAACGCGGGAAAGATCGAAGAGTTCGTGGGGGCCTTGGCCGGCTAAGGCAGCGTCTCGGAAATGCGCTTGCGCAACGGAGGCAGCGACGGCAACGCTTCCCCCGGGTCCTCGAAGTGCTCCGCCATCCAGTCCAGCACGGTGTCGATCACGTTGCGCCGCCAGCGATGCACCGGACGCGCCAACTCCTCCCGCAAGTACTGCGCGTCCCGGAGCAAGTTCTTCCGCGCCTCCCCGTCGAGCGGCGAGAACTCCACCTCTTCCACCAGCCGCTCCATCAACCACATCAGGTCTGTCGCCGATTCCTCCTGCTCCCCCGGAGAAGGCGGAAAGCGAAGGTTGAACTCAAAGCGGTTCTCCACCAGGTCGATCCCGTTCGCCGTGATCCGCGCCGACGCGAACAACGGCGGATTGTAGCCCATCATCAACTCCACCAGGCTGCGGTCCGCCAGGTAATGCATGTTCACGATGAGTTCATGCCGATCTACGCCGCAGTCCTCCAGAAAATCCGACGGCGTCAACATCTCGATCGGATTCTTCATGTAACGCTCGTACAGCGTCGTAAGCAGCCGCCGGCGAATGCTCTTGGGATGCTGGGTTTCCATGCGCCGGATTATAGCAACCACCATCGCGCGCCGCCAGTGGCCCCTCCACGCCAGTGCGCATATTTCCCCTTGGAATACCGCCCGCCGGGCCGATGTTCGCCTCAGTGAGCGGCGCGACTTTGCGAAGTGGGGGGGACGCCTCCTATAATCGAGCCGTTCCCCGATAAACAACAGGAGTGCGGTTGCATATGGCTACGATGGTTGAAATCTTCGACACGACCCTGCGCGATGGCGAGCAATCGCCCGGCGCCAGCATGGATGAACACGAAAAAATCCAGATGGCGCTGCAACTCGAGCGGCTCGGCGTCGACATCCTCGAAGCCGGTTTCCCCATCGCTTCCAAGCAGGAATTCGAGGCCGTGCGCCGCGTCGCCGAAACCATCAAGACCAGCCGCGTCGCAGCACTCGCCCGTGCCGTCCCCGGAGACATCGAACGCGCCGCCAGTGCGCTCAAGCCCGCGAAGCATCCCGTGCTGCACACCTTCATCGCCACCTCCAACATTCACCTCGAACACAAGCTGCGCATGACCCATCAGGAAGTGCTGGAGGCCGCCGAAAAGGCCGTCCGCCTTGCCAAGAGCCTCATCCCGCGCGTCGAATTCTCCGCCGAAGACGCCACCCGCTCGGACTGGGATTACCTCGTCGCCATTGCCAAAGTCGCCATCGCCGCCGGCGTCGACGTCATCAATCTGCCCGATACAGTCGGATACACCACCCCCGACGAAATCCGCGAGATGTTCCGATACGTCATCGCGAACACCCCCGGTTCCGAACGCGTCGTCTTCTCCTCCCACAACCACAACGACCTTGGGCTCGCCGTCGCAAACGCCCTCGCCGCCATCGACGGCGGTGCCCGCCAGGTCGAGTGCACCGTCAACGGCATTGGCGAGCGCGCGGGAAACACCTCCCTCGAAGAAGTCGTCATGGCCATGCGCACCCGAAACGACGTCTACAGCTTCGACTGCCGCATCGCCTCCCGCGAGATCGTCCCCGCAAGCACCCTGCTCAGCAAGCTCACAGGACTCTCCATCCCCTTCAACAAGCCCGTCGTGGGGCGAAACGCCTTCGCCCACGAATCCGGCATCCACCAGCACGGCATGATCGCCAACGCGAAAACCTACGAGATTATGACTCCGGAATCCGTCGGACGCAGCCGAAGCGACCTCGTCCTCGGAAAACACTCCGGACGCGCCGGCCTCGCCAAGCGCAGCGCCGAACTGGGCTATCAACTCGAAGAGAACCAGTTGAACAAGCTCTACGAAAAATTCATCGATCTGGCCGACCGCAAGAAAGAAGTCTACGACGACGACCTGCGCATGCTCATCGTACGCCAGAGCAACGAGGACTTCGAGATCTACCGCCTCAAGGAAGTCGACACCTTCGGCAACAATCCGTCCAAGGCCCTCGTCAAACTCACCAAGGGCGACGAAACCCTCATCGACTCCGCCACCGGCGACGGACCCGTACATGCGTCCTGTTTGGCTATTGATCGTATCTCAGGCCTCTCCGGACAGCTTGAAACCTTCGAGATTCGCGCAACCACCCCCGGCAAAGAAGCCCTCGGCGAAGCCTACGTCACCGTCAAATTCGGCGAGCGCAGCATGAAGGGAAAAGGCGCCAGCACCAGCATTATCGAGGCCGCCGTACTCGCCTATCTCGACGCCGTGAACAAGTACCTCGCACTGCAAGAGACCACGGAAAGCGGCATCTCCGCTCCCGTCATGTAAGCCGATGCGTTTGCTTGACACCGCGCTGTCCGATTTGCTAACATACGCGCACCGTTGAGCGGGAGTAACTCAGTGGTAGAGTGCAACCTTGCCAAGGTTGACGTCGCGGGTTCAAATCCCGTCTCCCGCTCCATCTTTTTTTGTTTCTGCGGGCCGTTAGCTCAGACGGTAGAGCAGGGGACTCTTAATCCCAAGGTCGCAGGTTCGACTCCTGCACGGCCCACCAGATTCAATCCTGCCCTTCTTAAAACCCCTGCCAGCATTGGGCGAAATGCGTATTGTACTTCCCGTGTCGGTGAAGCGTGAAACGGGGGTTGTCTTGCCGGAAAATGACTCGTTTTTCCCCATGATGTCAGAATCTGGGGTAACCGTTGGGGTAACGGAATTCGCCACCATTTCCGCCGCTTCGAGGTTCACCGCGCCGATGGCGGGCAACTTGTCCACCGCGCCCGCCACGTCAATCAATCCAAGATGCATGTAGACGTTTGATGTCAACGCCGGAGTGCTGTGCCGCATTGCCCGCTGCGCTACTTGCAGACTTACCCCCGATCGCGCAAGTAGTGTTCCAAACGTATGCCGCAAGCAATGAAAATTCATCACACGCCCGGCGCCATCGCGCTTGGGGATCTTTGCCGCTGCGCAATCCCGGTCAAATGCCTTGTTTGCTTTGTCGGGCAGGTTGAAGACCGGCACGCCGTCCAGCGCACCGGGAAACGGCACCACGGACGCGCCAGAATGCCCCACAAGGCGCGAACGTCGTTCCGCAAGGTATTCGGACAGCGCCGCCGCCAAGTCCGCCGGTTGCCGCCATCCACGCCGTATCCCCAGTTCTTTGAGCGTGCCCATGTGCGTCTCCACGGACACCTGATGAATGTGGGACAAACGCTGCACAAAGTGCCATCCCCTCTTTTTGATTTCTTGCAGCCAACGCGGATGTCCAAAGCCGCGGTCTGCAATGAGGATGGGGTGTACATCAGGCGGACAAATGCGCGCCAACATCTCCATCGCCTCCCGTTCGGCCGCGATCATGACCCTTTTGTTTTCTTCTTCCGAAGTGCCTTTTAGAACGGTGATTGCCATGAAAGGAAGGGCACGGCCGTCACGCGGAAGCGAAAACACAAGTTGCTGGAAAGGATGCAGGTCAGTCCAGTCCACTAGAACTATCGTTCGTCCCTGGCGTGGCCGGAGGAAATTGAAGAGCGCGGCGAACACGTTTTCCGTCTCCAATTGCTCATTGCGCAAGAAGCGCCACACGCGTTTTGTACAATGTTTTGCGGCTATTTCGCCTGACATGGCCCGCCCAAGTGCGAGGACCCCCACACCTTTCATCACCAGTGCAGCGCTTACGATTGCAGCCAATGTCTTGCAGCGCGAAAGACGCATTCCTTGTACGTTGGCGAGAATCCATGCCAAAATCTTGCTCGGGTCGTACATGGTCTTTTCCCTCCGGCGGTCCTTGAATTCGCAACTTGAGGCCATTTTAGCCGGAGGCGGGCCATGTACGCCCTTTATTCATGGGCTGCACCAAAAACTGGGGATCACTGAAGCTCCAAAACTGGAAAGGGAACCTCCTGGATATGTATCCTTTAAACAGAGGGGGCGATCGTTGTGGACGGTACGTGCTGGAGGTTTGGTTGCATGTTGAAGAATTCCGGCGGGAAAGCGGAAGTGGGTGACAAGAGGTCGCGGTTGCGGAAGAAGCTGGCGGAATAGGACGCATGGGTCAAAGGGTCGGGGGCGTAGTGCGCCTTGGATGCCCGCGGCAAGGCCATCAAATTGCCGAAGGCGGGTATTGGACTTCTTACCTCTGGATATCGTGTCGCCGCCGCTGTTGTTTGGACTATTGAAGAAATGAGAGAGGGGAAGAGAAATGGATGGATTGAAAAGGAAGATGCGCGACTTTCATGCGGATGAAAGCGGCGCATTGCGAATGTCCAGAAGTATAATTGTAGCACTAATTGTGATACCGCTGGTCATTGCGCTGATTTTTCTGGGCAGGAAGATCTTCGTGTTCTTCGGGAGTGATGATGATCCTGCGCAGTCTGGCCCCGCTTACGGTGATCCTGGCATTTCTGCAAACTAATGACATCTTTGGTCCGCAGCGGGAACAGCGGTCGAATTCGATATCTGTAGCAGTACACAGTGATATGAGCATGGTGACGGACGATGCGGTGCTCGAGTTCTTGTTCTTGGGCGTTCTTGAATATCTTGTTTTTGGAATATGTACTTCGTATACTCTTCACGTTGCAGTGCTGAAACTTAGCACTAGTGACTGACGGGAACACAACAAAGGGGAAGACTAATGAGTGGATTGAAGGAGAAGATTCGCCGCTTTCATGGGGATGAGAGTGGGGCGCCGGAAATGTCCACGGTCATGATAGTGGCGCTGATTGCGATCCCGCTGGTTATTGCGTTGATTCTGTTCGGCAAGAAAATCTACCAGTGGTTCCAAGGCGGGATTACCGAACTTGACGGTCAGAGCAGCGGTGGGTCCGGCGATCCTGGTCACAGCTGATATTGTTGGTCCGCACAGGCAATCCATCGTAGGGCTCGATACCTGCGTGAGTACGGAGGCGGACTAGTGTGTTGACGCAGAACGTGGCCCTTGCGCTTCTTTGTGCGGTGGCGGGGTGGCAGGACGCGGCCTCGGGGAAAATCCCCAATGTGCTGACTTATGGGGGGATTCTTTTGGGTATGCTTCTTGCCCTGATCCAAGGGACTCATTCGGCAGGGGCGAATCTTGCGGGGCTTGCCGTGGGGTTTGGATTGCTGATTCCTTTCTGGCTTAAGAGTATGATTGGCGGTGGCGATGTCAAGCTGGCAATGATGGTGGGCGCCATGAAGGGTCCGGGATTTCTTCTGTACTTCTTCTTCTACGTATTTTCACTTTGTTTTGTGGTGGTCTTTTATACGTTAATTGCGAGGACAGGTATCATTCGGAGTCTGCTCTACCTGTTTCAGAATTTGTGGAGTTTGCTGACTTTCCGGGCCTTTCCCGAGCCTCCCGATGAGTTAAAGAACTTGAGAGTCCCCTTTGGTGTGCTGGCGGTGGCTGCGGTCCTCGTCTGTATTGTGCTGGAGGGTTCAGGACATTTAACCTCCCCGTTCGAATAGGAGAACGCTGTGAGCTGGGTGTTGTGGGTGAAATACCTGGCCGTCTTGCTGGTTTGTGGGTACTGCCTTGGGCGAAACTGGTACACCAAGGCAGGGGCAGGCAGGTCCTGGCGGGAGTTCTTTCGGGATGACCGGGGTGGCGCAGGCGCTATGGACTTCTCGATGACAACGATTTTCTATCTGCCGATCATCATGTGCACCATCCAGTTTGTATTGATCCTGAACGCATACCTTTTTACCAAGTACTCATCCTATTGCGCCGCGCGGTGTGCGTGTGTTGTCATTCCTGAAGCTGCCGATGGCGGGCGGAACGAACTGAGCGCACAGAAGAGGCAGGTCATACTGGAGGCCGCTGCCTTTGCGGTGTCGCCGGTTTCCCCCACGCGCGCGATGAGCGGTGCGGGCGATGTCCGGTCCGCCAAGTATCTCAAAGGAATTCACGAAATCGCCGAACCTGTCTTGTCAGGCTACCTCGCGGGGGGATTTGCGCGATATGACATGTGGGATGCCAAGTTCGGCAACGCTCTGGTGCAGACGGAAGTCCAACTGCCGTCAGGCGACCAATACGATGTGTTCGCGCCCGTCACCGTGGATGTGAAATATGAATACAACCTCTCGCTACCCTTTGCACGGCAAATTCTCCGAGACGGTACTAATGCACTGGGGCCGTATTGCACGCTGGGGTCTCGATGCGTCATGATGAACGAGGGTTCCGGAGAAAAACCGAGTGATTTCGGGGACGTCGGGCCATGAGATTCGGAGGGGAGGGGTGACTAGCTTGCTGCGTCTGCGGAAGGACGAGGGAGAGGGTACTATCAGCCTGGCGAGGAGCACCGCGCAATTGGCGGGCCGGTTCCATCGTGACGAGGGCGCGCAGATCATCTTCATCGGCATTTTTGGATCCATAGCCTTCACGCTGTTGCTTGCCTTCGTCCTGAACAACAGTGCCAATCTCCACGAAAAGATCCGCATGCAGAACGCTGCCGATGCCGCCTCGCTGGCGGCTGCACAAGTGTTTGCCGACGGGATGAATACGATCTCCGACAACAATGTGGCAATCACCGAGTTCCTGGCTCTTAAGTCCATAAGTCAGGCCATGGTTCCGATGGCGAGTTCTTTGATTTCCGGCCACTACGAGACGTATCTCGCCCTCCTGGAGGCCTGCGTGGAACAGCCGGAACTTTGGCCGCTAAAGGAAAAATACCGAATCGCCACAAATTTCGACAGGCTCGTCCTGGATAATGAAGGTTACTTCAACGACCAGATTCCGCAGAAGTGTGACAGCGCCATCCAGAATTTCCAGTCGGCGAATGACACTATCATGCAGTCGACACCGGACAAGGCCAAATCTGCGGCAGATGAAGTAGCCCGGAAGAACGGCGCCCGGACTGCCACGCTGGCTGGTCCCCCGCGGATTCCTGCGGACAAGGGCGAGGGCGGCATGGCCGATTGGTACGAACCTACGGAGACGGGCTCACAACCCGGGGGCGATACCGACCGCCGTGGCTACTACTATCTCTATCATGAGTATGATCTCATGCAGGGACCATTCCCAAAGTTTGTGGAAGAAGCCAATGTTCAGGCGATAGAGGCTGTGGGGGACAGAGATGAGTTTGAAAACTGGGCGAACACCTTTCTTGTCATTAATCTGACGGACATGTCACCAGCGTGGCGTTTGCAGGGGTTCGAGGACGCGTACAAGGGCTGCGGCATTCTGACGGTTGTGTATGGTGAACGGAAAAAGGCCGTCATGGTTCCCGGGGCTCATGCCCGTGATCTAAGTCCGTTTTCACGTCGCTTGCATGGGTTTGAACAGCCACAGACACTTGGCACTATTGCCGTTGCAGAGGCGCAGGTGTTCAATCCCGTAAGTTGGGACCTGTTCACACAGTACTGGGATGTCAAATTGAGCCGGGTCAAGAAGATACCGGACGTCACAAATGAGTCCACGCCCCCAATCATTTCGGACGAAGGCCTTTATCACTAACATGCTGCCATTCTATGAAAGACAAACGAGCCCGATCGTTCAAAGAAACGATTCGGGAAGCGCCGCAATGGAAGCAGTCATGTTCTCAACGTTCTTCTTGATTCCTTTTTGTCTCCTGTCCTGGAGCGTCATGCAGTCCGGGCTGTGCAGCCACAACGCAATCGCATCCGTGCGCCACGGGGCGTTTCGTGCTTCTGTAGCGGGCCAGCCACGGTGGGAGTACCGTTCGGGTGCGCCAGGCGGTCTGGATCAAGCCGAACAAGAAGTCAAGAATGATACGGCCTATTACCCGACTCCACGGCATGATGTCCTGTCCGAAGAACACGGCAATCCGCAAGCAGAAGTGGACATCAAGGCGTCGGTGTATTTTGAGGGACTTACTCAACAGTCAAGTCGGGACTGCCTTGCCGGCCTGCGCATGTGGTTACGCCGTCCAAAGCATTACGATGTCGAGAAGGGTCCATCACATCAGATGGCCAAGGCGGCATGGGAAGAATTCAACAGATTCCTGGCAAGTCTGAATGCCCAGGCCCAGTCCGGGCCATTGGTAGAATAGGGACAGTGGGATTGAGAAAGTGAATACACCCGGCCATTGCACAAGAAGGTTTCGGAGAATACAAGCGGTCATGCTGACCGTTCCCCTCTGCGCTCTCTTGCTGCTATTTGCCCCGGGAATTCGGGAACTCTATGCGGATGTGTTTATGCGGGGAACAGAAAGAGCCCCTTTGCAGGACATGGTCGCACAGGAGCAGGGCGAGCGGAGAATAACGAACCGCACCTGCAGATTTCATGGCATGTCATGGGATACGCAGATTCAGTTTTCCAAGGCGTCGCCCCAGGAATTGATCGAGGAGTTGGACAAGCTTCATGGGGTGGGTAGCAAAGCCCTTCCATCTCAAATGGACCTCTTGCTGGCTTCGATAACACCCATCAACGGGTTCATGAGAACCGCGAGGCCGTTCAGTTTTTGTGCCCTCGACAAGAACTCCATCACTCGTCTGTACGGGGATTTCAAGAACCCAGACAAGAAACCACTCTTGATGGCCATGGCCTTTGCTTCTGGAAACGAGTCGGTGCTGGTCACCATGCGATTGAACAATCCCGGGGAATTTCGGAATCTGGCACAACCCACGGACACGCTGGCACTTAAGAAAGAATTGGAACAGATATTCCCTCTCCGTCCATCGGCCCTTGTCCTGGAAAAAATCGAAAGCGAAGCATCCAATATCCGGGTAACAAACTATCTGGTCGAAAATGAGTTTTCGGCTCGGGATACCGCTGATTACCTCAAGTCAACATGTCCGACCCTGGAGACGGTCGAAGTCATTGGTGGCGCCGTCGTTCAGACCTCGGTGAACGAAGACCGGCGGCTCGACATTGTGCATCAGCCGGGCAAATCGTTACACACATCCACAAGCATCGTGAAGATAACTACAGGCACTGAGAAGGGACTGTGGAAAGGATAAGACAATGTCATCGAAGATCTTGTTCGTGGTGGCCGTCATTCTGGGGTTGGTTGGAGGCATTGGTGCCTACCTCTTCATCGAACAGCAAAGCAAAGGCATCACGGTCATGGTTGCCAAGACAAGCATACCCATCGATCGTGAGGTGCGTGACTCCGATTTCCTTTCTGTACCGATACCCGCTAAGTTCGAGTCTTTCGGCAGGTACGCCGTTCAATACAAAGATAAACAGATCATCCTGGGCAAGCGGCCAACGTCACGAATAGACCAAGGACAGTTGATTCTCTACAGCCAGTTTGACCCGGTGGGAGCTCGCCGCGCGGTTTTCGAACAGGTCAAAGGACCGGACGAACGTGCAATTTCGATTTCGGTCGGAATGGAGTCTTCCGTGACGAACATCGTTGAGCCTGGCGACTATGTCGATGTAATCGGAACTTTCAAGGCAGACAAGAACACAGTGCGACTGCCCGCTTCTCTTGAACGCAGCATTGCCAAGCCGGCTTCGGAAAAGAAACCCCCGGAAAGCGGCAGTGTTGAGGATCTTCTGAGCGGGGTTTCGAATTCCACGCCTTCGGATGTTTCAAGACCCCTCACCGACAATTCTGTACCCGGCATGTTCACACGGACTATTCTCCAACGCGTTCTCGTGCTGGGTGTAGGGCAACGATTTGATGACCCGCGTTATTCGCTGACTTCTCAAGAACAACGCAGTTACAGCACGGTCACCGTGAAGGTCACAACCTTGGAAGCGGAACTACTGGTCTTTGCGGAGTCATTGGGCGGCCGATTGACCCTGACCCTGCGTAATCCGGCCGTCGAGGAGAAGCAGCCCATTCCGAAGATGGACTTCCAGAGTTTTACCCAATCCATGGATGCTTTGCCCCAGAAAGTGCAGGAAAGCGACACGACAGCAACCGCAGATACCGAGAAGAAACCATGAGACTCGTTGTCACAAATCTTCTTCAGAATCAACAGGAAGTGATTGATCTGGAGGAGAAACGCAATTACCTGATTGGCCGTGAGACGGAAAGCGACATCGTCTTGGATAGCCCATTCGTCTCCGAACGCCAGGCAATCCTTCGCCACGAGCGCGATCAAGTCGGGATAAAGCCAGTAGGCAGTGTGCCCGTCAAAGTGGGCGGGAAGAGCTTGCCTAACCATGAAACGTATGTACTTCGCCTGGATGACGAGATCGAGATTGGGCAATACCTGATCACCCTGCGCGATGCCCAGCGCGATGCCATGCAGCATATCGACGCCTCCCAGGCCCAGGCGCTGCACGAACTGGAAAAGGAATGCCATCAGGATCTCCTTGGCCGGCTTGACTTGCGTAAACTCGATCCCAAGAAGCTGGCCCCCGAGGAATACCGCCGCCTGGTGGAAGAGTTCTCGACGGAGATTATCAATAACAAGTCCCGCGATGCCGATGGCGCCCTGCTGGACTATGTGACAAGGAGCATGCTGCGCGATGCAATGACGCAAATCCACATGGCTGTAGCCAAGAACGGGTCAGCCGCAATTCCTCGGCATAGCAGAGGTTTTCACTCCTTTGCGGAAATCAGTGCGGAGATTTATGAGGCTGCGGTCGGAGAATTCGCCCAGAGAATGCGGCGTGCCATCGATATTGAGGATCTCGAAACTTGGCTGGATGAACATTACGAGCAAGTTCGTTACCGAATTCAACTCGGAATGAAGAGCCAGTTTCTACAGGATTACTTGAAACGCAATGTGCTGGACACGGTTTTCGGACTGGGACCTCTGGAACCGCTATTGGGCCTTCCCGACATTACGGAAATCATGGTGGTGCATCCGGAACTCATCTATGTGGAAAGGAGCGGACTTCTTCACAAGACAATGCGTCGATTCGTTTCCGAGGAAGTTGCGCTCTCTGTTATAGAGCGCATTGTCGCGCCGCTGGGCTTGCGGGTTGATCGCAGTACACCGCTCGTGGATGCGCGACTTCCTGATGGCAGCCGCGTCAACGTCGTGATTCGGCCTTTGGCCATTGCTGGACCCTGCATCACCATCCGGCGCTTTGCCAAGACTCGTCTGACAGTGGACGACCTGATACGTGAGAAACACACGATGACGCAACAGGCGGCGCAATTCCTGCGCCTCTGTGTAGTAGGAAGAAAGAATCTCATCATTTCCGGCGGAACCGGGGTTGGAAAAACCACTTTGCTGAATTGCCTTACCGAGTATATTCCATCGCGGGAGCGTATCGTCAGCATCGAGGACACGGCCGAGCTGCAGATTAAGCAAGAACACGTCGTTTCCCTTGAAGCACGGCCACCCAATATGCAGGGTAAAGGCGCATACACTGTTCGGGACCTTGTGAAGAATGCCCTGCGCATGCGGCCAGACCGAATTATCGTGGGCGAATGCCGTGGCAGTGAAGCTCTTGACATGCTGCAGGCGATGAACACCGGCCATGATGGCTCCATGACAACGGGGCATGCGAATTCCCCGGCCGACATGATGCGCAGGTTGGAGACGATGGTGCTCCTTGCGGCCGACATGCCTATCCGCGCCATACGCGAACAGATTTCCTCAGCGATCAATGTGGTGGTTCAGTACACGCGGTATGGCGATGGCTCGCGTAAGATCACGCAAATAAGCGAAGTGTCCCATCTGGATCCGGATTCCGGAGACATCATCTTGGAAGACATCTTCCGATACCGGTACAGTGAGGGGGAATCCACCGGACAACTCCGCCACACCGGTTATGTCCCAACTTTCTTTGGGGAACTGATGCGGAAGACTGGCGCTTCCCTTGATCTGCTTTTCGATGCCGAAGAAGGAGAAGGCACATGAACCTGGAAATCGTGGCCGCAGTGCTACTGGGCATATCGCTGGCACTTTTCTGTATCGTTCTGCCCGAGACCCTCATGCCGGTGATTACGGGTTTCAGTGAACGGCGAAAAGAGCATTACGCATCCAATCTGGACAGCCTGCATGAGTTTCGAGCCAATCCGATGCACTACTTGGCCATGGAAATCATCTGCGCGTGTGCCATTGCCGCCATCCTGTACGTGATTTTTGATGCGTTTGTTTTTGGGATAATCGGCTTCGCAGTCGGTTACCTGATCCCAAACGTGATGATTCAACGGCGCGTTCAGGACCGGCGTCATCAGTTGGAGGCCCAGCTCCCGGACGCCCTTACCGCGTTGAGTTCCGCGGTTCGTGCAGGACTCTCCTTGGCCCAGTCCATGGAACAGGTCGCGGAAAGGCTTCCCCCGCCGGTGAAGCAGGAATTCGCCTTGATCTCCCGCCAATATGCCGCGGGTTCTCCTCTCGAGGAAGCACTGAGCGTTGTGCAGCGCCGCCTGCAAAGCAGACACTTCAACCTCATCTGTAGCGCACTCACCATCAATCTTCACCGCGGAGGCGATTTGACGGAAATTCTTGAGCGCATCGCCACCTCGCTTCGGGAACTGCATCGCATGGAGGAGAAGATGCGCGTCGAGACCGCCGGTCCCCGCTTTGAGGCAAAAGTCATGTTGCTCGTTCCTCCGTTCGTGCTGGTGATGTTCTACCTGGCGCAGCCTGACCTGGTAGGAAAGATGTTCCACACACCCGTGGGTATCGTGATGGTCCTGATTGCAGCGGCGTTGATGTTTATAGCCTTTCTGTGGATACAGAAGATATTGAGCGAGGACATATGAGCACTTCATTGCCATACGCCGTCTGTTTGGGTGCCGCGTTTGCTGCTTTCACTTTCTGGTGTCTCAGTCGGCTGAATCGAACGCTTCAGGCCGCACAATCCCCCGAGATGGCCCGGGATTTGCGTAATGCGGAGCGTGCCTGGTCCGGCAGCACGTGGCAACCCCTGCTTCCGCTAATCAAGTTCACCGCTCGCTTCTACGAGGGACGCGATGGCTCAACGATGTCGCAGAAGGTAATGCAGAAGTTGCTCATCCTTGGCAACCCGCTGAACCTCACCTATCCGGATTTCCTGGCGATCTGTCAGTGGACGGGCGTGGCAATTGCCGCATTCGCGGCGCTTCTCGGTTTTGCAGTCTGCTATCTCGGAGGTATTGGATATGGCATCATGCTCGGCTTCACGGCATTTGGAGGCCTGGCGGGATTTGGCATACCTTGGTACTATCTCTTTTCCGATGCGGATGAGAAGATCCGTTCCATCAATAAGGACCTTCCATACGCCCTCGACCTGATGCTGCTGATGGTCGACGGCGGCGCGAGTATTCAAGAGGCTTTTGATGCAGCGTCGCGGGAAGAAAGCTATGGGCCCCTGGGTGAGGAATTGATGCTGGTCAATCGAGAGATTCAGCATGGGACCGTGCTCAGTAACGCCTTGGACGAACTGGCTCGCCGCATCCCCTCGGACGACTTGGTGCTCATCATTCAGGCGATTAACCAGGGCCTGGCCATGGGCACGCCCATCTCCAGCACATTTCGCGATCAGGCAGATCTCCTGCGCGCCAAGCGAACGGAGCGTGCAGAGAAGATCGCGAAGAAGGCGGGTTCCAAGATGATTTTTCCCATTATCCTCATCATGATGGCCACATTCATCCTCGTGCTTGGGCCGGCCGTGATGCAAATGGGCGGGAGTTCCCTCCAATGATGTTTTCAGGCAATAGCGAAGGTGGCGCGCAATGAAAGACAGCAAGCACTATATCGTTGTTGTGAGCGGCAAAGCCGATCAGAAACGGTACGAACTCACGAAAGGCTCAATACACGCAGGAAGTGATCCTGCATGTGACATTCGCCTGCCTGGTCCGGATATTGCACCGCTGCATTTTCTCCTTCAGCTGTCGGGGGACCGGTACATACTGGTCAGGAAGGACCGGTCCGTACAGGTGAATGGACGGGAAGTTGGCCAGGCGGTTTTGAATCACAATGACACCATCAAGGTGGGTGGATTCGTCCTTTCATATCAACAGCCGGACCTGGCGGAACAAAGCAAGACACTAAGGGACGGCGCGGGGGGCGCGACAGAACAGGATGCCGCCGCAAACCCCAGGAAACGCTCCAATCTCACGATGATTCTCCTGGCAGTGTATCTGGTGGCGATGTCCTTGTTGCTGGCCTATGCTGGAGTCTTCATGGGAGGGGACGGCGATAATGACATGTTGCAGAAGCGCCTCCAGGAATTGGACAAGGCCTGTCAGAACAGCCACCTGGTCAACAAGGATGAGATTCGCGACATGGTGATGGAGGCTTTCCTGGCGGAGACGCGCGTTCCCTGGCAAGAGATGCACCGCCGTCTTAAGACGGCCCTGAATAGCACCGTTCCGACCGCCGCAGACGCCTACGATGAGAAGATTTTGGCTGAAGATCCGCTGCGCCTCTTCCTTCTCGATGAGGCGCGGCGGGTCGTTCCCATGGCGAAATAGTACCATCTGCTTCGGGGGAGAGGGCAGGGTTTGCCACGACAAGAGACGTAGAGGATTCAAGGAGAGAACATGGGCGAGACAATCGGGGACTACGAGATCATCCGGGAACTCACACGGGGGCGGAGGTCCATTCTGCACACTGCGCGGAGCCGCTTTGACGGCGCCGAAGTGTTGCTCAAGGAATTCACCATTCCCGCCGAAGCGCCCGAGGAATTCCGCAAGGATTACGTTGAAAGATATCGGGAGGAGTGCAAGTGGCTGCTGGCCACCTCTCATCCCAATATTGTCAAGGCCATCGAGGTCATCAATCCGACCGCGGAGCACCCTGCCCCAGTCTTGGTACTGGAGAAGCTGGAGCATTCCCTTCAGGATATTTTGGCCGCGAACCGCAAGCTGGACCTCCAGGAAGTCGTCGGATGGATGGTCCAGGTGCTTATGGGGATACAGGCTTTCCACGACCAGGGTATTGTGCATCGGGGCATCAAACCGTCACACCTCATGTTTGACAGTTACGGCTGCCCCAAGATCATCGATTTGTGCATGTCGGTGGAAGTCGGCGAGGAGATCACGCTTTCACTGGATGAAGTGCCCACTCAATATGCGGCGGCGGAGTTGTACCGGGGCCGCGCGGGCGCCAATTTCTCTATTGACGTGTATTCGGTCGGATTCATGTTCTACCAGCTTCTGTGCGGAGAGGAGCGGTTCAAAACGGAATTCCGCGCCATCATGGGCCAGCCCAATGAGGGCCAGTACTGGATGAACTGGCATAATGATCCTCATTCCAGCCTGCGCCCCTTGAACGAAGTCAACCCCGAGATCCCCGAATACCTTTCATCCATCCTCTTGAAGATGGCGGCGAAGAACCTCCCCGACCGCTATCAGACCGTCTCTGCCGTGCTCGATGACTTGGCGGTGGGGTGCCAGGGCAAGAAGGACCCGTTCAGCCTGAAGATTGGCGAATATGTGCCGGCCGCCGCGCCGCCCCCGGAAGAAGCCGGGTTCAAGTTGGGGAAGCTTCCGATCCCGCAGAAGAAGCTGATGATGATCGCGGTGTCAGCCGTGTTCAGCCTGATATTGCTCGGAGGAATTGGCGCATATCTCATGCAGCAGGCCTACAACAAAAAGGTCCTGGAACACCTCACAGCCCTTTACAAGGAGACCCTGGCCGCCTACAAGGCTTCAGATTACCCGATGACCCGTGACAAGGCGAAGGAGGGGCAGGACTATCTCAAGGAAGTCCGCCGCGAGGAGCAGTACAAGGCCTCGATGCAATTCTTCCAGCTGATCTCGGGTGACGCCACCTGGATTGAGGGACTTGAAGCGGATCTCAAGGCGGCCACAGACGCCCTCGCCGCCGGGCGCCTTGATGAAGCCAAGGCCAAGACGGCAGGGCTGCTCGACCAGAAATATGAGCGGGGCAGCCGCAACAACGACCTTCACGAGGCGACCGGCGCGAAATTTGATGACCTGCAGAAACGGGCCCGCGCTCTGATGGAGCAGATTGCCGCACGCATCGAGAAGAAGGTGAAGTCAGACTCGGCCGTTTCCTCGATTAGTCAAAGCATCAAGCAGGGCAAGTTCCGGCAGGCATACTACCTTCTGCTGACCGCGCAAGTGGAGCCCGAACAGGCCGCGCCCCTGTTGCAGAAGGTGGAACCTGTCGTCAAGGCGCTGGACGAAGGCCGGGCCCTGTTTGACCAGAAGAAATTCGTGGATGCCCGGGCCGCGTTCGACACGGCCAACGGCCTGGCGGAAGGCCAGTCGCTCGAATCGGCCTATTTCATGCAGCAGATTGATATCTGGCCGCTGGGTTCCCTGAATCCCGTGGATCAACTGGCCGCCAGCAAAGCCGAAATCCTGAAAGACAGCATCGAACAGCGCCTGCTCGAACTGACGGCACAGTTAACCGGTCTCTTCATCCGGAAGTATGACTTGGCAACCGAAGGGCTGGACGAGGCTATTCAGGCCCTGCGGGGTTCGGGTGATGCCTTGCTCGGGGACATGATGAAGCGAGTCAAGGAGCAAGTGGACGCCAACAGCCCCTTCCTGAAACCCCAACCGCTCGATCAGCTCCGATATCCGATTGAGGATTCGGAACGATACTTCATCAACCTCCAGACGGATTTCCGCTGTCTGCGGTTCCGCCTGGAACTCGAGGAAAAGAACGTGGACGCCGCACGTGATCTGCTCGAGAAGAGCAAGGACCAACTGCAGGACCTGGACCGGCGCTACTATGAGGCCCGGCTGCAGGAAGACAAAGCCCTCGGCGGCGCGCCCGACCAGGCGGTGGGGCAGTATCTCGCCATCCTGAAAGAGTCTCCACTGTGGGCGGAGTGCGGTTTCCGCCTGGCCATGATGACGTATGCGGAAGCGGCGGAATTCTTCCGGGGCGGACAGTTGGCCGAGGCAGGAGCCGCCGCCGAAAAGGCGCTTGGAGTGGTCCGGCACGTAATGGAGGTGCTGCCCCAGAACGAACGCTTCCGCTGGTGGGGTGCGCGGGTGGCCGACCTGGGCGCCTCCATCAAGTTCGCAGGGAAGGACTACGAAGGGGCTCGGGGTCTTTACGCTGTCGCCGCGGAGTGCTGGCCGGATTTCCCCTGTGCCTGGTACGGCATGGGCATAAGCTACCTGAAAGAACGCAAGAAAGACGAGGCCCGCGAATGCTTCGGTAAGTTCGAGGCGGCCTATCAGAACCGGCGTTGCGCCTTTGCCGACGAAGACCAGAATATGCAGCAGTTCCAGGAAACAATCAAGAAGTTCCTGGAGAAATGAAGCAGGGCGATGCGTGATGGAACGCATGAGCGCGCCGCTTTGGCAGTGAGACAGCCGTCAGGGACGCACGCCAAGGACGGATTCAGGGAGAGGAGTCTATGAGACTCTGTTCATGCAGAATACTTGCGGCGGCCATGGCCTGCTGCCTGGCGGCCGGGGGACAGGACCGGAGCGTCTCCGTCAACACACCGGATTTGGGCGCAACGGCCAAGGGACGGGTGGCGCTCGTCGTCGGAAACGGGGCCTACAAGGACAACCCGCTGAAGAACCCGGTGAATGACGCGACGGATATGGCCGCGGCGCTCACGGCATGCGGGTTCGATGTGGTCGTAAAGACGGATTGCTCGCTGGACACGATGCTGCAGGAAATCGCCCGGCTCGGTGGGCGGGCGCACAATGCGGAAGCCGCCTTGTTCTACTTCGCCGGTCATGGCGTGCAGTTCGATGGCGCCAATTATCTCGTTCCCCTGGATGGCGTCGTGGAAGCCACGGTCATGCGCACCCGCTGCGTGAATGCAGACGAAGTCCTTTCGCAGATGCAGGGCGCCGGCTCCCGCGTGAACATTGTTCTGCTTGATGCGTGCCGGAATCTGCCGTTCACGGCCGGGACGCGGGGTGGGGCAGGGGGGCTCGCCTCGATGCTGGCCGGCAAAGGCGCCTTTATCGCGTATGCCACTTCGCCGGGAAAAACGGCGGCGGACGGACAGGGCCGCAACGGCGTGTTCACCGGGAAACTGCTCCGCCATATCAAGGAGCCGGGCCTCAGCGTGCGCGAGGTTATCGAGCGCACGCGGGCGGAGGTCGCATCGGCCACCAGTGAGGCGCAGGTTCCGTGGGAAAGCAGTTCGCTGATTGGAACATTCTGTTTCATGCCGCCCCCCCCCGCCGGCCAGGCCGCAACTCCCGCCGCGGAAAGCCCTGCTCCGGCGCCGGGTCCCGTGGCGTCGCTGCCGCCGCCCCCCGCGGCCGCGGCGGTTTCCGGTGCCCTGCAGGTCTCGGTGAATGTGGCAAGGGCAACCGTCAAAGTCGACGGCAAGGACCGGGGTACGGCGAAGGAATCAGAGCCCCTGCGCCTGACGGAGCTTCCTGCCCGCGAGGTGAAAGTGGAAGTGCTCTCCGACGGGTATGAACCGCAATCGAAAACTGTGAAAATACCCCTCAATGACTGGGCAAATGAACCGTTTGTGCTGCAGGCAAAAGCCCGGGTCGTCCAGGGGGAAGCGAAACC